>NZ_JALJEA010000015.1:0-132465 GCF_023242405.1 Pseudomonas sp. MWU12-3088
CTTGCAGGCTTTAGTGCAACGCGGATCAGCGTTGATAAAGCCGCTGCCCGAGGTGCTCACGAGTTGACGGACAGGCTCAGGGCGTGATGGGGCCGGCACGTCAAAAGCGGTACTCGAGCTAACGCTCATTGTGTTGAGTGGTGGAAAGCCAAAGTAGAAGCGGAATGTGTGCTTTTTTTCTTGAGTTCGACTCGGTCGTTCACGTCGGCGCACCTCTCCCAAACAACTCGGTCAGTTCCCTCTCCTCGGAGAGAGGGTTAGGGTGAGGGGGGGCGCTCTCAACATCGCACCAATTTCAGGAGGACCAACTCAATTCGCCACCCGAACCCCCGCCAGACTCCCACTCATCTCATAAGCCGCCAGTTCCGCCTGATGCCCCGCCAATATCTCCGGCAACGACCCGCGCAGATACTCGACCCAGGTCTTGATCTTCGCATCCAGATACTGCCGCGACGGGTAGATCGCATACAGGTTCAGTTCCTGTGAGCGGTAGTTCGGCATGACCCGCACCAGCGAGCCATTGCGCAGGCCTTCGATCGCGGCATACACCGGCAATACACCGACACCCATCCCGCTGGTGATCGCGGTTTTCATCGCGTCGGCGGAGTTCACCAGGAACGGTGAGCTGTTGATGGTGACCATTTCCTGGCCTTCCGGGCCGTCGAAGGCCCATTTTTCCAGAGGGATCACCGGGCTCACCAGACGCAGGCAGGCGTGGTTCAGCAGGTCGCTGGGTTTCTGTGCGCAGCCGTTGGCTTTCACGTAGGCCGGGGAGGCGCAGACGATGCTGTAGGTGATGCCCAGGCGTTGCGAGACGAAGCCCGAGTCCGGCAGTTCGCGGGCCAGGACGATGGACACGTCGTAGCCTTCGTCGAGCAGGTCCGGCACGCGGTTGGCCATGGTCAGGTCGAAGGTCACGTCCGGGTGGGTCTTGCGGTAGCGGGCGATGGCGTCGATCACGAAGTGTTGGCCGATGCCGGTCATGGTGTGCACTTTCAACTGACCGGCCGGGCGCGCGTGGGCTTCGCTGGCTTCGGCTTCGGCCTCTTCGACATAGGCGAGGATCTGCTCGCAGCGCAGCAGGTAGCGCTTGCCGGCCTCGGTGAGGGCGATGCGTCGAGTCGTGCGATTCAGCAGGCGGGTTTGCAGGTGGGCTTCCAGATTGGAGACCGCGCGCGAGACGTTGGCCGTGGTGGTGTCGAGTTGCACGGCGGCGGCGGTGAAGCTGCCGGCTTCGGCCACACAACTGAAGGCGCGCATGTTTTGCAAAGTGTCCATGGGGTGCTCTCAAGGGAGATGGCAAATTGTGACACGAAGTTTCAGGGGCTGAGACCCCCGACCAAGGGATTATCTCGTTAACCGTAACAAAGATTCGCAGAAAA
This sequence comes from Pseudomonas sp. MWU12-3088, assembly GCF_023242405.1. Lineage (NCBI taxonomy): Bacteria > Pseudomonadati > Pseudomonadota > Gammaproteobacteria > Pseudomonadales > Pseudomonadaceae > Pseudomonas > Pseudomonas sp. MWU12-3088. The sequence goes on from NZ_JALJEA010000015.1 coordinate 1,383, forward strand.
CCCAGCTTATCGCCGTTCGGGGCGCCCCCTAGAATTGCGCCCACCTCGAAACATCCCCCACCTCAGGAATTCGCAGCAGTGCCGCGTCGCATCAACAGAGCGCTTTTGCCGCTCAGTGTTCTGGCTATTTCGTTAGGTCTCAGCGGCTGCATCGGAACTGGAGGGATTGCCCCGCAGGGCAAGGCTCTGGAGGCCAATGAACTGGCCACCGACGAGGCCATCGCCCACGCCGCCCGTGACGCAAACTGGCCCACCGCGCAGTGGTGGCAAGCCTACGGCGACCCGCAACTCAATCACTGGATCGACCTTGCCGTGCAGGGCAGCCCGACCATGGCCATGGCCGCCGCGCGAGTGCGTCAGGCCCGGTCCATGGCCGGTGTCGCCGAATCCGCCGAGTCGTTGCAGATCAATGGCGAGTCGACCCTCAAGCGCCACAACTGGCCCACCGACCAGTTCTACGGCCCCGGCGAGCTGGCCAATACCACGACCTGGGACAACAACGCCGCGCTGGGTTTCAGTTACGCCCTCGACCTCTGGGGCCGTGAAAGCAACAGCACCGAACGTGCGGTGGACCTCGCGCACATGAGCGTTGCCGAGGCGCGCCAGGCGCAGCTCGAGTTGCAGAACAACATCGTGCGCGCCTACATCGAGTTGTCGCTGCATTACGCTCAGCGCGACATCGTCGCGGCGACGCTCAAGCAGCAACAGCAGATTCTCGAACTGGCGCAGAAGCGCCTGAACGGCGGGATCGGCACGCACTTCGAAGTCAGCCAGGCTGAAACCCCGCTGCCGGAAACCCATCGGCAACTGGATGCGCTGGACGAAGAAATCGCCCTGAGCCGCAACCAGATCGCGGCACTGGCCGGCAAAGGGCCGGGCGCCGGCGCGCAATTGCAGCGTCCGACCCTGTCCCTCGGCGCTGCGCTGAAACTGCCGTCGGCATTGCCCGCCGAACTGCTTGGCCAGCGTCCGGACGTGGTCGCCAGTCGCTGGCAAGTGGCGGCGCAGGCGCGCGGGATCGAAGTCGCGCATGCCGGGTTCTATCCCAACGTCGATCTGGTCGGCAGCCTCGGCTACATGGCCACCGGCGGTGGGGCGCTGGAGTTTTTGACCGGCAAGAAGCTCAACTACAACGTCGGGCCGGCGATCTCCCTGCCGATCTTCGACGGCGGACGACTGCGCGCCGAACTCGGTGAAGCGTCGGCGGGTTATGACATGGCCGTCGCGCATTACAACCAGACCCTGGTCAATGCGTTGAAGAATATCTCCGACCAGTTGATCCGCCGCGAGTCGATGGACAAGCAGCAGACGTTCGCCGCCGAATCCGTGGCCACGGCGCAGAAGACCTACGACATCGCGATGATCGCCTACCAGCGCGGGCTCACCGATTACCTCAATGTGCTCAACGCCCAGACCCTGCTGTTCAAACAGCAGCAGGTTCAGCAGCAGGTGCAGGCCGCGCGTTTGAGTGCCCATGCGGAACTGGTGACGGCATTGGGTGGTGGTCTTGGCGCAGGTAAAGACGTGCCGACTGCCGAACAGACCGCCGCACCGAAAACCCCGGCCCTTCTTCAAGCCCTCGACCACTGAGCAAGCCTTAATGACTCCCTTGCCCGCACCTTTGCGCTGGCTCTACTCCCTGGAATGGCGCCGGGGTTTCTTCGACTGGGCGCGCAGCGACGGCGTGACCTGGGTCTACATCTTCAAGGTGTTGATCGCCGCGTTCCTGACCCTGTGGCTGGCGATGCGCCTGGAGCTGCCGCAACCGCGCACGGCGATGATCACCGTGTTCATCGTCATGCAGCCGCAGAGCGGCCAGGTATTCGCCAAGAGTTTCTATCGCTTCCTCGGCACCCTGGCCGGGTCGGCGATGATGGTCACGCTGATTTCCCTGTTCGCCCAGAACACCGAATTGTTCCTCGGTTCGCTGGCGATCTGGGTCGGGATCTGCTCGGCCGGCGCCGCCCGTTGCCGCAACTTCCGCGCCTACGGTTTTGTGCTGGCCGGGTACACCGCCGCGATGGTCGGCCTGCCGGCGCTGGCCCATCCTGACGGTGCGTTCATGGCGGCAGTGTGGCGGGTGCTGGAAATCTCGCTGGGGATTCTCTGCTCGACCCTGGTCAGCGCCGCGATCCTGCCGCAGACCGCCAGTGCGGCGATGCGCAATGCCTTGTATCAGCGCTTCGGTGTGTTCGCGTTATTCGTCACCGATGGCCTGCGCGGACGCAGCAAACCGGAGTCGTTCGAGGCCAGCAACGTGCGCTTCATCGCCGAAGCGGTGGGGCTGGAAGGGCTGCGCAGCGTGACCGTGTTCGAAGACCCGCACATGCGTCGGCGCAACGGTCGGCTCAGTCGCCTGAACAGCGAGTTCATGGGCATCACCACCCGTTTCAATGCCTTGCACCAGTTGCTCGAGCGTCTGCGCGTCAATGACGAAGAGCATGTCGTGGCGGCGATCAAGCCGGGCCTGCAGGATCTGGCCGAAGTGCTCGACGGCTTCAGTGGTCGTGCCCTGACCAGCCCGGATGCGGCGCGTCTGGTGACGGCGCTGACGGCGTACAAGGAAGGTTTGCCGACGCGGGTGCGCAGTCTGCGGGCGGCCTTCCAGGAGCGCGCGCCGAGCGACGCCGAGCTGCTGGATTTCCACACCGCGTACGAACTGCTTTATCGCTTTGTCGATGACCTGCACGGTTATGCACAGACCCACGCCTCGCTGGCCGATCACAGCCACGAGCGCGAGCGCTGGGACGAGCCGTTCACCCCGCAGACCAGTTGGTGGGCGGCTGCGGCTTCGGGGATTCGCGCCACGTTCATCCTCGTCGTGCTCGGCAGTTACTGGGTCGCCACTGCATGGCCGAGCGGCGCGACCATGACCCTGATCGCTGCCGCCACCGTGGGCCTTTCGGCGGCGACACCGAACCCGAAACGCATGGCGTTCCAGATGGCCTGCGGTACATTCCTCGGGGCGTTGATCGGCTTCGTCGAGATGTTTTTCATCTTCCCGTGGATCGATGGTTTCCCGCTGCTGTGCGTGATGCTCGCGCCGGTGATCGTGCTCGGTTCGTTCCTCGCGTCGCGGCCGCAATACGCAGGCGTCGGCCTCGGTCTGCTGATCTTCTTCAGCACCGGTTCAGTACCGGACAACCTGACGATCTACAACCCCTACACCTTCATCAACGATTACATCGCCATGGTCATGGGCATGCTGGTCTGCGCAGCGGCGGGCGCGATCATTCTGCCGCCGAACAGCCGCTGGTTGTGGCGACGCCTGGAGCAGGACCTGCGCGGGCAAGTGGTGTACGCGATCAGCGGCAAGCTCAAGGGCCTGGCGTCGAGTTTCGAAAGCCGTACCCGCGACCTGATGCATCAGGCTTACGGTCTGGCGGCCGGTCAGCCGCTGGTGCAGAAAAACCTGCTGCGCTGGATGTTCGTGGTGCTGGAAGTCGGCCACGCGATCATCGAGCTGCGCAAGGAACAGGCGATCCTGCCGGTGCACCCGGCGTATGCCGAATCCCAGCCATGGCGTCAGGCGATCCGGGTCATGGGGCGTTCGCTGGTGCGGCTGTTCCTGCAACCGAATTCGAGCAATCTGGAACGCGCATTGGTCGCGGTCGATCACGCGATCAGCCGTGTCGCCGCCACCGATGAACCGTTCGCGCCGCACTTCGATACCTCGGCCCTGCGGCGGGTGAAAAGTTACCTGCACTTCATCCGCACCTCGTTGCTCGACCCGCAATCGCCCCTTGCTGCCTACGCCATCGCCAAGCCCGAAGGACTTGCCCATGCCTCGTGAAATCGCCTTCCACGGCGTGTACATGCCGACCATGGCCCTGATGTTTTTCGTCGCTGCGGCACTGGCCTGGGCGCTGGACCGGTTCTTGTCCGGGTTCGATCTGTACCGCTTTTTCTGGCACCCGGCGCTGCTGCGTCTGAGCCTGTTTACCTGTCTGTTCGGCGCGATGGCGCTGACTGTCTACCGTTGAGAACGTTCTGATGAAAAAGTTTTTCAGCCTGCTCGCGACCCTGCTGGTGCTGGCCCTGGCGTTGTGGATCGGCCGCACGTTGTGGGAACACTACATGAACACCCCGTGGACCCGCGACGGCCGGGTCCGCGCCGACATCATCAACGTCGCGGCCGACGTCACCGGTGAAGTGGTCGACGTGCCGGTACGTGACAACCAATTGGTGAAGAAGGGGGATCTGCTGATGCAGATCGACGCCGAGCATTATCGCCTCGCGGTGAAACAGGCGCAGTCGCTGGTGGCTTCGCGCAAGGCCACGTGGGAGATGCGCAAGGTCAACGCCCATCGCCGCGCCGATCTGGACAACCTGGTGATCTCCAAGGAAAACCGCGACGACGCCAGCAACATCGCCGATTCCGCACTGGCCGATTACCAACAGGCCCAGGCGCAACTTGAAGCGGCTGAACTCAACCTCAAACGCACCGAAGTGCGGGCGGCGGTTGACGGCTACGTGACCAACCTCAATGTGCATCGCGGCGACTACGCCCGAATCGGCGAAGCGAAAATGGCCGTGGTCGACATGAACTCGTTCTGGGTCTACGGCTTCTTCGAAGAGACCAAACTGCCTCACGTGCGGGTTGGCGACAAAGCCGACATGCAATTGATGAGCGGCGAAGTCCTGAAGGGCCACGTGGAAAGTATTTCCCGTGGCATCTACGACCGTGACAACCCGGAAAGCCGCGAACTGATTGCCGATGTGAACCCGACATTCAACTGGGTGCGTCTGGCCCAGCGGGTGCCGGTGCGGATTCACATCGATGAAGTGCCGGAGGGTGTGCTGCTGGCGGCGGGGATTACCTGCACGGTGGTGGTGAAGCAGGACACCGTGGATCACTGACAGACCGCGTTTTAGCCATTGATCGTTCCCACGCTCTGCGTGGGAATGCATCCTGTGACGCTCTGCGTCACGCCTTGTATTTCAAAGCTGCCCACGCAACCCGAACCGCTTCATCAACGTCGACTCCAGCAACCCTTTTGGCAACAACGTCGCCAGCAACGGCAACGCCCGGCTGCCATTGCCGATGCGGATCAGCCGTGGCGGCTTGCTTTGCTGCACAGCCTTGAGCAACTCGGCAGCAAACTCGCTGGCCGGGGTTGGTTTGTCCTGGGACGCCTTGGCTCGTGCACGAATGCCATCGCGCAGGGGAAACCACGGCGATTGTTCGTTGATCAGTTGTTCGGCCTCGTGCCCGGCATTCTTGGCGAAGCTGGACTGAATCGCCCCCGGTTGCACTTCCAGCACGCGAATGCCGAACGGCGCCAGTTCCATGCGCAACGCATCGCTCAGCGCATGCACCGCCGCTTTCGACGCGCAATACGCCCCGGCAAATGGCGTGACCAAAACACCGGAAACACTGCCGACATTCACAACCAGCCCCTTCGCCCGACGCAACACCGGGAACAGCGCACGGGTCACGCCGACAATCGAAAACACGTTGGTTTCGAACTGGCGCTGCATGGCCGCCACGCCGCCGTCGAGCAGCGGGCCCATGGCGCCGTAACCGGCGTTGTTGATCAGCACATCGAGGCCGCCATGCTGCTGGTTGATTCGCTCGGCGAGTTGCTCCAGCGCTGCGTTGTCGTTTACGTCGAGCTGCACCGCGGTGAACCCGGCGGCGCTTAGCGCGGCGACATCTTCAGCCTTGCGCGCACTGGCCCAGACCTCGTAGCCAGCGCTCTTGAAGGCATCGGCGAGGGCGCGGCCGATGCCGCTGGAACAACCGGTAATCAACGCAACGGGCATGGCGCATTCCTTGTGCAAAGTGTGAGGGGAGGGGATCAGTCGGAGAAACTACCCTGCAATCGCTCGGCGCGAAACTCCAGGGTTTGCGGGCGATAACCGGGACGCAACGGCGGCAGCGGCAAGCAGTCTTCCCAATTACCGCCGGCCTGCAGTTCGCCGGGGCCGCGATAGCGCGGGGCGGCGTATTGATTGTCGGCCAGATTCACCGTGTCGCCCGGCGCATAAGCTGCAATACGCCAGCGCAGTTCGGTCAGCGGCACGTCGTTGCCGTTGTTCATCTTCAGTTGCAGCGGACGATCCGCCGGGCACTGCCCGGGTGCATAGCTGATGCGCAACTCGAGCCGCGCCAGTTGCTTGACCTCGCGGTTGTCCAGCCACACCACCCACATCGCCACCAGCCCGAGGCCGACTGCGGCCGCCATGGACACCGGCAAGGCCTTGGCCGGATAGCGCAACAGCAGGATCAGCCAGGTGATGACCAGCAAGACGCCGATGAACATGTTCGAACGCTCCTTGAACTCGTGATGACCATCCTACCGAAGGGGCGCGGGAATGGACATTCACGGATTGATCGAGTGCGCCGTTGGTCGTGACTGTAATTTCTGACAGTAGCCGAAATAGCGCTGAGCTTGCTCAGATGCCAGAGTCACAACGAGTGCCGGTTGCGGGGGAGCGCGCTCCATGAGCTTGCACATCAATACGCCGAGGGTGTCTGTGGTCGACCCGCGCGGCTTGCCGGTTCGCACGGTCGACTATTGTCGAACCGTCGAGGGCGGCCCGGTCGATCTCCGGATTAACCGCACGCTTCACGATCCGGCAGGGAATGCGGTGAAACACTGGGATCCGCGGCTTTGGCTGTCACAGGCCGGCGACCCGCTGACGCCGGCCAATCTGACGCAGGTGTTTGTACTGGACGCCTCGGTCATACGTTCGGACAGCGTCGATGCCGGCACGCAAATCGAGTTGAAGGGGCTCGCCACGCAAACGGTGCTCGGTTGGGACAGCCGTCAGACGCTGCGCGAGATCGAATACGACAATTTGCTGCGCCCCGTCACGATATTCGAAGAAGGCACAGGCGAGCCTCGGCGTTGTGTCGAGCGCCTGACCTACGGTCATCCCGGCAGCGGGGATCAGTCGCATAACCAGTACGGTCAGCTGATTCGTCATGACCATCCGGCGGGCAGTGTGCTGTTCGGCGCGTTTGCAATCAGCGGTCTCTGCACCGAGGACACCCGCCACTTCACGCTGGAACCGCTGACACCCCACTGGCCGGAGCAGGAGGCGGATCGTGCACGGCTGTGGGAACCCGGCGCCGGTGCGACATCGCGGTGGCGCCATGGTGCGCTGGGCGATGTACTGGAGCAGACGGACGCCCGAGAAAACCGGCATACATTTGCGCTGACCGTCGATGGCCGCTTGCACGAGCGCCGATTGCAGTTGAGGGGGGAGCCTGAACAGATCCTGATCAGCGATATTCACTACAACGCTTACGGCAGTATCGAGCAGGAAACCGCCGGCAACGGTGTGCAAACTACCCGCGCATACCGGCCCGAAGACGGTCGCCTGATGGTCCGTCGGGACGAAGACACTCATGGTGGGGTGCTGCAACACCTGAGTTATGGGTACGACAGGATAGGCAATGTCCTGAACATCGAAGACAAGGCACTACCGATCCGTTACTTCGCCAACCAGCGAATCGATCCGGTCAGCCGCTTTGTCTACGACAGCCTTTATCAGTTGATCATGGCGTCTGGCTGGGAAGCCGGGAGTGCCAGTCAGAGCCCGCAATCGATGGGGCGTGTCGATCCGGCGGCGGTCAGTAACTATCAACAGACTTACGAATTTGATCCGGGTGGCAACCTGCGCAGGCTGACTCATGTCGGCGCACAAAATCATGGCCGCAAACTGCAACCGGCGAGTTATAGCAACCGCGCTCTGCCTTATGACGACGCACCTCCCGACGACGCTCAAATCGAAGCCGCATACGACCGCAGAGGCAACCTGCTGCAGCTGGAACCGGGGCGGCTGCTGAGCTGGAACCTGCGCAACCAACTGCAATCGGTCAGCCCGGTGGAGCGTGCCTCCGGGCTCAGTGATCAAGAGGTCTATCTCTACGATGGCAGCAGCCAGCGAGTACGCAAGATCCGTTCTTCTTTAACCAACGTCCGCACCCTGATTGCCGATGTGCGCTATTTGCCTGGACTGCAATTGCGCACCGACAACGGTACCGGCGAACGGTTGCAGGTCATCATTGCCGACAACGTTCAAGTACAGCACTGGGAGAGCCCGCCGCCTTCGGGACTCAACAATCGTTATCGATACCAGCATGTTGATCACCTGGGGTCGGTCAGTCTGGAAACCGCCGATGACGGTGCGGTGATCAGCCGGGAAAAGTTTCACCCTTTCGGCACCAGCGCCTGGCAGGACGGCGAATTCAGCTACAAATTCGTCCGTTACTCGAGCAAGGAGCGCGATGCCACCGGGCTCGACTACTTCGGGCTGCGTTATTACATCTCGTGGTTGCTGCGCTGGGCCAGTGCCGATCCTGCGGAGTATGCCGACGGGGTGAATCTCTTTCGAATGGTTCACAACAATCCGCTTACCTTCATCGACGACGAGGGAGCGGTTACCCGCAAGAAACTGGCCAACGGTTTATGGCAACCAGTGATCGCCACGGGGGCCGCTCGTGAGATTGCGGACGCTGTGCAAGTCGACCGGGGCAATCCGCTGCGCAGCGTTCCCGCGACAGGCAAGCCCGGCAATATCCAGAAGGCGCTGGAGGTTGGCGAACTCGGCAAGATCGAGATCAGTACTCAGTTTCTCGATCCGGCGCCTGGCCGCTATTCAAGCGACACGGTGGCTCAATTGACGCGTAAGGACGGCAAGGGCGAGTTGATCTTCAGCCTGGACCGAATCGCCTATTCGGGCACCAGCAAAGGTGAGTTCAATGCATTGAGAATTGTCGACATCGGCAAGGGCGAGATGCCCGACAAGCACAATGCAGTCTCGGGGTTCTGGGCGCCTCAGGGTGGCTATGTCGATATCCCGCTGAATCCGTCGGGAACGCAACCGGACCATGTATTTACCCCCGGTTTCAGTGGTTGCTCACTGACGGTGGATCAACTGAACGACAATGTGCTTCGTGTCCGGCATGTGGAGGGTGGAAAGGAAAACGCGCAATACAACGACCTTTCCGAAGGCCACGGAATGGGCCAGGCCGCTGCCATGGAGTATCAGGATTACGGCTATGCACCCGACGATCAGGGTCGTCAGGAAAACCTCACGACCGGTTTCGCCTTCATGAAATACGACCGCAAGCAGCAACACTGGAACATCCATTACCAGACCATTCAGGGCGCCAGCGGGATCGAGCATTACAGCCCGGGCAGCGCCGGTTTTTTCAAGAAAACCAATGCAACGGTTTCGGTTTATCCACAGACGCGCGTCAGGAAAACCATGAGCCGGGCGGTCATACCGATCTTCGGGCGAAAGACCGGTTAAAAAAAGCCCCCGCCCAACCCGTTGCGGATAGGGGACGCAGCGGGCTGGACGGGGGCTTCTTATTGCAGAGCGATCACTGCGCGATGGTTTTCACCGACACGCCGCGTTCGATCGGGGTCGAGCGACCGTAGATATCTTCGAAGCGCTCGATATCGTCTTCGCCCAGGTACGAGCCCGACTGCACTTCGATGATTTCCAGCGGGATCTTGCCCGGGTTGCGCAGGCGATGCACCGAGGCGATCGGGATGTAGGTCGACTGGTTTTCGCAGAGCAGGAACACGTTCTCGTCGCAGGTCACTTCGGCGGTGCCGCTGACCACGATCCAGTGTTCGGCGCGGTGGTGGTGCATCTGCAGCGACAGGCACGCGCCCGGTTTGACCGAGATGTGCTTGACCTGGAAGCGCCCGCCCATGTCCACCGAGTCGTAGGAACCCCACGGACGGTAGACCTCGCAGTGGTTCTGGGTTTCGCTGCGGCCCTGCTCGTTGAGGGTGTTGACCATCTGCTTGACGCCCTGAACCTTGTCCTTGTGGGCGATCATCATGGCGTCCTTGGTTTCGACCACCACGATGTTTTCCAGACCGATCACCGACACCAGTTTGCCGTTGCCGTGGATCATGCAGTTCTTGCTGTCCTGGATCACCACATCGCCCTTGCTGACGTTGCCGTTGGCGTCCTTCTCGTTGACTTCCCACAGCGACGACCAGCAGCCGACATCACTCCAGCCTGCCGACAGGGGCACCACGCAGGCGCGCTGGGTTTTTTCCATCACGGAGTAGTCGATGGAGTTGTCCGGGCAGCAGGCGAAGGTGGCTTCGTCGAAGGTGATGGTGTCCGGATCCTGAGTGCTGCGCTCCAGGGTCAGCAGGCAGGTGTCGTAGATGTCCGGATCGTGTTTTTTCAGCTCTTCGAGGAAGCGGCTGGCGCGGAACAGGAACATGCCGCTGTTCCAGTAGTAACCGCCGGACTCGACGTATTCGGTGGCGCGTTTGACGTCGGGTTTTTCCACGAAGTGCGAGACGCGGCTGACGCCTTCCGGCAGCAGTGAATCGCCGGTGGACTTGATGTAGCCGTAACCGGTTTCCGGTTTGGTGGCCGGTACGCCGAACAGCACCATCTCGCCGTTTTCTGCAGCGACGGTGGCCAGGGCCAGCGCGCGTTGCAGGGCTTTCTGGTCTTCGAGAACGTGGTCGGCCGGCAGCACCAGCATCAGTTCGTCGCGACCTTCATTGACCAGCATCATCGCGGTCAGCGCCACGGCCGGCGCGGTGTTGCGGCCGAACGGTTCCATCAGGATGCGCTGGCATTCGAGGTTCCGGTTGCTCAGCTGTTCGTTGACGATGAAGCGGTGATCCTTGTTGCAGACCACGATCGGGGTGTCCATGCCTTCGAACACCAGACGCTCGAGGGTTTGCTGGAACAGTGTGTGTTCGCCGGTCAGGGCGAGGAACTGCTTGGGAAACTGCTTGCGCGAAAGCGGCCAAAGACGTGAACCGCTACCACCTGACAAGATCACCGGAATCATATTGTTTACTCCATAAAATCGATTGGGTTAGAGCCACGAGCCTGTGTCGTTTCACTCTTGTTGTTATTCCGTGCCGGGCAGCGACGGCTGCCTGGTTTCATGTGCTTAGCGAGTCGATACCGGGCGCTTCACCCAGACTGGCGACAGGTTGCTGCCGTTGCCGGTGACGTACAGCACTGCTGCCTCACCGCGCTCCAGCGCAACCGGTTTCACGTCGCCGACTTTCTTGTCGCCCTCGTACAGCGCGAGGCTGACTTTCACCGGGTTGATTTCACGTTCGCCACGGCCCTTGGCGGCCACGTTCGGCACCACGTCAGTCTTGCCGTCGGCGGTCTTCAGGGTCAGCGGCTTGTCGCTGAGGTTCTGTACGCGCACCAGGGATTTCTGCTTGTTCTTGAATGGTGGTTCTTCGATCAGTTGCGGCGCGCCGGAAGCGTTGTTGACCAGGGTGTAGTAGTGGTCACCGGCGAGTTTCACCGGCAGGGTCTGGCTGCCGACCTTGGCGCTGTAGTCGCCGCCCGGCATGAAGCTGAAGTCGCTGCTGGCCAGCGGCGCGACGTCGGCGAGATTGGTGCTGCCGACGGTGGCGCTGACTTCAGCGTTGCTGGCGTTGTAAACGCGCACGAAGGTCGAGCCTTTCGGTGCGGTCGGGCCGTACAGCGCAGCGTCGCCACCGGCGAAGGCCTGGACCGACAGCACGCTCAGACCAGCAACCAGAGCAATGCGTTTGGCGAGACGACGAGGAGTTGTAGTGAAAGTCATGGTGTACCTCTCTTTCAGTTTTGCGCCCGATCGGGCGTCTCGGAGTTAGTGTTGCTTGCTACGTTTTGTTGGCCGGACTGGGTAGAAGCTGCTGCGCTCGACAATCCAGCGTTAAAAACAGGCTCGGACTGCTCATTTACAGCTCGTAAACTCCGCGTCCTCGCCTGTTTTTGCCTTGTCTTGTCTTCGCTCGCGACGCTTCTACCCAGCCCGGAGCGCGCGCCGGCTTGTTTAAGCTCTGCGACCCACTGCGGGTCGGCGTCACCGATTTCGTTGTTCACAGGCAGATATCGTTCAGGAAACTCCCAGATCAGCACCTGTGGCGGGCTGTTCTTGAAGTCATCGCTTTTCAGGTAGCTGAGCATCGGCAGGATCGGGCCGTGGCCGTCTTCGGCGTAATTCACGACGTCGCTGTGCAGCGCTTGCTTGAGCGCACCGACGAAGTTCCAGTTGGGATTGGCGCTGTAGCTGGTGCCGATCAGCGCGACCGGCACTTCGCTGTTGGCGAACAGCGCGTCGTCACCGGCAGGCTGCTCGGCGGCGGCCACGGTGTTGCGCTTTTGCAGCGGCTCTTGCGCCGGCATCAGGTTTTCGAACAGCGGATCCAGCGGCAGGAACAGACGCAGGTCGCCCTTGTGCGTGACCTTCTCGGCTGGCGTTGTGACGAAGCGCTGCGGCTCGCCGCTGAGCGGGAACTTGTCAGCGATGGTCCTGGCCAGGGTGTTGGCGGCGATTTCCGCGCCTTCCGGGGTCCAGTGGGTGTCGGTGCGCAGGAACACTTGCTGACCGTTCTGCTTGGCTTTTTGCAGCGGGCCGAGCAGGTCGGGGGCGAGGATCTTGTCCGCCGCGACACGGGCGTGGAAATCCTGATAGAGGTTGGCGTGGATGCTCGCCGGTTTCACTTCACCCAGGTGTTCCGGGTACAGGCGAACCTTGGCCGGCACGATCGCCATCACTAGTTTCACGCCTTTCTCTTTCAGGGTCTGGCGCACGCCTTCGACCAGTGCGTAGTTGCCTTGCAGGTTCAACTCTTCGTTGACGATCGGGTTGAATTCCTCATCGCTGTACAACCACTGATCGCGACCGAGCACCACGCCCGGACGACCTTCGTTGAACAGTTTGAAATCCAGCGCGGCCCAGAGGTTGGTGCCCAGACGCTTGATCGGGAATTCATCGTCGTAGTGTGTTTCCACGGCTTTGGTCCAGCGGCCGTTGAGCACCGTCGCGTCGGCATTGGTGCTGAAGCCGAAGAAACTGCGCACCGACCACAGACCGAGCACCAGCAGGGTCACCAGAAACAGCGCGATGTAGAAGATGCGTAATGAGCGGGTCATGTCAGATCCCTCAGAACTGGAAGTAAAGGAACGGCGAGAAGCTTTGCGCCGAGAGTTTGAGAATCGAGGCGATGAACAGCAGCAGGATCAGCCCGCGCATCACGTAGCGCGACCAGTCCGCCGTCCAGTACGCCGGTTGCACCTGGGCGTCGACGCCGACGGTGTAGCCAGGTTCGTGGATGCTCGCTGGGTTTTCGCCGGGGGCAGCCTTGATCAGGCCCGGGGTCGCTGCGGCAGGGCCATCGGACTCGACGTTGACCGCAGGTTTGGTTTTGACCGGAGGCTGATTGGTGTACAGATCACGCAGGCCGAAGAACGCCAGGGTCACGTAAGCGACCACCAGAGTCGCGACTTGCAGACCGGTGAGGCTGGCCTGGTTGAGTTCCGACAGCGACCAGTCGCCGAAGCTGAACATCGCGCCATACATGCGCCCGGCAACGTGCAGGTTCTCGGCGCGGAAGATCACCCAGCCCATGACCACCAGCAGGAACGTCAGCGCCCAGCGGATCGGGTTGAGGCTGCGCGGCGAGGTGTTGAGGCCGAGCATTTTTTCGATCGCCAGCCAAATGCCGTGCCATGCACCCCAGACGATGTAGGTGATGTTCGCGCCGTGCCACAGACCACCGAGCAGCATGGTCAGGAACAGGTTGCGATAGGTCATCAGCGTGCCTTTGCGGTTGCCGCCGAGGGTGATGTAGAGGTAGTCGCGCAGCCAGGTCGACAGACTGATGTGCCAGCGGCGCCAGAACTCGGTGATCGACTGGCTGATGTAGGGCTGCTTGAAGTTTTCCATGAAGCGGAAACCCATCATCAGGCCCAGACCAATCGCCATGTCGCTGTAACCGGAGAAGTCGAAATACAGCTGCGCGGTGTAGGCCAGCGCGCCGAGCCAGGCGTCGCCCGTGGTCGGGTTTTGCAGGGCGAAGCAATGGTCGGCGACCACGGCGAGGGTGTCGGCGATAAAGACCTTTTTGATGAAGCCTTGCATGAACCGTGTGCAGCCCTCGGAGAACTTGTCGAGGGTGTGGGTGCGGTTGTTGAACTGGTCGGCCAGGTCACGGAAACGCAGCACGGGACCGGCGATCAGGTGCGGGAAGATCGCCACGAATGCCGCGAAGTCGATCAGGTTGCGGGTCGCCGGGGTGTCGCCGCGATACACGTCGATGATGTAGCTGATCGACTCGAAGATGTAGAACGAGATACCGATCGGCAACAGCACGTGGGTCAGGATGAACGGCTCGAGACCGACCGACGTCATCATCGCGTTGATGCTGTCGACGCCGAAGTTGGCGTACTTGAAGTAGCCGAGGATGCACAGGTCCACCGCCACGCCGAGCAACAGCCAGCGCTGGGCAGGTTGGGTGCGTACGCCGGCGGCGCCGACTTTCAGGCCGATCCAGTAGTTCCACAGGGTGACGCCGGCGAACAGCGCCAGGAAGTCCACCCGCCACCACGCATAGAACACGTAGCTGGCGATCAGCAGCAGCAGGTTGCGATAGCGTTGCCCGCTCAGGTAGTACAAGCCGAGAAAGATCGGCAAGAACAGAAACAGGAACACGTTGGATGAAAATACCATCCCGATCTCTCCATGTTTGAACCAACAGTCAAGGGCCAAAGCCCCCCCAAACCCCCCGTGGTGTTGGAGGGGTGAAACGGTGTTTCTTCGAAGGTCGTGGGTGGCCTTGCGAACGCAGCCCTCACCCCCCGCCCTCTCCCGGAGGGAGAGGGCGCCTGATCTCGGTTGTTGCAAACATTGAGATCGGCTTGGTATTTCTTTGCAGCCTGATCTCGGTTGTTTTCAGAACCAGAGAGCGACTCGGTATTTCAGGTCGGCGGATCTCGTACAGCCCCCCCGGTCAGTCCCCTCTCCCCCCGGGAGAGGGTTAGGGTGAGGGGGCTTTTGACTTTCGCTTTTCACGATCCCTTGTTGCCTTTTTCATGGGACGGGTCATAAACCTTGGTCAAATCCCCACCCAGTCGAAACGTCTTGAACGGCTGCATCCCATGCTTCTTCTCCAACACATCCGGCGAGCAGGTGTAGAGGCTGCAGAACGGTTCAAGCCAGGCGAATTTCATGTCCTCTTTCAGGTCGGTCATGTCCTGTTCCTTGCCGTTCTTCTTCTCGAAGTCCCCGGGATCTTTCACCCCGGCCAGCACCCGGTCACCCAGGCGTTTCAGCGCGCCATTGTTTTCCTGGCGCAGATCCACACCGTTGACCTGAGCGAAACTGGCGATCATCGCCAGCGGCGGCAGGGCGTAGTTGTGATAGGCGAGGGCCCGTTGCTGGCGCTTGAGCTCGTTCGGCAGGTAACCGTCGGCATCGATCTGATTGACGCCGACCTTGTATTCCTTGACCGCCCAATCGAACAGGTCGCGGCGGTTGGTGGCGATGGACGTCGCCATCACCGACCACGCGGCCCAGTAGGAGTGGTTGTTGGTTTTTTCCAGCGGCAGGTTGTCCCAGTCGCTGACCACCTGATCGGCCATCTTGCTGAACCAGGCTTCGATCAACTGCGCTTCCTGCTGATGCTGGGCCAGCGGATGCGAGTCGGAGAACTTCAGGCGAATGTACGAAGAGGCCATGCTGCCCAGCGCCCATTTGCGCATCGACTTGCCGGTGTGGTTGAAGTCCTTCGACATCAGCGCGTCCGCCCGGGCCCAGGTAACCAGCCAGTTCAGCGTGCAGTCGAGCTGCTCCGGGCGACCGTCGCGCATGAACTGCATCACGCGCTTGGCGGTGCCGCGTTCCAGCGTGGTGATGTCTTTGGTGGTGTCGCGAAAGGCTTTTTCCGACTGCACGTTCAGCGTGGCGCGGGCCTTGTCCGAGCCTTCGTATTTGCTGCGAAATTGCAGCGGCCCGGTGTAGGGCGCCGGCATCGCGTCGCAGCCTTCGCTCTTGTCGCCGGTCTTGAATTTATCCACGGCGGCGAAGTAGCCCTGAGGCGGACGCAGTGGCGCGGCGGCCTGAGTGGCCCCGGCGAACATCGCCAGGGTCAGCAGGGATGGCGCAAGCAGGTGTTTGATCGTTCGGTTTCGCATGGCAGACCTCATTGCCCGACCTGAGCGGTTTGTTGCCCAGCACCCGGGAATACGTTGCGTTTGCAGATTTTCGCTTCGACTTTCTGTGGCGCGGTGCCCGCATCCGGGCCCTGGACTTCGACCGCCAGCAGGTTCTGCGAGGCCCAGTCTTCGTCCGTGCGCAACTCAAAGGCGAAACGACCGTCGGTGTCGGAGGTTTCCGGTTTCTCGATCTTGATGTCCTCGTGGCGACCGTTCATGTACCAGAGGGTGGCTTGCAGTTTCTTCACCGAGGGGTCGGCGAAGCGGATGTCGACCTGATGGCCGCTGTTCTGCAGGTTCAGGTTCTTGCTGTTGACCAGCAGTTCCTGTTTGCCGCCGGGCTTGAGCGTGGTGCTGGCGGACATTTGCGTGTCTTTGCCTTCGCAGCCGTTGTCGAGCAGGGACATCATCTGGCGATAGATGGTTTCCTGGTCGAGGCGGTACAGCGGCGAGAATTCCCAGATAAGAATCTTCGGCGGGGTCTTCTGGAATTCGTCGCTGCCCAGGTACTGCAGCATCGAACCCTCCAGACCGCCGCCGGGGAAGGCGACGTTGAGGATGTCGGCGCCGATGGCTTCTTCGAGGAAGCCGGCGAAGTTGTAGTTCTTGCCGCTGTGGGAAGTACCGACCAGGGTGATCTGCGGGTTGCCGGAATCGCCGAACAGGTCACCGTCACCGGCTTCGCCTTTCGGCTCGGTGGTGAACTGGTCCATGTACTGGATCGCGTAACTGGTGCCGCACAGCTGCCCGGCCATGTTGTGCAGGGTGCCGGTCTTGCCCATGCGCCCGGAGCGTTTGGTCTCGAACTCACGCTTGGGAATGTCGGCAAAGGCCGGGATCTGCTTGACCTTCTCGGCGACGATTTTCGCCGTGCGCTGCGCACCGTACGGCGTCCAGTGCTGGTCGCCACGGAAGTAGAAATCGTGGGCGGGCAGGGTGTCGGGCAGCGATTCGTTGGTCAGCGGCGACAGGTCCGGCACCACGTAACCCATCTGCGCGAAACGGCCGAGCATGGTCTTGTAGTTGCCCAGCGCTTTCTCGTAATCGAACGCGGCTTTTTCCGCCGGGTTGAGCTTGTTGCGGTTCACCAGGCCACGGGTCGGTTGATAGACGATCACCAGTTCGACGCCTTTGGCCTTGAACGCATCATGCAGTTGTTGCAGGCGCTTGTAGCCGGCCGGGGTGGTGTTGAACTCGGTGCGCAGGTCTTCCTGGGTCCGGAACAACCAGTCGCCCTGGGCTTGCACCAGCGTGGTGAAGTTCTGCTGATAACGCGTGGTGTAGTTCTTCGCGTCATGAGCGGCGGGGCACAGGCTGCAGCAGGGTTCGGCGGTGAATTTCGGTGCCTGGACTTCATCCGCGCGGGCGCCGTTGCTGGCCGCCAGAATGCCCACGGTCAGGGCCGACAGGCTGAGTAATTTGATCAGGTGTGGGTGCATAAAATTATCCTCAGTCCCGCATTTCGGTCTGGCGTTCGACGGGGTCGATCAGCACGGCTTTCTGCTGGCGCACCAGCAGGTCGAGAATTTCATCCTGTCGGTCACCCAGGACGCCGTTGAAGCTGATGCCGCTGGATTTGGTCGGCGCCAGCATCGACACGCGGTACAACTCGACGCTCAGCGGCGAGTCGATGGCCATCGGGCCGCTGCCGTTGGCTGCCAGTTCACCGCCGACCACGATCAGCGAAACCTGGGCGTCGAACGGGTCGAGCTTGATGTCGCGGTCGGTGTCGGTCAGGTCCTTGATGTGGCCGTAGACGCCGGTCAGGCCGTTGGCCATGGCGATGTTTTCGTAGAGGCGGATGTTCACGCTGTTACGAATGCGGATGCCGTGGCGCTTGTTGCTGATGACCTTGTTGCCCCACAGCAGGTTGTCGGCGGACTCGTAAAGCGTGATGCCGTCGGTGTGGTTCTTGTAGATCTCGTTGTAGGCGACGATGTTGTTCACGCTGTTACGGTCGATCACCAGGCCCGAGAGGTGGTTGTCGAAACTTTTGTTGTTGAAGATGAAGCTGTCGTTCACCTCTCGGGAAATGATGATCCCGTGCTTCTTCTTGGTACCGTGGACGGTGTTCTCGGCAATGATCAGGCCGTGGGAACGGTCGTGGGGGTCGATGCCGTAGACGATGTTGTCCTTGTAGGTATTGCCCTTGACCACGAAGTCGCGGGTCTCGTAGCAGTAGAAGCCGTACCACATGTCCGAGAACTCGGAACCGACAATCCAGCCGGTCGGTTCGGGACGCTTGAGCACCTTGGCCATGTTCGGCGTGTACTGGGAAATACTCACCCCGTAAGACTTACTGTTCGCGTAGCCGAAACTGGCCATCTTGCTGTTGACGATGTAGGTCTCGGTGCCGCCCCAGGCCAGCAGGAACGGGCGGAATTCCTTCGGCGAACGGAAAGTCGCCGGGCCGTTGTCCTTCTCGCGCCAGCCGGTGACCTTGGTGTCACGCACGAACAACTGACCGTCGTTGACCAGGAACGAACCGGCCTCCTGGGACAGGCGCAGTTCCTGGGTCTGGCCGTCGATTTCGAGGATGCCTTTGCGGCCCACGACGATTGGCAATTTGGCCAGATACACGCCCGGCGAGGTTTCGCTGAAGTACTGCTTGGGCAGTTTCTGCGCCAGCTCTTTCAGGTTCATGTAGCCGTCGTCGACGAAGATCGCCTGCGGGATGCCGTGCTGACGCACTACCCATTCGGCCATCTTGTTGTCGCCACCGATGAAGTCCTTCAGGGCGTCTTCCTGCATCATCCGGCGCACGCTGATCTTGCCCGGTTTGCTGCGCACGATTTTCGCGGCAGCGGCTTCGGCGGTGAAGCCGGAGAGGTCGGGCAGTTTCGGCTTGGCCAGCTCCAGCGCTTCAGTTGGCGCGCTGCTGACGGTGTAGGTCTTGGCCTGTTGCAGCTCCTTGGCGATGGTGACCGGCTTGCCTGGCTGAGGGGCCGCCGGTTCGACCGTGGCGAAGGCGCCAGTCGAGGCCAGCAGCATTGCGCCGGCCAACAGGCTGAGCGAGCCTTTCCTTGGGTTGTTCATGTCGGGCACTCCCTTCGCGGTTTGCATCAGAAGCGCCAGATCACGTCGATGAACGCGCGGTGCATGTACGAATCGACCTGGCTGCCATAGGCGTCACCCGGCTTGAACACGCCGCCACGGAAGCGCACCAGCGCCGAAGGCTCGTCGATCGACTGGCTCAACGCCGCCGGCAGCAGGCCTTGCTTGAAGTACTTGGTGACCACCAGATCCATTTCCTGGCCCAGATCCTTGTTGCCGTCCTGCAGTGGCAGCGAGGTGCTGGAGAGGATTGCGCCGGTGACGTCGTCGGTGTTGTTTTCCACCGCGTTGATGCCGTTGCTGCCCACCGGTTTGTTGCCGTCCACGCGCCAGAACTTGTGGTAGATCAGGCTGGCGTCGTACTGGTCGTTGAGCATCCAGGAACCGAACAGCGTGGCGGTCTGCATGTTGTTCATTTCGCCACGGAACGCTTCACCGAAGCGGTGTACCCGCGAGCGTGTACCGGTGTAGTTGGAGCGGTTGCTTTCCAGACCGTTCTGTTGGTAATCGGCGCTGGCGCGGGCATAGGCCGCACCGACTTGCCATTGCGGATCGAGGCGCAGGCGCACGCCGATGTCGGTGGCCCAGCCGTTGATGTCTTCGCTGCGCTTGGCCTGCGCCGGGCGGGTGCCATCGGCGTTCAGCGGGTTGACCGTGTCGCGGTCGCCGCTCATGCCCGTGATGCTGCCCCAGTAGTTGACGGTGTTGGTGTTGCGCCAGTTGTAGGCGTCGCTGTCGGCGGTCAGGCCGAGCCAGCTGATGTCGCCGTTCTGGGTTTTGTCGAGGGTGTCGCGGGGCACGCCCGGTTCGGCGTTATCGAGTTTGCCGTTATCGTGGGTGTGATGGCCGCGAATGCCGACCCAGTTGCCCGGTGTCCACTGATACGCCGCATCGGCGTAGGCGTGCAGGCGATCCTTGTCTTTCGGCGCCAGCTCTTTCAGGTCGGTGCGGTATTCGCTGAAGCGTTCGGCGACACCGGCGTTGGCGCGCAGCAGGGTGGTGTCGAAGGTCCAGTTCAGCGCTTCGATGTTGGTGTCGCGCCACTGGCCGTCGTCGTTGCGCAGGCGCTGGCGACCGAACTTGAGGATCTCGCCGGGGTAGGGCGTCAGGCCGCTGTAGCCGACCCAGAACTCGCGCATCGCCAGGTAATTTTTCTTGGTCTTGCGATCACCGCTGTCGGTGGTTTCGGCACCGTCAGACTGTTGCAGGGTGTCGGTCTCGATGATGTCGGTCGAGGTCACGGCCTGGCCCATGGCATAGGCACTCCACGCGCCGCTTTCGCCGTAGATCCACGGACGCAGATCCAGGCCGACGCCGTTGACGTCGCCGCCGGGCGCGGTGCCGAGATCACGGTCGTCTTCGGACTGGCCGGTGATTTTCACTTCGAGACCGAAGTTCTTGGTTTCAGTGATCGCGGCCAGTGTCGGGCAAGACCAGATCAGCGCGAACGTAAGGCCAATGCCGGCCTTCACGAATGGATTCAACTTCATAATTTTTCCTCGCCGTCTTCTTCTTGCAGGGCGTGCAGTTGCAGCGTGTTCTGATTCAGGGCGCCACGGCTGGCCTGTTCCTGTTGCAACAGGCGCTGGGCTTCGGCCAGGCGCTCGGGGGGCAATTGCGCCGCGAGGGTGGTCGCCAGTTCATCGGCTTGCGGCGTGTTCTGGGCCTTGGCCAACTGGCTGAACACGTAGGCGTTGAGCGGGTCGGGCTGGGTGCCCTTGCCTTGGGAAAACAGTTGGGCGATGGCGAAGTCGGCACTGTTCTGGCCGTTGCGCGCAGCGGTCAGCAGATGGTCGAGGGCCTTCTGCGGATAGACCTTGCCCAGGTAGCCACGGCGGTAGATCTGGCCGAGGTAGTAGTCGGCGGCGACTTCGCGGCCAACGGCTTTCTGGAAATGTTCCTCGGCGACTTTCGCGTCGGCCGGTACCAGTTTGCCTTCGTAGTAGAGCTTGCCCAGCAACAGCTCAGCGCGGGGCTGATCGGCGGCGCGGCCGTTGTCCAGGTATTTCATCATCTGGTCGACGTCGCCCAGTTCCGGGAAGTCGTAGAGCAGTTGCGCCAGCGTCACCCAGGAGGCCGGGTAGCCCGGTGCGATCGGCTCGAGCAGCGATTGCGCAGTTTTTTCGTCGGTCTTGCCGAGGGTCGAATCGGCGAGCACACGGGCAACGGAGTCCACGCGCTGGGCCGTGACGCTGCCACGGCTGTAACCGGCCTGCAGTTGCTTGATCAGCTCGGCTTGCTGGTCCGGCTGGGCACGTTTCTGATAGACCGTGGCCAGTTCGACGTAGCAGATGTCGGTGGTGTGCAGTGCGGCCTTGCAGATCTTTTCCACCTCATCCAGATGCTGGTCGTAAGTGCCCTGGGTGCGATACAGCAGCACCTGCGCCAGACCCGCTTCCGGGTAACCGGATTTGCGCCACTGGTCGATCTGCTGCTGGGCGTTGATGTTCGGGAAACTGTGCGGGTATTGCAGGTACAACATCGCCAGCGGGATCAACGTATTGCCTTCGCCGTTGGCAGCGGCTTTCTTCAGCAGGGTTTCGGCTTCGTGATGCTCGGCTTCGGTGGAGCCGGGTTTGGCCACCAGCAAGCGACCGAGTCGGGCCTGGGCACGCGGCGACACATCGGCCGCTGCGCGATAGGTCGCCTCGGCCTGTTTGATCTGCGCAGGGTCGCGGCTGTCGACCTGGATGTCGGCGAGACCAACCTGAGCTTCGCTGTAACCCAGATCGGCCAGCGCACGGTAGTTCTGCGCGGCGGTCGCAGTGTCGCCGCGCTTCAGCGCTTCGTTGGCCAGACGCTGGTCGGGCAGGCCGGCGCAACCGGCCAAAGCGATTGCCATGGCCAGCGTCAGCGGGACCGGCAGGATTCTGATAGGGCTCGTCACGGGCATGTCCTCGACTTAAAGACCGGCAGCCATGGCTTTGTCGATCAGCCAGTTCAGGTTCGGACCACGGTCGCTGTTCACTTCCACCGGGCGGCCGGCGAAGGTGCTGTCCAGCGGCTCGTCCGGCTGGATCTGCACGCGGATGTCGGAGGACAGGTCGGCGCTTTTCAGGCTGGTGCTGCTGATGATCTTGCCGGTGCGGGTCTTGTCTTCGCCGGCGATCTGGAAGCTCACCGGTGTACCCGGGCGCACGTCGCCGAACTGGCGATAGGAGAAACGTGCATCGACGGTGGCCTGGGTGTTGCGCGGTACCAGGGTAAAGATCACGTCGCCCTTGCTCGCGTACTGACCGTCAGCCACCAGTTGCTGGGCCACGGTGCAATCGCACGGCGAGGTGAGGGTGCCGGTCATCTGCTTGCCGAACAGTTCTTCAACCTTGGCCGGTTGCAGCTGATCTTCATCCAGATGGCCCTTGAGCACGTCGAGCATGCTGGTGCTGAACGTCGCCAGCGGTGCGCCCTTGGCGGCAACGCCGTCGGACTTCACCAGGCTCTGCACGGTGCCGTCGCGGGGCATGGTGATGTTCATCCCCGGCACGCTGACCAGACCGGCCTGTGCATGGCTGACGAAGTACATGCTGTACACCGACTTGAAAACGAAACCCGCCGCCACGAGGCCGATCGCGAAGATGCCGGCGCTGAAGGTCACGGCTTTCAGACGCCCGAATGGAGTCATGCCGTGGCCACTGTCCTTGGTTTTGCGTGCCTTGGTGAAGTTGTCGCGCTGCAGGGTCGCCAGCACTTCGCCAATGCTGACGATGTCGCCGGCCAGGTGCGAAGTGATCAGGTGGCGCAGGGTGGAAATGTCCTGCGGTTCGAGGTTCTGGAACTGGCAACCGGCGCGGCCGGTCTGGCGGTCGTAAGAGCGCACTTGCAGTTCAACGTCCATGGCGATGCCGAGGTTGTCGATGACAAATTGCAGGCGCGCCTTGTACACCTGGCCGACGGTCAGCGGCAGTTGCCCGGCGTTGAACGCCAGACCACCGGCGGACAGGTCGATGACCCGCGCTTCGACCGGTGTGCGGTCAGGGCCGAAGAACCGCAGCTTGGCCGGGATTTTCACCCGGGCGTGCTGACGCTGGGCTTCGGATTCATGCACTACGTTGACGTTGACGGCGGTATTCATGGGGGCGATTTCCTTGTTAATTCAAGAGGGGCAGGTCAGACCATCATCAGCAGCACGGCGACGAAAATGCTGCCGGCGGAGAAGGTCATGGTCCGAGACGACCAGGTGTTGAACCAACGTTGAAAGCTGGCGAGATCACGGGTCAGGGAAGTGGGCTGGCGGGTCCAGGATTGCTGGTCGAGGCGGAAGAACACGTAGATCTTCACCAGCGCACCGACGATCTGGTTGTAATAGAGAATCACCGGGTAGGCCGGGCCGATGCGGTGACCGGAGCACGACAGCAGCAGCGTCAGAATCAGGCGGGTGATGCCGATCCACAGCAGGTACGCGAGGATGAACGCACCGCCGTATTTGAAGCTGGCGATGATCGCCACGGTAAGGCCCAGCAGTGAGGTCCACATCGACACGCGCTGGTCAAACAGCACCACCGAGGTGAAGGCGCCGAGGCGTTTCACACCCAGGCCCAGGGCTCGCGAGTTCTGCCGCAGGTTGTTGCCGTACCAGCGGAACATCAGTTTGCGGCTGGCCTTGATGAAGCTCTTTTCCGGCGGGTGTTCAACGGTGTTGATCGCCGCGTCCGGCACGTAGAAGGTGTCGTAGCCCAGGCGCATCAGGCTGAACCAGCTCGACTTGTCGTCGCCGGTCAGGAACTTGAAACGGCCCAGGCGCCAGTGTTGCAGCGAGTCGCTTTCGACGTCGGCGATAAAGTCCGGATTGGTGACCACGGAGGCACGAAACACCGACATCCGGCCGGTCATGGTCAGCACGCGCTTGGACAGGGCCATCGAGCACATGTTGATGTGGCGCTGGGCGAAGCGCAGCTTGTGCCACTCGCTCATGATGTAGCCGCCGCGCACTTCACAGAATTCGTTGGTGGTCAGGCCGCCGACGTTGCCGAACATCTGGAACCACGGCACGGTCTTGCGTACCACGCCTTCGGCAAGCACGGTGTCGCCGTCGATCACGGCCACCACGGCGCGGTCGTCCGGGAGGTGACGGGAGATCGCACGGAAGCCGTAAGCCAGGCCATCGCGTTTGCCGGTGCCGGGAATGCGCACGAAGTCGAGCTTGACCCGATCCGGCGGATTCATCCGCGCCCACAGCGCCTTGACCAGCAGTTCATCGGACATTTCGACGATGGAGCAGACCACGGTGGTCGGCAGTTCGCAGTCGATGGCTTCGCGGATCACCGAGCTGTAAACCTGCGCGGTGGTCAACGCGTCGATACGGAAGCTGGTGACCATCAGAAACACATGCGACGGGTCCGCCGCTTTACCCAGCTTGCGAACCTTGCGGCGCAGGTGCGGGTAGACGATGTAGAGAAAAATCATGCCGCGCACAAAGTGCGTGGCACCCATCGAGTAGCGCCAGATACCCACGGCGCCAATCAGGAAAATGAAGTCCTTCGACTCGGAGTCGAACGTGGACTCGGGCAGCATCAGGGCCAGGCCCATCAGCAGGCTCAGAAACAAAAGCCAGCCGGCGGATTGCAGGAAAAAATGTTTGAGCTTGGACATGACCGTCATCCGAAGGTGATGGGGGCTTCGAGCCGCCCGCCGATTCACGGCGTGCGGCTTGAAGCTCGGGGCTTGCTGCTGCGTTACCAGCAGATCCCTTCGGTGCGGGTGCCGGCATCGGTGGCCTTGGCCATGAAGCCGACCAGGTCGATGACCTGTTTGCCGTGCGGTGCCTGTTGAGCCAGGGAGCGGAACTTCTCGTCGCGGTTGCCGAGGATGATCACGTCGGAGTTGTCGATCACCGAGTCGAAATCCGCATTGAGCAGGGACGACACGTGGGGGATCTTCGACTCGATGTAATCCTTGTTCGCGCCGTGGACACGGGCGTACTGGACGTTGCTGTCGTAGATGCTCAGGTCGTAACCCTTGCCGATCAGCATTTCGGCCAGTTCCACCAGCGGGCTTTCGCGCAAGTCGTCGGTGCCGGCCTTGAAGCTCAGGCCGAGCAGGGCGACTTTGCGTTTGTCGTGGCTTTCAACGATGTCGAAGGCGTTCTGCACTTGCGATTCGTTGCTGCGCATCAGCGAGTTGAGCAGCGGTGCTTCCACGTCCAGGGAACCGGCGCGGTAGGTCAGGGCGCGTACGTCCTTTGGCAGGCACGAGCCGCCGAAGGCAAAGCCCGGACGCATGTAGTACTGGGACAGGTTGAGGGTCTTGTCCTGGCAGACCACGTCCATCACTTCACGGCCATCGACGCCCACCGCTTTGGCGATGTTGCCGATCTCGTTGGCGAAGGTCACTTTGGTCGCGTGCCAGACGTTGCAGGTGTACTTGATCATCTCGGCGACGGCGATGTCCTTGCGGATGATCGGTGCGTCGAGTTCTTCATACAGCGATTGCAGAACGTCGCCCGAGGCCTTGTCGAACTCGCCGATGACAGTCATCGGTGGAAGGTCGTAGTCGGCGATTGCGGTGGATTCACGCAGGAATTCAGGGTTGACCGCCACGCCGAAATCGACGCCGGCCTTCTTGCCGGAGCAGTCTTCGAGGATAGGGATCACCACGTTGGCCACGGTGCCCGGCAGCACGGTGCTGCGCACCACGATGGTGTGACGGGTGGATTTTTCACGCAGGACAAAACCGATCTCGCGGCACACCGCTTCGATGTAGTTCAGTTCCAGGTCGCCGTTCTTCTTGCTCGGCGTACCGACGCAGATCATCGACAGATCGGTGTCGCGAATCGCCTCGGCGAAGTTGGTCGTACCGCGCAGACGACCGGTCTCGATCCCTTGCGCCAGCAACTCGCCCAGGCCCGGTTCGACAATGGGGGATTTGCCAGCGTTGATCATGTCGATCTTGTCTTTGGCAACATCGACGCCAACCACGTCATGGCCCCGTGCAGACAGGCAACCGGCACAGACTGCACCGACGTAACCCAAACCAAATATGCTGATGCGCATCGCAATTACCTCTGTATATATCAGGCCGTTAGAGGGCCGGAGTTAATGGTGTTCAGCGGTCTTAGTGCACTCGAAAGTGTGACTTGCAGGCGTCACAATGCCGTGTGCAGGCATACTAAGTTTCGAGTGTCTAAATAAGTGCACTCAAGATGTGCGCAACCAGGCCTTATTGTTGTGACATGCCCTGTTATGCAGCGGATCCTTTGGCAAAAGGACTCTTGTGCAATCTCGTATTGCGCGCCCGATGTCAGGCGAAGGCCTGTAGACCGGGCGGTTGGGTGCTCAGGCGAGCACGTTTATAAGGGCGCGGCCTTGGCCTTGTAGGGGATATTGATGGTGCGTATCTCCTGTCCTTCGCTAGTTGTCCAGAGTTGTTATCCATTCAGGCAAGTTGCTGTGACAACTTGGTTACATGGTTTTGATCTCTGCGTAAGTTATCTCGTACATATTCGGCGAGAATCGTTACCGGTGGTATGAGCTATGCATTTGGACATAGTTCCTGTCCGCTCATCGCGAAATCTGAAATTTTTTGAAATATTGAGAAAGATGGCACTGCTCTCATATTGATAGCACTTTCCATTTCGCCCTTTATTAATAGGCAGATAATCGCGTTAGATGGTTTTGTGCCACTACCCGGAAAAAATTTGGGTGCCACTACTGAAAAAAATGACAACTGTCGAGTGAAAGAAAAGATAGAAATGGGGGTGATGTTTTTATGGCGCCAGGAAATCGGCGAAAAGAAGGGAGGTTTTTTTGACGTCGTGCGAGGTGCACGACTCTTTATATAAAGAGTCGTGCAATGGGCATGCTTTATTCGGGTGCGTGATCGCGCAGAAACACCAGATTGTCCGGTTTTGATTGCTCGGCGCTGAAGCGATAACCCTGCACATCGAACTGTTTGAGGGCCGCCGGATCGTTGATGCGTTCCTGGATCACGAAGCGGCTCATCAGGCCACGAGCCTTTTTGGCGTAGAAGCTGATGATCTTGTACTGGCCGTTCTTCAGGTCCTTGAACTCGGTGTTGATGATCCGCGCGTTCAGAGCCGTGCGCTTGACCGCCGAGAAGTACTCGTTGGACGCCAGGTTCAGCAGCACGTCATCGCCCTGGTCGGCCAGCGCTTCGTTCAGCCATTCGCTGATTCGGGTGCCCCAGAACGCGTACAAGTCCTTGCCCCGGGCGTTGGCCAGTTTGGTGCCCATTTCCAGCCGATACGGCTGCATCAGGTCGAGCGGGCGCAGCAGGCCGTAGAGGCCGGAGAGCATGCGCAGGTGCTGTTGCGCGTAATCGAAATCGGCTTCGCTGAAGCTCTGGGCGTCGAGCCCGGTGTAGACGTCACCCTTGAAGGCCAGCAATGCCTGTTTGGCGTTGGCCGGGGTGAACGCAGGAGTCCAGCTGCCGAAGCGTGCAGCATTGAGGCCGCCGATCTTGTCGGAAACGTGCATCAGTTCGCTGATCTGCGCCGGGCTCAGTTCGCGCAACTGCTGGATCAGCTCCTGGGAATGGTCGAGGTATTGCGGCTGGGTGAAGCGCTGGGTCGCCGGCGGTGTTTCGTAATCGAGGGTCTTGGCGGGGGAAATCACCATCAGCATGAAGTCGTCTCCTTTAATCGTGGGGGCGATTCTAGGGGGTTGGGGCGGATGACTCCAGCTATCAGGTCCATAGGTGATCGGCGGTTCTCCAGCCGGATCGGCTATAGTGCCGCGCGGGTTTTGTTATGGAGACACCCCTTTGCGCATTGTTCTTTTATTCACCGTGTGGCTGTTGAGCTTCGGGGCTGTCGCGGCGCCAGGCGATATTGCCACGCTTGATCGCAGCACCTGGCCGGAGAAACTCGACAACCCGACCCTGTTCGACGTCGCCTCCCGGGCGGAAGTCCTGATGTTCGCCCGGGGCCTGCTGGGCAGTGAAGCACTGGATGAGGCCGCGCTGGCCCAGCGTCTGGGGCTGCGCACAGTCAATCTGGAGGCGATCAACAGCCTGCGCGAGCGTCTGTGGCAGCGTTTGCTGACCAGCTACAACTACGCCCAGCAGAGCTGCGATCAGGACGCCTCCTTCTGCTTCCTCGTCGAAGACCTGCCGACCCTGCGCGAGCAGGCAGCCAAGTTCGTGGTCAGCGAGGAAAGCTATTACACCAAGTGGGCCGAGCCGAGCCGGATCTTCCATCAGCAGTATCTGGATGAACTGCTGCGCAAGGCGGCGCTGTCGCCGCAGACCACCAGCGAAGTCGATCATTTCGGTGACTACGAACGCAACGGCGACGAGATGCACGATCGGTTGTTCCTGCTGAGTTTCGACAGTGCCGCCAACCTGCAGCCGGACAACACCGACTGGATCGCCGACTACCTGCGCAAATCCAATCTGAGCGGCACCTTCTTTTTGCTGGGCAAGGATGTGCAGGCGCGGCTGGCGGATCGCTCGGTGAACAACCTGCAAGCGGAATTCTCGAAACTCTGCGTGGGCGTGCAGGGCTGGGAATTCCGCTCCCACAGCCACTGGCAGGACTGGCAGGACTCGGTGCGCCGCAGCAGCGATCTGGTGAAGAGCAAGCTGCCGGAAAACTACGTACCGCTGTTCCGTCCACCGGAGGGGCAGCGCCGCAGCGATGCAGGCAGTTTCTTGCGCAATCAGGGCCTGCAAGTGGCGCTGTGGGACATCGATGCCCAAGACGGCGCCGGCAAGCTCAAGGGCAATCCGAGCGCACAGCGGGTGCTGACCCTGATGCTGTTGTGGCGGCACGGAGTGATCAATTTCAACATGAAGCAGGATGCGGTGAAGACGGCGTTGCCGTGGCTGATCACGCAGACCGCGCAAAGCGGCATCGGCTGGGAAGACTGTCAGGACGCTTTTCGCTGACAAACGGCAAGAGCCCGGAAAGATTGGGCTTGGGGTGAATTTTTTGCAGGATTCGATGCAGGCAGACTTCCGACTCTAACGGGGGCAGGGCGGTCCGCCAAGGGCTTTTCGTCACTTTGCAAAATAAACTTCAAAAAAGCGTCAAAGTGCTTTTTTCTGTCACGGGTTTTGGAGTATTACGAAGTCAGACCGCCGAAACCTGCAACACAGGTGGCGTCTTCCAAGACCCATTTTGTGTGCAATTCACCTGCTATTCCGAACAAAAGCTTCGCAGGTGGATTCGGCAGTCACTTCGAGGCGCAGCACCGCCCAGGTATTGCGTCGAATGGCTCCCACAAAGGTGACCGAGTATGGATGATCACGGACGTAGCCCTTCCTCCAACCAGCCAATCCTTTATGTACTCGATACCAACGTACTGATTCACGATCCAAACGCCCTGCTGAATTTCGAAGAACACCACGTCGCGATCCCGATGACCGTGCTTGAAGAGCTGGACAAGCTCAAGAGCGGGCATCACAGCGTGGCCGCCGAATGCCGCCAGGCCATCCGGCTGATCGACAAGACGTTGGGCGATGCCTCGCCCGAAGACGTCGAGCAAGGGGTGCCGATCCAGCGCGGAAAGGGCGGGCCTAAAGGGTTGCTGTCAATTCTGATGAGCAAACAGGCGGAGTCGAACCTGATTCTGCCCGAGCACCTGAACGACAACAAAATCATCAACCAGTTGATCGATCTGCACACCCGCGATCCGAAGAAACCGGTGGTGCTGGTCACCAAAGACATCAACATGCGCCTCAAGGCGCGGGCCTGCGGGATCGACGCCGAGGACTACAGCACCGACCAGCTGGTTGATGACGTGTCCCTGTTGCCCAACGGCTACCACAACATGACCGGCTCCTTCTGGGACCGCGTGAGCAAGGTCGAAACCCGTCAGGACCATGGCCGCACCTGGCACCAGGTGCAACTGATCGACAACCTGCCGGCCGTGCACATCAACGAGTTCATCATCGATGAGCAGGGCTTCGTCGGCTGGATCAAGGAGATTGAAGAGGACCGTCTGCTGATTCTGGATCTGCACCAGGAGCCGCTGCTGCATCAGGAAGCCTGGGGCCTCAAGCCCCGTGACATCTATCAGAGCCTGGCGCTGTACGCCTTGCTCGACCCGGACATTCACCTGGTCAACCTGTCCGGCGCCGCCGGTTCCGGCAAGACCATCCTGGCGCTGGCCGCTGCGATCGAGCAGACCATGGTCAGCAAGCGTTATCGCCGCATCATCGCCACCCGTAGCGTGCAGGGCCTGGATCAGGAAATCGGCTTCCTGCCCGGCACCGAAGCGGAAAAAATGGAGCCCTGGCTGGGCGCCATCACCGACAACCTCGAAGCCTTGCACATGGATGACGAAAACACCCATGGCAGCGTCGACTACATCCTCAGCAAAGTGCCGTTGCAGTTCAAATCGCTCAACTACATTCGCGGTCGCAGCTTCCAGCAGAGCCTGATCCTGATCGACGAATGCCAGAACCTCACGCCGCACCAGATGAAAACCATCATCACCCGGGCCGGCGCCGGTTCCAAAGTGGTGTGTCTGGGCAACCTGGCACAGATCGATACCCCTTACCTGTCCGCGACCAGTTCCGGGCTGACCTACCTGACCGAACGCTTCAAAGACTTCCCCAACGGCGTACACATCACGCTGCAAGGGGTGCCTCGCTCGATTCTGGCCGAATACGCCGAATCGCATCTGTAACCCGCCAAATGGAACCGGGCGACTGCAAAGTCGCCCGGTTTTTTGTGTGCGCAATTCTGACCCTCGGGTTTACAATCGGCGCTCCTGATCAGGAGTAATCCCGTGCTGACTCATCTCGATTCCCAAGGTCGCGCCAACATGGTCGACGTCACCGAAAAAGCCGTGACGTTCCGCGAGGCGACGGCCCAAGCGCTGGTGCGCATGCTGCCCGACACTCTGCAGATGATCGTCAGCGGCGGCCATCCCAAGGGCGACGTGTTCGCCGTGGCGCGCATCGCCGGCATTCAGGCGGCGAAGAAAACCAGTGACCTGATTCCCCTTTGCCATCCGCTGATGCTCACCGGCGTCAAAGTCGAGCTTAGCGCCGAAGGCGACGACGCCGTGCGCATCGTGGCTCGTTGCAAGCTGTCCGGGCAGACCGGCGTCGAAATGGAAGCGCTGACCGCCGCCAGCGTCGCCGCGCTGACGATCTATGACATGTGCAAGGCCGTAGATCGCGGCATGACCATCGAAAGTGTGCGCCTGCTGGAGAAAGTCGGCGGCAAGAGCGGGCATTTCCAGGCGGAGCAGCCATGAACCTGACCGTGAAGTTTTTTGCCCGTTACCGTGAGGCGCTGGGCATGGATTCGGTGAAGGTAGAGGGCGATTTTGCGACGGTCGAAGACGTGCGTGCATTGCTCGCCAAGCGTGACGGCGCCGAGGTACTGAGCGAACAGAACCTCATGTGCGCGCGCAACGAAGACCTGTGCCAGCTCGACGAACCAGTGATCGATGGCGACGAAGTGGCGTTTTTCCCCACCGTGACCGGAGGCTGAAACATGGCGATTCGTGTGCAGTCCACGGCGTTCGATCCCGGCGCTGAAGTCAACGCGATGCACGCGGCCAATGTCGGCGTCGGCGCGGTGGTGAGTTTTGTCGGCTACGTGCGCGACTTCAATGACGGCCTCGATGTCGCCGGAATGTTCCTCGAACACTATCCGGGCATGACCGAAAAGGCCTTGGGCAAGATCGCCGTCGAGGCCGAACAGCGCTGGCCGCTGTTGAAGCTGGAAGTGCTGCACCGCATCGGCGCGCTGGAGCCGGGCGAACCGATCGTGTTCGTCGGCGCCGCCAGCGCCCATCGTCAGGCGGCATTCGACGCCTGCGCCTTCGTCATGGATTACCTGAAAACCCGCGCGCCGTTCTGGAAGAAAGAGAACACCAGCGACGGTCCGCGCTGGGTCGAGGGTCGCGACAGCGATCATGCGGCGGCGGATCGCTGGAAGCAGTAACGCCTCTGTCGGCCTGGCGTCACTCTTCGCGAGCAAGCTCGCTCCCACAGGATTGCGATGATCTTTGTGGGAGCGAGCTTGCTCGCGAAGAGGCCATCCGAATCACCCATTCCCTGAGATTTGCCTCCCCGACCATCGGCCGGAAATGTTCTATCTCGCCCAATTGACGGCTTGTACGTAAAAGTCCAGTATGGATTTACAAGTACAAATAAAGCGTTTCCCGTTTCAGCTCTTTCTTCTGTCTTGCCAAACCAACAACAACCCGCGAGAGAACGAACATGAAGAAACTCCCCCTCATCACCGGTCTGGCGCTGAGCCTGTTGGCGTGCAGCAGCGTGTTTGCCGCCGAGAAAACCCTGCGCATCGGTATCGAAGCGGCGTATCCGCCCTTCGCCTCAAAGACCGACCAGGGTGAAATCGTCGGTTTCGACTACGACATCGGCAATGCCCTGTGCGCGCAGATGCAGGTCAAGTGCGTGTGGGTCGAGGGCGAGTTCGACGGTCTGATTCCTTCCCTGAAAGTGAAGAAAATCGACATGGCGCTGTCGTCCATGACCATTAACGAAGACCGCAAGAAGTCGGTGGACTTCACCCACAAGTACTATTTCACCTCGTCGCGGCTGGTGATGAAGGAAGGCGCGACCGTCGATGACCAGTACGCCAGCCTCAAGGGCAAGACCGTCGGCGTGCAGCGTGCGACGACTACCGATCGCTACGCCACCGAGGTGTTCGAGCCCAAGGGCATCAACGTCAAGCGCTATGGCAACAACGAAGAAATCTACATGGACCTGGCGGCCGGCCGTCTCGACGCGATTTTTGCCGACACCATTCCGCTGACCGATTTCCTGTCGATGCCGCGCGGCAAGGGTTACGCCTTTGTCGGGCCTGAGCTGAAGGATCCGAAATACGTGGGCGAGGGCGCCGGGATCGCGGTGCGCAAGGGCAACACCGAACTGGTCAGCCAGTTGAACACTGCCATCGACGGCATTCGCGCCAGTGGCGAGTATCAGAAGATTTCCGAGAAGTACTTCAAGTCCGACATCTACGGCGACTGATAGTCCGCCATCGCCAGCAGGCTGGCTCCCACAAGGGGTCTGTACCGAACATACATATTGTGTTCACAGACATCCAATGTGGGGGGCCAGACCAGCCAATAGCGCCGCCGGATCTCAGCCCTTCAATTCCTTCAAATGCTTGTACACCGTCGCCCGCCCCATGTTCAGCACATTGGCCACGTAGTTCGAGGCGCTCTTGCCCTTGAACGCTCCCTCGGCGTGCAGCGCCAGCACCAGTTCGCGTTTGTGATCGCGGGTCAGCAGATTCAGGCTCAGTTGCCGTTCCCGTAGCCACGCGTGCAGGAAAGTGTTGATGCGCTCCTGCCAGTCATCGCGAAACAGCGAGTCCGGTTGCGGAATCAGCTTGCTCGGCGAGAGGAACAGATCCAGCGCAGCCTTGGCGTTCTCGAACAGCGAAATATTCAGGTTGATGCACAGCACCGCCAGCGGACGCCCTTCGCTGTCGCGCAGCACGGTGCTCAGGCTGCGAATCTTCTGGCCGTCCCAGTTGAGCTTTTCGTACGGGCCGATGTTCCGTTCGCTGACGTCGTCGCTGAGCATGTCTTCCAGCGACGATTCATCACCGATCACCCGTTTCGACAGGTTGTTGGCGATGTAGTCGACCTTCTGTGTGCGCAAGTCATGCAGCACCACTTCGGCGTGGGGAAAGAACAGGGTGGCGATGGCATCGGCGATGGCGTGGTAGTTATCCAGCGCGGCGTCATTCGGCTCGGGCGTTTGTTCGGGGGCGGTCATAACTGTGGAGCTCCAGGCAACGTCAACGCCCCCGTGGTCCGGGGGCGTTGCGAGTGTGCCGCAATCCGTTGGGCGAGTCATCCGGCTGGGCGGTCAGGACAGGCGGGCAGGGGCGAGCATGGCGGCGGTCAGGCCGAACTGCTTGAGGTGCTCAGGCAACGATTCACCGCGTACCAGCGCTGCGCTGGCCATGCCCATCGCCGGCGAGGTCTGGATGCCGTAACCGCCTTGGGCCGCGACCCAGAACAGCCCCGGCACCTGCGGATCGAACCCGGACAGCAAGTCGCCATCGGCGACGAAACTACGCAGTCCGGCCCAGGTGCGGGTCGGTCGGCGGATGGTCAGGGTCGTCGCTTCTTCGATCTGGTAGATGCCCATGGCGATGTCCAGTTCTTCCGGCTGCACGTCGTGGGGTTCGACCGGGTCGGCGTTGGCCGGGGAGCCGAGGAACATCCCGGCGTCGGGCTTCATGTAGAACGATTCGTCGAGGCTGACCAGCATCGGCCAGTGATGGATATCCACGCCTTCGGGGCCGGCGAAGATGAACGCGGCGCGGCGTTTCGGTTGCAGGCCCAGCGGCCGCGCACCGGCGAGGGCGCCGATCTTGTCGGCCCAGGCGCCTGCCGCGTTGATCACGATGGGCGCGCTGAAGGTCTGGCCGTTGGTCTGCACTTGCCAGACGCCGTCGGCATCACGGTCCAGCCCGAGCACTTCGCAATCGGTCAGGACTTGCCCGTTGTTGCGACGGATGCCGCGCAGATAGCCTTGGTGCAGCGCATCGGTGTCGATGTCGCTGGCGGTCGGGTCGTAGATCGCGCCGTGGACCTTTTCCCGACGCAGGATCGGCAACCGCACGCAGGCTTCTTCCGCGCTGAGCAGTTGCATCTCCGGCACCGTGGCTTTGGCGCTCAGGTATTGATTGTTCAGTTCGGCGGCGTCATCGGTGAAATCCACGGTCATTTCACCGCGCGGGGTCAGCAGCGGATGTTCGCAGAAACCACTGGGCGGGTGATCGAAAAACGCCCGGCTGGCCTGGGTCAGCGCCCGAACCTGCGGAGTGCCATAAGCAGCGGTGAACAGCGCAGCCGATCGCCCGGTGGAGTGATAGGCCGGGTGCGATTCACGCTCCAGCACTACGACCTTGCCGTGCTGCGACAGCCAGAAACCGGTGGAGGCGCCGGCAATCCCGCCGCCGATGATGATGAAATCTGCATGACTCATGAAAATCTCCGGTGTCAGCGCTGCAATTGATAGACGGCGTTGGCCAGGGCGATGTCTTCCAGGCCCAGGCCGATGGAGCGGAAGAACACGTGACGGTCGTAATCCGGACGCTGCACTTTTTCGCTGAGCAGGTCCGCGAGGTCACCGAGGATCGCGCGGTTGTCCCAGCCATGCTGTTCGCTGGCGATCAGCATTTCACCGGCGGAACCCGGCGTGGTCAGACGATAGTCGCAGAACACCTGCATGTCGTTGAGGCTCTGTGGCGGTACTTCGTGGGCGCGTGGTGCGTTGGTGCTGATCGAGGTGATCAGTGCCGGTTTGCTCAGGGTTGCCGGGTCGATCACAGGTCCTGCGGAGGAGGTGCAGAGCATGATCACGTCTGCGTCGGCAATGGCGGTTTCGCGGCTGTCGGTGATTTGCATGCGCGGATCGAGGGCTTGCAGCAGGCTGGCGGTTGCCCCGTCTTCGCTCAAGGAGGGCGAGTACACGTTGATGCTCTGCCAGTCGCGCAGATTCCTGGCGTAATGCAGATGCGCCTGGGCGACCTTGCCGCTGCCGATGATTGCCAGGCGTTTTGCGTTCGAAGGGGCCAGGGCATCGACCGCGACCGCTGTGGTTGCAGCCGTGCGTGCGGTGGTCAGTTCGCCGGCATCGCAGAGCAGCAGCGGCTGGCCGGTCTGCATCGACATCAGCAGCGTCCACGCTGTCACCAGCGGGCCTTGCTCGCGAACGATGTAGGGCGAAGTCTTGACCCCGTACACGCCGTCTTCGGCCAGCACGCCCAGATAGTTGATGAAGTCCCCGGCGCCCTGGGGAAATTCCACCAGTTGCTGTGCCGGTTGCACCGCATGCCCGGCCGCCAGATCGCGGAACAGCTTGCGCAGGATCTGCGGCACATCGATCCGGGCCAACAGCTCGCGGGCCTGGGTTTGATCAATCACGTACGGCGTGCTGGACATGTCGGACTCCGAAGACTGTTTTTAAACTAATTTGTCCATTATGGACTTTTAGTTTTATTGAACAATATCCGGGCGAAAAAAAAGCGCAGTCCGTTGCCGGCTGCGCTTCTCTTTATGGCGTCGCTTACTGTGGACGCTTGCGCTCAACTGCCCGCAGCAGATGGGTCGGCGGGGTTTCACAGCTGATCTTGCGACCGAGTTTTTCTTCGATGGACGGCAACTGATAGGAGTCGTCTTCGCCGGCGAAGCTGATCGAAACGCCATCGGCGCCGGCGCGACCGGTACGGCCGATGCGGTGCACGTAGTCGTCCGGGACTTCCGGCAGGGTGAAGTTGATCACATGGCTGATGCCGTCGATGTGGATGCCGCGACCGGCCACGTCAGTGGCAACCAGCACGCGGATCCTGCCTTCGCGGAAGCCTTCAAGCGTCTTGATCCGTTTGTGCTGCGGCACGTCGCCGGACAGTTGTGCGGCGTTGATGCCGTCGCGCACCAGACGTTCTTCGATGCGCCGCACTTCGTCCTTGCGGTTGGCGAATACGATGACCCGCTCCCAGCCGTTGTCGTTCACCAGGTTGAAGAGCAGTTTGTATTTGTCGGCACCGGCCACCGCGTAGATGTGCTGTTCGACGTTTTCGTTGGCCACGTTGGTGACCTCGATTTCGACGATCGCAGGGTCGGTGGTCCACTGCTTGGCGAGGTTCATCACGTCATCGGTGAAGGTCGCGGAGAACAGCAGGGTCTGGCGTTCGCTTTTCGGCGGGGTCTGGCGAATGATCTGACGCACTTGCGGGATGAAGCCCATGTCGAGCATGCGGTCGGCTTCGTCCAGCACCATCACTTCGACCATGTCCAGATGCACGTCGCCGCGCTGATTGAAGTCGAGCAGACGGCCCGGGGTCGCGACGAGGATGTCGCAGTGGCGGGCTTCGAGGTGCTTGAGCTGCTTGTCGAAGTCCATGCCGCCGACGAACGTCATGACGTTGAGGCCGGTGTACTTGGTCAGGTCGGCGGCGTCCTTGGCGATCTGCACCACCAGTTCACGGGTCGGCGCGATGATCAGCGCCCGTGGCTCGCCCATGTAGCGCTCTTTCGGCGGCGGGGTCTGCAACAGCTGGGTGATGATCGAGATCAGGAACGCGGCGGTCTTGCCGGTACCGGTCTGGGCGCGGCCGATGGCGTCTTTGCCGGCGAGGGTGAAACCCAGCACCTGGGCCTGGATCGGCGTGCAATACGGGAAACCCAGGTCGTGGATGGCGTGCATCAGTTCCGGGGCGAGTTTGAAATCGTGGAAACGGGTCTTGCCTTCCTGTGGCTCGACGACGAAATCTTCGAGTTTCCATGGAATGACCGGCGCCTTGGGCTTCGGTTCGCGGCGTGGCTTGGCCGGTTTGGGTGCTTCGCTGCGGGCCGGTTCAGTGACCGGTGCGGCGACAGGCTCGGTTTTCGGTTCGCGTTTCGGTGTGGCTACGGGAGCCTGGCGGTCGGCCTGTTTGCCATCGCTGCGATGGCCGGGGGCGTGCGACGGCGCACTGGGAGCGGGCGCGAGCTGCTCAGCCTCGCTTTTACCGAACATCTTCTTGAGTGCTTTGAGCACGGTCATCTCATCAATTGGTTAAGGAATGTACGCCGGCCAGTGTAATGCAAGAAACGGGCGCGGCGTAGTGGGATGATCAAAGGGGCCCGACCACCGGAAAATCGAGCCCCGGACGATCAGCGCAGGCGTTCGCTCAGCCATACGCCGATGTCGCGAATTTCTTCGGGTAACACTTCGTGCTCCATTGGGTATTCCTGCCATGTCACGGTGACACCATGGGCCTTCAGATACTCATACGCCGTGCGGCCCATGGAGTTCTGCACCACGTTGTCGAACTGGCCGTGCAGCGCCAGCGCCGGAATCCGTTGCTGGCTGGCGGACAGCTCCAGTTCGTCACTGAAGGTCGGCGCGTAGGTCGACAACGCCAGCACGCCGCCCAGCGGTCCCTGCCATTTCAGAAAAGCGGTGTGGTAGACCACGGCGCCGCCCTGGGAAAAACCGGCGAGGAAAATCCGCGAAGCGTCTATTCCGCTGGCGCGCTGTTGTTCGATCAATTCGATGACGTGATCGGCGGACGCTTCCAGCTCATCGCGATCGATGGCCCGGGCCGGGCTCATGGCCTTGATGTCGTACCAGCTCGGCATGGCATATCCGCCATTTATGGTCACCGGGCGGGTCGGCGCCTGAGGCAGGACGAAGCGGGTGCTCAGCAGGCTTTCCTGCAAGGCCTCGGCCACCGGCAGGAAGTCATAGCGGTCGGCGCCGAGGCCGTGCAGCCAGATCACGCAGGCGTCGGCTGCCTTAACAGGCTGAAGAATCAGGGGCTCGGTCATGGCTGCTCCAAAAATGTGCGGGCGCTCTCATTAAGTGCGTGATTGGGGTGCGCGCCCGGTTGATCCGTTAAGAAGATGTCGCAAGGCTACAAGTTTTGCTATTGACCTGTCGCTCAATCGCTTCAGCGAGCGGTGTGGTACGGGCTTTGCTATGAGGTAGTCGTGCAATCGATCTCGCGCCTGGCGGTAACACTATCAGTGAACGCCCGGCGACGGGATAGCAAAGAATCCGGTGATGGATGTTCGCCAATGGCCGCAACGGGCTTCGCGAACGTGAAAGGGCTACCGCCCGTTCGGCCGACTGGTGAGAAGTGAGTTGTCCATGATGTGGATTTTCTCCTACTAGACTCATAGCGAAGGTCCTGCGTCGGTTGACCCCATAAAAAGCCAACACGGGTCAACAACGCCTCAAAAGGGTGCGACTGGACTCAAGCTCCGACACAACAAGAGCAAAACTGGAGGTTTGAATGAAGATGTTGAAATCCACGCTGGCGATCGTGACTGCTGCTGCAGTACTGGGTGTCAGCGGGTTCGCTCAGGCGGGTGCAACCCTGGATGCGGTACAGAAGAAAGGTTTCGTGCAGTGTGGCGTGAGCGACGGTCTGCCAGGCTTCTCTGTACCGGATTCGACCGGCAAGATCCTCGGCATCGACGCCGACGTCTGCCGTGCCGTGGCCGCTGCCGTGTTCGGCGATGCGACCAAGGTCAAGTTCAGTCAGTTGAACGCCAAGGAGCGCTTCACCGCGCTGCAGTCCGGCGAGATCGACATCCTGTCGCGCAACACCACCATGACCAGCTCCCGTGACGCGGGCATGGGCCTGAAATTCCCTGGCTTCATCACTTACTACGACGGCGTGGGCTTCCTGGCCAACAACAAGCTGGGCGTGAAAAGTGCCAAGGAACTCGACGGCGCGACCATCTGCATTCAGGCCGGTACCACCACCGAGCTGAACGTCTCCGACTACTTCCGCGCCAACGGCCTGAAGTACACCCCGATCACTTTCGACACCTCCGATGAAAGCGCCAAGTCGCTGGAATCCGGTCGTTGCGACGTGCTGACCTCCGACAAATCCCAGCTGTTTGCCCAGCGCAGCAAGCTGGCTTCGCCGAAGGATTACGTGGTTCTGCCGGAAACCATTTCCAAGGAACCGCTGGGCCCGGTCGTGCGTAACGGCGACGACGAGTGGCTGGCCATCGTGCGCTGGGTCGGCTACGCGCTGCTCAACGCTGAAGAAGCCGGCATCACTTCGAAAAACGTACTCGAAGAAGCCAAGTCCACCAAGAACCCGGACGTTGCCCGTCTGCTGGGTGGCGACGGCGAGTACGGCAAGGACCTGAAACTGCCGAAGGACTGGGTGGTGAAAATCGTTTCCCAGGTGGGTAACTACGGCGAAATCTTCGAGAAAAACCTCGGCAAGAGCACTCCGCTGGAAATCGACCGTGGCCTGAACGCGCTGTGGAACAACGGCGGCATTCAGTACGCACCACCAGTGCGCTAATGGTTCTATCACCCGGCGGGCCAACCGCCGGGTGATGTTCTGTTCCATTTCTTGCGGGGCACTTCATGCAAAATTCAATCGGCGCACCAAAGCAGAGGTTCAGCCTCAGCGATCCGCGTGTGCGTGCGTGGCTATTCCAGATCATCACCGTCGTGGCGGTGGTCGCCATGGGCTGGTATCTGTTCGACAACACCCAGACCAACCTGCAGCACCGGGGCATCACGTCCGGGTTCAGCTTTCTGGAGCGCAGTGCCGGGTTCGGCATCGCTCAACACCTGATCTCCTACACCGAAGCGGACAGCTATGCCCGCGTGTTCGTGATCGGCCTGCTCAACACCTTGCTGGTGACCTTCATCGGCGTGATCCTGGCGACTTTGCTGGGCTTCATCATCGGTGTGGCGCGGCTGTCGCCGAACTGGATCATCAGCAAACTGGCGACCGTGTATGTGGAAGTCTTTCGCAACATTCCGCCGCTGCTGCAAATCCTGTTCTGGTATTTCGCGGTGTTCCTGACCATGCCGGGGCCGCGCAACAGTCACAACTTCGGCGACACCTTCTTCGTCAGCAGCCGTGGCCTGAACATGCCGGCCGCGCAGATGGCCGACGGCTTCTGGGCGTTTGTGATCAGTGTCGTGGTGGCTATTGTCGCCATCGTGCTGATGAGCCGTTGGGCCACCAAACGTTTCGAGGAAACCGGCGAGCCGTTCCACAAGTTCTGGGTCGGCCTGGCGATGTTCCTGGTGATCCCGACACTGTGCGCGCTGATCTTCGGCGCTCCGCTGCATTGGGAAATGCCGAAGCTGCAAGGCTTCAACTTCGTCGGCGGCTGGGTGCTGATCCCGGAACTGCTGGCCCTGACCCTGGCCCTGACCGTGTACACCGCGGCGTTCATCGCCGAGATCGTGCGTTCGGGGATCAAGTCGGTCAGCCACGGCCAGACCGAAGCGGCCCGTTCCCTCGGCCTGCGCAACGGCCCGACCCTGCGCAAGGTGATCATTCCGCAAGCGCTGCGCGTGATCATTCCGCCGCTGACCAGCCAATACCTGAACCTGGCGAAGAACTCTTCGCTGGCGGCCGGTATCGGTTACCCGGAAATGGTTTCTCTGTTCGCCGGCACCGTGCTGAACCAGACCGGCCAGGCGATCGAAGTCATTGCCATCACCATGAGCGTGTACCTGGCGATCAGTATCAGCATTTCCCTGCTGATGAACTGGTACAACAAGCGCATTGCGCTGATCGAGCGGTAAGGAATAGCGCATGAGTACTCATACTTTCAAACCCGACATGCCACCGCCGGCCAAGGTCTTCGGCCCGATGGCGTGGATCCGCGCGAATATGTTCTCCAGCTGGCTCAACACCCTGCTGACCCTGTTTGCGTTCTACCTGATCTACCTGGTGATTCCGCCGTTGCTCAGCTGGGCGATCTTCGATGCCAACTGGGTTGGCACCACTCGCGCCGACTGCACCAAGGCAGGCGCCTGCTGGGTGTTCATCGAGCAGCGTTTCGGCCAGTTCATGTACGGCTACTACCCGGCGGACCTGCGCTGGCGCGTGGACCTGACCGTGTGGCTGGCGGTCATCGGTGTGGCACCGTTGTTTATCAAGCGCGTGCCGCGTAAAGCGGTATACGGGCTGAGCTTCCTGGTGGTGTATCCGATCGTTGCCTGGTGCCTGCTGCATGGCGGCGTGTTCGGCCTGAGCGCCGTTGCCACCAGCCAGTGGGGCGGTCTGATGCTGACTCTGGTGATCGCTACCGTCGGTATCGCCGGCGCGCTGCCGCTGGGGATCATGCTGGCCCTGGGACGCCGTTCGAACATGCCGGCCATTCGTGTGGTCTGCGTGACGTTCATCGAGTTCTGGCGCGGCGTGCCGCTGATCACCGTGCTGTTCATGTCATCGGTGATGCTGCCGCTGTTCCTGCCCGAAGGCATGAACTTCGACAAGCTGCTGCGGGCACTGATCGGCGTGATCCTGTTCCAGTCGGCCTACGTTGCCGAAGTGGTGCGTGGCGGTCTGCAAGCGATCCCCAAAGGCCAGTACGAAGCCGCGGCCGCGATGGGCCTCGGTTACTGGCGCGCCATGGGCCTGGTGATTCTGCCGCAAGCCCTGAAGCTGGTGATTCCCGGCATCGTCAACACCTTCATCGCGCTGTTCAAGGACACCAGCCTGGTGATCATCATCGGTCTCTTTGACCTGCTCAACAGCGTCAAGCAAGCCGCTGCCGATCCGAAATGGCTGGGCATGGCCACCGAAGGCTACGTGTTCGCCGCCCTGGTGTTCTGGATTTTCTGTTTTGGCATGTCGCGCTATTCCATGCATCTGGAACGCAAGCTCGACACTGGCCACAAGCGTTAGGAGTTTTTTCGATGAGCGAAGCAATCAAAAAGCCAGTGGGCCCTGAAGGCATCATTCAGATGCAGGGCGTGAACAAGTGGTACGGCCAGTTCCACGTGCTGAAAGACATCAACCTCAACGTCAAGCAGGGCGAGCG
This sequence comes from Pseudomonas sp. MWU12-3088, assembly GCF_023242405.1. NCBI lineage: Bacteria > Pseudomonadati > Pseudomonadota > Gammaproteobacteria > Pseudomonadales > Pseudomonadaceae > Pseudomonas > Pseudomonas sp. MWU12-3088. The sequence continues at coordinate 43,595 of NZ_JALJEA010000015.1, forward strand.
TATCGTGCTGTGCGGCCCGTCGGGTTCCGGCAAGTCCACCACCATTCGCTGCCTGAATCGTCTGGAAGAGCACCAGCAGGGCCGCATCGTGGTCGATGGCGTGGAGCTGACCAACGACCTCAAGCAGATCGAAGCGATCCGTCGTGAAGTCGGCATGGTGTTCCAGCACTTCAACCTGTTCCCGCACCTGACCATTCTGCAGAACTGCACGTTGGCGCCGATGTGGGTGCGCAAGATGCCCAAGCGCAAGGCCGAGGAAATCGCCATGCACTATCTGGAGCGCGTACGCATTCCGGAGCAGGCGCACAAGTTTCCGGGGCAACTGTCCGGCGGTCAGCAGCAGCGTGTGGCGATTGCCCGTGCGCTGTGCATGAAGCCGAAAATCATGCTGTTCGACGAACCGACCTCGGCACTCGACCCGGAGATGGTGAAAGAGGTTCTCGACACCATGATCGGCCTGGCCGAAGACGGCATGACCATGCTCTGCGTAACCCACGAAATGGGCTTCGCCCGCACCGTGGCCAACCGCGTGATCTTCATGGACAAAGGCGAAATCGTCGAGCAGGCAGCACCGAACGACTTCTTCGACAATCCGCAGAATGATCGGACCAAGCTGTTCCTGAGTCAGATTCTGCATTGATATCTGATGCATAAAACCAACCCGGCCTTGTGCCGGGTTTGTTTTTTGTGGGTCAGGAGGCGGTGAGAGCTTCTTGTTCTTTGTGCTCGGTGAACTTGAAAGCCCCTCTCAAATCAGCCCCTTCGGCCAGGTTTCTCGCATCGGCAAGCAAGTGTGGATAGCGATCCAGCAGACGCATGAGTAGCATCAATGCTTTCGGCGGAAGTACCTCGCCGCGTTCGTATCGTGAAAATGCGTTGTGCCCGCCCCCTGAAAGCAATTGCACCGTTTCCTTTTGCGTCAGATGCAGTTTGCGGCGGATCCTTTTCATTTCGTTACCTACCATTTTTCTACAGGCGAGAACGAGTTCATCGCATGCATCCGAATAGCGCTGCCCGCACTCGTCATCCAATTCGACCTCGCCGCACTTCTGGCACTCCCAGCCCGACAAGTCGTCGATGCGACGCTCCATTCCCTTGGCGCTCAAGGTTTCGCCTCGACCTTTGAAATGCACCATGCCTTCCGGGGCGCCGCAACTGAAACACTGCTGCGTGTTCATGAATTGTTCTCCTTGAAGGAGATCACGGGTGGGCGCCTGTCGTAGTGATATGACACCTTGATGTAAATCTCCAAACCATGTGATTGGATGTGATAGACGTCCTGCCAAATACGATGGTCGTCATAAGTCGTCATCGATTTGTACAACATGCCGCGCTGCAGTTTGAGAACGATTTCCTGCATTTCTGCGAGACTCAGTTCGAGTGCAGTCCCCGTCTTTCTCGCCGTGTGCGTGAATGCCCTCCAACCGAGTCGCCTGACATCCGCCTTGATCACCGCCAAGTCGTAATGGGGTGTGTTCTTTTCCATAAGAAACCAAAACCCTGTCCCTGAAATTACCCTTAAAGGGTAATTTTGACCAATCGAAAATCCCGCTTCATTTGCCTCCTAATCAACCTAGGTGGTTGCCGTCCTACACGGAGCTGACTAACATGTCAGAAAATTCATCCCATGATTGGATGAAAGGGCGAATCCTATGTCAGACATTTCTCCACTCATTAAGCGATCCCTGGTCGACCAGGCCCTGGATCAATTGCGCCAGCGCATTACCGACGGCACCTGGCAGGTCGGTCAGCGTCTGCCGACCGAACCCGAGCTGTGCGCCGAACTCGGTATCAGCCGTAACACCGTGCGCGAGGCGATGCGGGTGCTGGCGTTCTCCGGGTTGATCGAGATCCGCCAGGGTGACGGCAGTTACCTGCGGGCGGTGGTCGATCCGATGGACACGCTCAAGGCGCTGTCCAAATGCTCACTGGATCAGGCCCGGGAAACCCGGCACATCCTTGAAGTCGAGGCCATCGGCCTGGCGGCGTTGCGCCGCACCGATGAGGATCTGGCGGGCCTGCGCGAGGCGCTTGGCGTTGCCGGCAGCCACTATCACGGTGACCTCGACAGCTACATCGCCTGTGACCTGGTGTTTCACCGCCGTCTGGTGGACGCCGCGCATAACCCGACACTCAGCGAGCTGTATCGCTACTTTTCCAGCATCGTCGGCGCGCAATTGCGCCAGACCCTGAACATCGTCCCTCGTCGACAGGAAGTCTTCGATTTGCACATCGCCCTGTTCGAAGCCGTCGAACAGCGTGACCCGGAACGGGCCAAGGCCCTGTCGAGGCAACTGATCAATGAACCCTGAAACCGAGAAAACCATGTCCCGCCCTGAAACCGCCAACGCCCCCAAGCGCACCGCCGAACTGGAGGAGCTGCTGATCGATGCCGAGGCTGACGATGAGCAGGTGCAGCAAAGTCATCCGCTGGTGCGGCGCCCGTGGCTGTTGCTGCTGGGGCTGATTCTGGTGGCGTTGAACCTGCGCCCGGCGCTGTCGAGCATGGCGCCGCTGCTCAGTGAGGTGTCGAAAAGTCTTGGTCTGACTGCTGCGCAAGCGGGGTTGCTGACGACGTTGCCGGTGCTGTGTCTCGGCCTGTTCGCCCCGTTGGCTCCGGTTCTGGCGCGGCGTTTCGGTGCCGAGCGGGTGGTGCTGGGGATTCTTTTGACACTGGCCGGCGGCATCATCCTGCGCAGCAACTTTGGCGAAATCGGTCTGTTTGCCGGCAGTGTCTTGGGGGGCGCGAGTATCGGCATCATCGGCGTGCTGCTGCCGGGCATCGTCAAGCGTGACTTCGCCAGGCATGCCGGCACCATGACCGGTGTCTACACCATGGCCCTGTGCCTGGGGGCGGCAATGGCGGCGGGTTCGACCGTGCCGTTGAGCGAACACTTCGACCACAGCTGGGCCATGGGTCTCGGCTTCTGGGTGATTCCGGCGCTGGTTGCTGCGGTGTTCTGGCTGCCACAAATCGGCCAGAAGCATGGTGCACACAATGTCGCCTACCGGGTGCGCGGCTTGCTGCGTGATCCGCTGGCCTGGCAGGTGACCTTGTACATGGGCCTGCAATCGTCGCTGGCCTACATCGTATTCGGCTGGTTGCCGTCGATCCTCATCGGTCGCGGGCTGACGCCGACCCAGGCCGGTCTGGTGCTGTCCGGTTCGGTGATCATCCAGCTCGCCAGTTCGCTGGCGGCGCCGTGGCTGGCCACACGCGGCAAGGATCAGCGACTGGCGATCGTGGTGGTAATGGCGCTGACCCTCGGCGGCCTGTTCGGTTGCCTCTATGCGCCGATCGAAGGTTTGTGGGGCTGGGCGATCCTGCTGGGCCTGGGGCAGGGCGGTACGTTCAGCCTGGCGCTGACCCTGATCGTGTTGCGCTCGCGGGACTCCCATGTCGCGGCGAACCTGTCGAGCATGTCCCAGGGCTTCGGCTACACCCTCGCGTCCATGGGTCCGTTCGCGGTCGGCGTGGTGCACGACTGGACCGGCGGCTGGAACGCCGTGGGCTGGATCTTCGGCATCCTCGGTGCGGGTGCGATCCTTGCCGGCCTCGGTGCCGGGCGTGCGTTGTACGTGCAGGTCGAAAGCGAAAAGGTCTGACGCGCACACACTGTCGGTATTCGGAATGCGAATGCCGATAGTGTTTCGGGCGTTTGCGGATTATCGTGCTGGCAATCTGTACATTTCCTGGAGATTGCCCATGAGCGAAGAAGCCAACAGCGCCTTGATCACCCGTTTCTACCAGGCTTTCCAGCGCCTCGACGCCGAGGCCATGGCCGCCTGCTACACCGACGACGTGGTGTTCAGCGACCCGGCCTTCGGCGAGCTGCGCGGCCGCGATGCCGGCGACATGTGGCGCATGCTCACCACCCGGGCCAAGGACTTCTCCCTGACCTTCGACAACGTCCGCGCCGACGAGCGCAGCGGCGGCGCCCACTGGGTGGCGACCTACCTGTTCAGCCAGACCGGCAACGTCGTGATCAACGACATCCAGGCACGCTTCGTCTTCCGCGACGGCAGGATCTGTGAGCACCACGACCACTTCGACCTGTGGCGCTGGTCCCGTCAGGCGCTGGGCTTCAAGGGGCTGCTGCTGGGCTGGACGCCGCTGGTGCGCAACGCGGTGCGCGCCCAGGCACTGAAAGGGCTGAAGGCATTTCAGGCGAGTCGCTGATAAGATCGCCGCCTGTTTTCCTCACGCCTGAATTGTCCCGTGACCAGCCTCAGCGAAAATCCTCCCGAAGCCGACGTTCCAGTGAGCAAGTCCTGGTTCGTCTACCTCGTTCGCGCCGCCAACGGTTCGCTGTACTGCGGGATCAGCGATGATCCCGTGCGCCGTTTCGCCAAGCATCAGAGCGGCAAGGGCGCGCGATTCTTTCTCTCGAGCCCGGCAATGGCGCTGGTCTATACCGAGCTGTGCCGCGACAAGGGTGATGCGTTACGTCAGGAGCGGTTGATCAAGAAACTCAGGAAGAGTGCGAAGGAATGTCTGGTGGCGTCTTATCGGCCGGACTGATCAGGTGCGAACGGTAGAAACCCCTGCACATCGAAGCGGCGCTTTCAGGCAAACGACAGGCGAAAAAAAACCGCCTTTGCGGGGCGGTTTTTCTGTAAACCTCGGTTTGCGGCCGGGTTTACTGATCTCACAGGAGACATTGACGTAGGCGGAGAGTATTCCTCTTTGCGTCACTGAGCAAGCCTGAAGGCACGCCTACCAAATAAACTCAATTTTGAGTTTATTTGTTTAAGCGAAGGGTCAGAAACCCGGTTACGATCCGTCCGCTCACATGGCAGTGCAACCATTGAGGTCTGGCCGATCGGCGTAACGGTTTCATGCCCTCTGACACGGAGTTGCTCCCGTGCCGGAATGATTTTTCAGGGGGTATCACAACCGGCCGCCTCACAGGAGATATTGACGTGTCTTCCGAAGGCGTACGTGGTCCGGTAAGCACGCTGGAGGTTTGGCCCCCAACCGGAGGCCAAAACGTATGAAGCTTTTGCTGCGTACTCTGAGCCTCGTATGGAGGTCGTTCAAAGCGTTTCGCTTTTACGAGTTCCTGCGAGATCACTTCGATAACCTGATGTAAGGTCATTGATGTGGGAAAACCGTCTTGGCTTCGGCTGAGGCGGTTTTTTTCGAGAACTTTCGAGTGCCTTATCAACCTGACTGATCAGTTCCCATCAGCCGGATCCGTAGGCTGCGAACGAATTGCGCGCTAAGCTGCTGGTTCACTTTCTGTGCGGCGGAGCCGAGCATGTCCGAGTTGATTCTGCATCATTACCCGACCTCTCCATTCGCCGAAAAGGCCCGCTTGCTGTTGGGTTTCAAGGGCTTGTCCTGGCGTTCGGTGCACATCTCGCCGGTGATGCCCAAGCCTGATCTGACCGCTCTGACCGGCGGTTACCGCAAGACCCCGGTGCTGCAGATTGGCGCCGATATCTATTGCGACACCGCGCTGATCGCCCGCCGCCTCGAGCAGGAAAAGGCCCAGCCTTCGTTCTTCCCGGAAGGTCAGGAAATGATCGCCGCCAGTTTCGCTGCCTGGGCTGATTCTGTGGTGTTCCAGCACGCAGTGAGCCTGGTGTTCCAGCCGGAATCGGTAGCGGTGCGTTTCGGCAAATTGCCGCCGGAAGCAATCAAGGCCTTCCTCGCCGATCGTGCCGGACTGTTCAGTGGTGGCAGCGCGACCAAAATTTCGGCCGAGCAAGCCAAGCACAATTGGCCAACCATCATGACGCGTCTGGAGCAGCAGTTGCAGCGCGAGGAAGGTGACTTCCTGTTCGGTGAGCCGTCGATAGCCGACTTCGCCATGGCGCATCCGCTGTGGTTCCTCAAGGCTACGCATGTAACGGCGCCGCTGGTGGATGACTATCCGGCGGTGGCGGCGTGGCTTGGGCGAGTGCTGGGCTTCGGCCATGGTGCGGCTAGTGCAATGACTTCAGAAGAGGCACTGGAAGTTGCGCGCAGTTCGACGCCGGCGACTTTGCCTGACGAGCAGTTTGTCGATCCGAACGGGTTTGCAGCGGGCCAGCAAGTCGTGATTGCGGCCACTGACTACGGTGTTGATCCGGTTGCCGGCGAGCTGGTATTTACCGGTCGTGAAGAATTGATCCTGCGCCGTGAAGACGAACGCGGTGGCGTGGTGCATGTGCACTTTCCGCGGTTCGGTTTCCGGATCGAGAAACGCTGAAACAAACGAGGGAGCCGATTGGCTCCCTCGTTCATTTCAGTGCGGCGAGAATGTCGTCCGGATCAAATCCGCGAATCAACGTGCCATTGACGTCGATCAGCGGGATTCCGCGCCCGCCCAGCGCTTCGTACGCCTTGCGCGCCTCGGCGTCCTTCTCGATGTCGAATTCCTTGAACGGAATGCCTTTCTGATCGAGAAAACGCTTGGTTTGCTTGCAGTAACCGCACCAGTCCGTGGTGTACAGCACCACTTTGGCGTTGGCGCGGACCTGCTCGGAGGCCATCTGCGACGGGTTGAACACCCGCTCGATCTTGCCCCAGTTCTGATAGACCACGACCACCAGCAGAACCAGCGCAACCTTTTTCAGCACATTGCCAAGCATCAGTTGCGACGCTTCAACTGATCGGTGAGCGAAGTTGGCAGGCCTTTGATGACCAGAGTGCCGGCTTCTTCGTCGTATTCGATCTTCGAGCCCAGCAGGTGCGCTTCGAAGCTTATCGACAGGCCTTCGGCGCGGCCGGTGAAACGACGGAACTGGTTGAGTGTGCGTTTGTCCGCCGGAATTTCCGGCGACAGGCCGTAATCCTTGTTGCGGATGTGATCGTAGAAGGCCTTCGGGCGTTCTTCGTCGATCAGCTCCGAGAGTTCTTCCAGGCCCATTGGCTCGCCGAGCTTGGCCTGGCTGCTGGCGTAGTCGACCAGGGTCTTGGTCTTCTCGCGGGCGGAATCTTCCGGCAGGTCTTCGCTCTCGACGAAGTCGCTGAAGGCCTTGAGCAGCGTGCGGGTCTCGCCCGGGCCGTCGACGCCTTCCTGGCAACCGATGAAGTCGCGGAAGTATTCCGAGACCTTCTTGCCGTTCTTGCCCTTGATGAACGAGATGTACTGCTTGGACTGCTTGTTGTTCTGCCACTCGGAGACGTTGATCCGCGCCGCCAGGTGCAACTGGCCGAGGTCGAGGTGGCGCGAAGGCGTCACGTCTAGTTGATCGGTCACCGCCACGCCTTCGCTGTGGTGCAGCAGGGCGATGGCCAGGTAATCGGTCATGCCTTGCTGGTAGTGGGCGAACAGCACGTGGCCGCCCACCGACAGGTTCGACTCTTCCATCAGCTTTTGCAGGTGCTCGACTGCGACTTTGCTGAACGCGGTGAAGTCCTTGCCACCTTCCATGTATTCCTTCAGCCAGCCGCTGAACGGGAATGCACCGGACTCCGGATGGAACAAGCCCCAGGCTTTGCCCTGTTTGGCGTTATAGCTCTCGTTGAGGTCGGCGAGCATGTTCTCGATGGCGGCGGACTCCGCCAGTTCGGAGTCACGGGCGTGCAGGACTGCGGGCGTGCCATCGGGTTTTTTGTCGATCAGGTGGACGATGCAATGACGGATCGGCATGGGCTTCTCGGCAAGTGAAAGGGAGGAGGGCGGGCTCCCCCGAAAAAGCGCTCAGTGTACCGCAACCACTGGTTTTGGCGCGGGTTGAAGGGCAATTCGGGGTCATGGGCTGGCGCTTATGCATTTATTTACCGATTTAGCGCAATAAACCTGACCATTTGGCTAGCTAGAGGCGGATATTTCCTTGTCTCTGTGCTAGTTTTGCCCGGTCTTACGCGTAGTCACTGCGTTAAGCGTGCATTCAGCATTTGTCAGGTCGAACCAAACCCTGATTTCGGCATCTATAACCCCGACTCGTCGTGGTTATCGCCGAGGGTGCCAGATCCAGAAGAGCGGGCTCGATGGCTGACACTGCACTCTGCAATCCATATGAATTTGATAGGGAAGGAACACTACATGGCTCTTACTAAAGACCAACTGATCGCCGACATCGCTGAAGCTATCGACGCGCCGAAAACCACCGCGCGTGCCGCTCTGGACCAACTGGGCCAAATCGTTGCCGATCAGCTGGAAAACGGTGCCGAAATCACTTTGCCAGGTATCGGCAAGCTGAAAGTGACCGAGCGTCCTGCCCGCACTGGCCGTAACCCGTCGACTGGCGCTGCCATCGAAATCCCTGCCAAGAAAGTGATCAAGCTGGTTGTGGCCAAAGGCCTGACCGACGCTGTGAACAAGTAAGACGCAGCGATAAAAAAAACCGTGCACCGGAGCGATCCGGGCACGGTTTTTTTGTGCCTGTCGATTGTGTTCGGCAGTAGTGGCGGCTGCTTGCGATCAAGCGCCGCCCCGGTTGAAACGTATTACTTGCGAACCCAGCGCTCACGCCGCCAGATCTGCTGCTCGGACTTGGTCTGGAAGGTCCAGGCGACGAAGCGGCTCTGCTTCTGGCCCTGGGACATTTCCACTACCTGACTTTCCAGCGCGCCGGCTTTCTTCAGCGCTGTCTCGATGGCGGGCAGGTTCGAGGCTTTCGAGACCAGGGTGCTGAACCACAACACCTTGTGCGCAAGGTTCGCGCTTTCGGCGATCAGTTGCGTCACGAAACGTGCTTCGCCACCTTCACACCACAATTCGGCCGATTGACCGCCAAAGTTCAGCACCGGCAACTTGCGTTTCGGATCGGCCTTGCCCAGGGCTCGCCACTTACGCTCGCTGCCCTTGGTGGCCTCTTCCATCGACGCGTGGAACGGCGGGTTGCACATGGTCAGGTCAAAACGCTCGCCGGGCTCCAGCAGGTCGATCAGGATGTGCTTGCGGTTCTCCTGCTGACGCAGCTTGATGACCTTGCTCAGATCGTTGGACTGGACGATGGCCCTGGCGGCGGCCACGGCCGTCGGGTCGATTTCCGAGCCCAGGAAGTGCCAGCGGTATTCGCTGTTACCGATCAGCGGGTACACGCAGTTGGCGCCCATGCCTATGTCCAGCACATTGACGATGGCGCCGCGCGGAACCACGCCGTCGTTGTTGCTGGCCAGCAGGTCAGCCAGGAAGTGTATGTAGTCGGCGCGCCCCGGCACCGGCGGGCAGAGGTAATCGGCCGGGATGTCCCAATGCTGGATGCCGTAGAACGACTTGAGCAACGCCCGGTTGAACACGCGCACCGCGTCGGGACTGGCGAAGTCGATGCTTTCCTTGCCGTACGGGTTGATGATCACGAACTTCGCCAGTTCCGGCGTGATCTTGATCAGCGCCGGGAAGTCGTAACGACCCTGATGGCGATTGCGCGGGTGCAGGCTGGCCTCTTTACGCGGCTCCACGGGCTTGGCCGGGGTGGCAGAGTCAGGCTTCTTGCGCGCAGGTTTCGGTGTACGTGGGGCGTTCATGGGCGTGGTCGATTCGGGTAGGGCTGAAAGTGGCGGCTATTGTCCCACAGGGAGCCTAGTTGTTGGCCGGAAAAGTGCCGGGCACAAAAAAGGGAGGCCGTTGCGGGCCTCCCTTTTTCAGTGCGATTTGCCGTTACAGGCTGGCAATCCGCGCGTGCTGCTCGGCCAGTTTGCCCAGAGCCTGTTCGGCTTCGGCCAGTTTGGCGCGTTCCTTCTCGATGACTTCGGCCGGGGCCTTGTCAACGAAACCGGCGTTGGACAGCTTGCCGCCGACCCGCTGGACTTCGCCCTGCAGACGCAGGATTTCCTTGTCCAGACGCGCCAGTTCGGCGTTCTTGTCGATCAGGCCGGCCATCGGCACCAGCACTTCCATCTCGCCAACCAGCGCGGTGGCGGACAACGGCGCTTCTTCGCCGGTCGCCAGTACGGTGATCGATTCCAGACGCGCCAGCTTCTTCAGCAGCGCTTCGTTCTCGGTCAGGCGGCGCTGGTCTTCAGCGGTGACGTTTTTCAGGTAAATCGGCAGCGGCTTGCCGGGGCCGATGTTCATTTCGCCACGGATGTTGCGCGTACCGAGCATCAGGCCCTTGAGCCATTCGATGTCGTCTTCGGCCGCCGGATCGATGCGCTCTTCGTTGGCCACCGGCCAGGCTTGCAACATGATCGTCTTGCCCTGAATGCCGGCCAGCGGCGCGATGCGCTGCCAGATTTCTTCAGTGATGAACGGCATGAATGGATGCGCCAGACGCAGCGCCACTTCCAGTACGCGAACCAGGGTGCGGCGGGTGCCACGCTGACGCTCGATCGGCGCGTTCTCGTCCCACAGCACAGGCTTGGACAATTCCAGGTACCAGTCGCAGTACTGGTTCCAGATGAACTCGTACAGCGCTTGCGCGGCGAGGTCGAAACGGAACTGATCCAGTTGACGGGTCACTTCGGCTTCGGTGCGTTGCAGCTGCGAGATGATCCAGCGATCCGCCAGCGACAGCTCGTAGGCTTCGCCGTTCTGGCCGCAGTCTTCGCCCTTGTCCAGAACATAACGCGCAGCGTTCCAGATCTTGTTGCAGAAGTTGCGATAGCCTTCGACGCGGCCCATGTCGAACTTGATGTCACGACCGGTGGACGCCAGCGAGCAGAAGGTGAAGCGCAGGGCGTCGGTGCCATAGCTGGCGATACCGTCGGCGAACTCTTCGCGGGTCTGCTTCTCGATCTTCTTCGCCAGTTTCGGCTGCATCAGACCGGAGGTGCGTTTCTGCACCAGGGTTTCGAGCTCGATGCCGTCGATGATATCCAGCGGGTCCAGGACGTTGCCCTTGGACTTGGACATCTTCTGGCCCTGGCCATCACGCACCAGGCCGTGCACATAAACGGTCTTGAACGGAACCTGCGGCGTGCCGTCCTCGTTCTTGATCAGGTGCATCGTCAGCATGATCATCCGGGCAACCCAGAAGAAAATGATGTCGAAACCGGTGACCAGCACGTCGGTGGAGTGGAATTTCTTCAGGAACTCGGTCTTTTCCGGCCAGCCCAGGGTGGAGAAGGTCCACAGGCCCGAACTGAACCAGGTGTCGAGAACGTCGTTGTCCTGTTGCAGCGCAACGTCCGGGCCGAGGTTGTGCTTGGCGCGTACTTCGGCTTCGTCGCGACCGACGTAGACCTTGCCTGACTCGTCGTACCAGGCCGGAATCCGGTGGCCCCACCACAGCTGACGGCTGATGCACCAGTCCTGGATGTCGCGCATCCACGAGAAGTACATGTTTTCGTACTGCTTCGGCACGAACTGGATGCGACCGTCTTCAACGGCGGCAATCGCAGGCTCGGCCAGCGGTTTGGTGGACACGTACCACTGGTCGGTCAGCCACGGCTCGATGACGGTGCCGGAGCGGTCGCCTTTCGGCACTTTCAGGTTATGGTCGTCGACGCTGACCAGCAGGCCGGCGGCATCGAACGCGGCCACGATCTGCTTGCGTGCTTCGAAACGCTCGAGACCGGCGTACTCCGCCGGAATCTTGCCGTCGATGCTGTCGTTCAGTGTGCCGTCGAGGTTGAACACCTGGGCCGCAGGCAGCACGTTGGCGTTCTTGTCGAAGATGTTCAGCAGCGGCAGGTTGTGGCGCTTGCCGACTTCGTAGTCGTTGAAATCGTGGGCCGGGGTGATTTTCACGCAGCCGGTGCCGAATTCAGGATCGCAGTAATCGTCGGCGATGATCGGGATGCGGCGGCCGACCAGCGGCAGCTCGACAAATTTGCCGATCAGGGCTTTGTAGCGCTCGTCGTTCGGGTTCACCGCGACAGCGGAGTCGCCGAGCATGGTTTCCGGACGGGTGGTCGCGACGATCAGGAAATCGTTGCCTTCAGCGGTTTTTGCGCCGTCGGCCAACGGGTACTTCAGGTTCCACAGGAAACCTTTTTCGTCGTGATTTTCCACTTCGAGGTCGGAAATCGCCGTGTGCAGCTTGGTGTCCCAGTTGACCAGACGCTTGCCGCGATAGATCAGGCCGTCTTCGTGCAGACGCACGAACGCTTCCTTAACGGCTTCCGAGAGGCCGTCGTCCATGGTGAAGCGCTCGCGGCTCCAGTCCACGGAGGAGCCGAGGCGGCGGATCTGACGGCTGATGTTGCCGCCGGACTGATCCTTCCATTCCCAGACTTTCTCGAGGAATTTTTCCCGGCCGAGATCGTGGCGATTCTGGCCCTGGGCTTCGAGTTGACGCTCCACCAGCATCTGCGTGGCGATACCGGCGTGGTCGGTGCCCGGCTGCCACAGGGTGTTGCGACCCTGCATGCGGCGGAAACGGATCAGGGCGTCCATGATCGCGTTGTTGAAACCGTGACCCATGTGCAGGCTGCCGGTGACGTTCGGCGGCGGGATCATGATGGTGTAGGAGTCGCCCGCGCCTTGCGGGGCGAAGTAGTTCTCGGACTCCCAGGTGTTGTACCAGGAAGTTTCAATGGCGTGCGGCTGGTAGGTCTTATCCATGCGCGGCGGGACCCTATTGGCATTTATTCAGGAAAAGCCGGGAAGTATAGCGGGGCATGGGGCCGAGGGCGAGCGGGGGAGGCCGGGTGGAGGCTTAATTGTGGGAGCCGGCTTGCCAGCGATGCAGGCGCCGCGGTTTTTCAGGAAAGCCGCAGTGATGCTATCGCCGGCAAGCCAGCTCTCACAGGAGATCGGGGAATTATTCGTACTGGCCGAGAAGCCGTTCCATCCGCGCCTCGAGGCGACGTTTGATTTCATTTTCAATGTGCGGGGCGAAGTCGTCGATCACGTCTTGCATGATCAATTGCGCGGCGGCGCGCAGTTCGCTGTCCAGATGCAATAGGGCGTCGGGGCCTTTATCCACAGGTGCGACGGGCGCGGTAGCGGGCTTCACGACGGGGGCTGGCGGCGGTTCGACGGCGGGTGGCTCTGTGGCGACCGAGTCGAACAGCATCGGAATCTGTTCCTGTTCGCCATCATCGACCGTGTCGGTCAGCAGCGGCGGTTGCAGGTTGTCATCGCCCAGCAACTGGCGGATCGACTCAAGGTCATCCAGCAGGTGCGCGGGTTTTTGCAGCGGTTTTGGAGTGTCCATCGGCGTACTCAGAGTCGCTGTAAACGGTGGTCTTGCAGAGGATAGCCCTGTTCCCGGTAGAAACGGAAACTCTCCCGCGCAGCTGCGCGGATCACCGGATCTTCCACCACCACTTCCGCCACACGGGCGAACTTGTTGGCGAAATCCGGGACTTTCAGGTCGAGATTGACGAGCAAGTCCTGATGTTGGCCGCAGTCGCCCCCCAAGCCGAGCACAATCAAACCTTCCGGTTCGCTTTCGGCGGGACCATGGGGCACGAAGGTTTCGCCCTTGAACGCCCACAGTCGCGCATCGAGGTCATCACGCTGGGTGGCATCGCTGCAATGCAGGTAGATGCGGTGGCCCATGCGCCAGGCTTTCTCGGTGAGCTTGCAGGCAAAATCCAGACGCGCCGAAGGATCAGCGCTGGGCAGGATGTAGAAGTCGACTTTGGTCATTGCGGTTCCTGAGCGGCAAGCGCCGCCCCTCGAAAGGTGCGGCGCTTGCCGTCATCGGTTTCAGGCCTTTGCGCGATCCAGCAGGTACTGGGTCAGCAGGGGAACCGGACGGCCGGTGGCGCCCTTGTCCTTGCCGCCGCTGGTCCACGCGGTGCCCGCGATGTCCAGGTGCGCCCAGTTCAGGTTCTTGGTGAAGCGCGACAGGAAGCATGCAGCGGTGATGGTGCCGGCCTTCGGCCCGCCAATGTTGGCGATGTCGGCGAACGGGCTGTCCAGCTGCTCCTGGTATTCATCGAACAGCGGCAGTTGCCAGGCGCGGTCGTCGGCAGCCTTGCCGGCGCTCAGCAGTTGCTCGATCAGTTCGTCGTTGTTGCCCAGCAGGCCCGACGTGTGGGCACCCAGGGCTACGACGCAGGCACCGGTCAGGGTAGCGATGTCGATCACCGCTTGCGGTTTGAAGCGCTCGGAGTAGGTCAGGGCGTCGCACAGCACCAGACGGCCTTCGGCGTCGGTGTTGAGGATTTCCACGGTCTGGCCGCTCATGGTGGTCACGATGTCGCCCGGACGCGAAGCGGTGCCGCTCGGCATGTTTTCGGCGCAGGCCAGGATGCACACCAGGTTGATCGGCAGTTTCAGTTCCAGCACGGCACGCAGGGTGCCGAACACGCTGGCGGCGCCGCCCATGTCGTACTTCATCTCGTCCATGCCGGCGCCCGGCTTCAGGCTGATGCCGCCGGTGTCGAAGGTGATGCCTTTACCGACCAGCGCGTACGGCTTCTCGGATTTCTTGCCGCCGTTGTATTGCATGACGATCAGGCGCGGCGGCTGGGCGCTGCCCTGGCCGACGGCGTAGAACGAACCCATGCCCAGGGATTTGATCTTCTTCTCGTCGAGGACTTCGACTTTCAGATCCTTGAACTCTTTACCCAGGTCCTTGGCTTGCTCGCCGAGGAAGGTCGGGTGGCAGATGTTCGGCGGCAGGTTGCCCAGGTTGCGGGTGAAGGCCATGCCGTTGGCGATTGCGGTGGCGTGGTTCACGGCGCGCTGCACTTCGGCTTGTGCAGCCTTGATGGTCAGCAGGGTGATTTTCTTCAGGGCGCGGGGTTCGGCTTTCTGGCTCTTGAACTGGTCGAAGGTGTATTCGCCGTCGACCAGGGTCTCGGCCAGCAGGCGGGTCTTGCCGTAGCTGTCGCGACCCTTGACGATGATTTCATCCAGCGCCAGCACAGCATCGCTGCCGCCCAGGCCCTTGAGGGTGTTGAGGATGCCGGCAACGATCTTGCGGAACGGGCGGTCGCCCAGTTCTTCATCCTTGCCCACGCCGACCAGCAGCACGCGCTCGGCTTTCAGGTTTGGCAGGCTGTGCAGCAACAGGCTCTGACCGACCTTGCCGGCCAGGTCGCCACGCTTGAGGACAGCGCTGATGGCGCCGCCGCTCAGTTCGTCGACCTGCTTGGCTGCAACGCCGAGTTTGCGGCCTTCGCCGACGGCAACCACCAGGGTGGCGGTTTTCAACGTTTCTGGGCTAACGCTTTTTACAACCAGTTCCATGTCCGGATCCCTGAATGAATGGTCAACACGCAGGCGTTCGACGGTGTCCGCCGTCGCCTGCTTATAGAGAGAAGAGGCGCAGGCCAGTGCCTGCGACAGAGGCGGCAGTTTGAACCTCGCTCACCGCGCCTGACAACCCTCGGTTGTACGATCTTCAACGGATTGCATGCTTGCGTGAGTGTGCGCAGTGACAGGCGCCCTCAATCACAGGATAATGCCGCATCTTTTTTCGACGGCTCTGCCTTGCGGGCCTGTCGATACGTTTGCTTGTTTGGCCGCCTTAGCCTGACAACCCTGGAGTGTCTGGTTTGATCGTCTTCCGTTATCTGTCCCGCGAAGTCCTGTTGACCCTGAGTGCGGTAAGCGCCGTGCTGCTGGTCATCATCATGAGCGGTCGCTTCATCAAATACCTTGCCCAGGCCGCTGCGGGCCAGCTCGATCCGGGATCGCTGTTCCTGATCATGGGCTACCGTCTGCCGGGTTTCATGCAGTTGATCCTGCCGCTGGGCCTGTTCCTCGGGATCCTTCTGGCGTATGGCCGGTTGTATCTGGAAAGCGAAATGACCGTGCTGTCGGCCACTGGCATGAGCCAGCAGCGCCTGTTCCGCATGACCCTGTTCCCGGCCACTCTGGTGGCACTGGTGGTGGCTTGGCTAAGCCTGAGCCTGGCCCCGCAAGGCGCCAACCAGTTCCAGCTGCTGCTGAATAAACAGGACGCCCTGACCGAGTTCGACACCCTCGAGCCAGGTCGTTTCCAGGCCTTGCGCGACGGCACCCGGGTGACCTACACCGAAACTTTGAGCGACGATCGGGTCAATCTGGGCAGCGTGTTCATTTCGCAGAAAAACCTCGGCGCCAATCAGGCGGATCGCGGGATTTCCGTGCTGGTGGCCGAAAAAGGCCGGCAGGAAGTCCGTCCTGACGGCAACCGTTACCTGATCCTGCACAACGGCTACCGCTACGACGGCAGCCCGGGGCTGGCCAACTACCGTGCCATCCATTACGAAACCTATGGCGTGCTGCTGCCAAAGCCGGATGTCAGCGAGGAAGTCACCGATCGTGACGCGATGCCGACCTCGACCCTGATGGCCAGCGACGACATCCGTGCGAAAACCGAACTGCAATGGCGCCTGTCGCTGCCGCTGCTGGTATTTATCGTGACCCTGATGGCGGTGCCGCTGTCGCGGGTCAATCCGCGCCAGGGGCGCTTCCTCAAGTTGCTGCCGGCGATTCTTCTTTATATGGCTTACCTGACCATCCTGATTGCCGCCCGCGGCGCCCTCGAAAAAGGCAAGATCCCGGCGAGCCTGGGTCTGTGGTGGGTGCACGGGATCTTCCTGGCCATCGGTATCGGCCTGCTGTACTGGGAACCGCTGCGCCTGAAAATGGCCAGCCGTCGCAGCGCTGCGCTGGAGGTGACCCGTGGTTAAACTCGACCGCTACATCGGCAGCAGCGTATTCATCGCGATCATCGCGGTGCTGGCGATCATTCTTGGCCTGGCCACCCTGTTTGCCTTCATCGACGAAATGGGCGACGTCAGCGAAACCTACACGCTGGTCGATGTGCTGAGCTTTGTACTGCTGACCGCACCGCGCCGGCTCTACGACATGCTGCCGATGGCGGCGCTGATCGGCTGTCTGATCGGCCTCGGCAGTCTGGCAAGCAGCAGCGAACTGACCGTCATGCGTGCCGCCGGTGTGTCCATCGGGCGTATCGTCTGGGCGGTCATGAAGCCGATGCTGGTTCTGATGCTGGCCGGCGTGCTGATCGGTGAATACGTTGCGCCGGCCACCGAAAGCATGGCCCAGGCCAATCGTTCGCTGGCTCAGGGCAGCGGTGACGCACAGAGCGCCAAGCACGGCATGTGGCACCGTCAGGGTGACGAGTTCATCCATATCAACGCCGTTCAACCCGATGGCCTGCTGTATGGCGTGACCCGTTATCACTTCGACAAAGAGCGCCACCTGCAGAGTTCGAGCTTCGCCAAGCGCGCCGAATTCGATGGCAAGCGCTGGCAGCTGACCGATATCACCACCACGCTGTTCCACGAGCGCAGCACCGAAGTCGTCAACAAGCCGACTGAAGACTGGGATGTTTCCATCAGTCCGGAACTGTTGAATACCGTGGTCATGGCACCGGAAGCGCTGTCGATCAGCGGCCTGTGGGGTTATATCCATTACCTGGCGGATCAGGGGCTGAGCAATGGCCGTTACTGGCTGGCGTTTTGGGTCAAGGTGTTGCAGCCGCTGGTGACCGCTGCGCTGGTGTTGATGGCGATTTCCTTCATTTTCGGCCCGTTGCGTTCGGTGACCCTGGGTCAGCGAGTGTTCACCGGTGTGCTGGTGGGGTTCACCTTCCGGATCGTCCAGGATCTGCTGGGTCCATCCAGCCTGGTGTTCGGTTTCTCGCCGCTGTTCGCGGTGCTGGTTCCGGCGGGCGTCTGTGCGCTGGCGGGTGTCTGGTTGCTGCGTCGAGCCGGTTGATGAACAAGGTTTCACCCTTGCTTCAACCTTGAAAAACGCCCCGGTCGCCAGACCGGGGCGTTTTTGCATGCAATCCGGGTGACAGGCGAACGTGACGCTTGCGCCGTGTATCAGGTACAATTCCCGGCTATTTTTCGGCGGGCCAAGCCTGCAGCCTTTTTGAGTGTTGATCCGTGAGTGATTTGAGTCATATCCGCAATTTCTCCATCATCGCCCACATTGACCATGGCAAGTCGACGCTGGCTGACCGATTCATCCAGATGTGCGGTGGCCTGGCCGAGCGTGAAATGGAAGCCCAGGTACTGGATTCCATGGAGCTGGAGCGCGAACGCGGGATCACCATCAAGGCCCACAGCGTTACCCTCTATTACAAGGCCAAAGACGGCGTTACCTATCAGCTGAACTTCATTGACACCCCGGGCCACGTCGACTTCACCTACGAAGTCAGCCGTTCCCTGGCCGCGTGTGAAGGTGCCTTGCTGGTGGTCGACGCGGGTCAGGGCGTAGAAGCCCAGTCCGTGGCCAACTGCTACACCGCGATCGAGCAGGGCCTCGAGGTCATGCCGGTACTGAACAAGATCGACCTGCCGCAGGCCGAGCCTGACCGCGTCAAGGACGAGATCGAGAAGATCATCGGCATCGACGCCACCGACGCCGTCACCTGCAGCGCCAAGACCGGCCTGGGTGTCGACGAAGTGCTCGAGCGTCTGGTCGCCACCATTCCTGCGCCGACCGGCAACATCGAAGATCCGCTGCAAGCGTTGATCATCGACTCCTGGTTCGACAACTACCTGGGCGTTGTTTCCCTGGTGCGCGTGCGTCATGGCCGCGTGAAGAAGGGCGACAAGATCCTGGTGAAATCCACCGGCAAGGTGCACCTGGTCGACAGCGTCGGCGTGTTCAACCCGAAACACACCGCCACCGCTGACCTGAAGGCCGGCGAAGTGGGCTTCATCATCGCCAGCATCAAGGACATTCACGGTGCGCCGGTAGGTGACACCCTGACCCTGAGCTCCACCCCGGACGTTGAAGTGCTGCCAGGCTTCAAGCGCATCCAGCCACAGGTTTACGCCGGTCTGTTCCCGGTCAGCTCCGACGACTTCGAGGATTTCCGCGAAGCGCTGCAGAAACTGACCCTGAACGACTCGTCGCTGCAGTACACCCCGGAAAGCTCCGACGCCCTGGGCTTCGGCTTCCGTTGCGGCTTCCTCGGCATGCTGCACATGGAAATCATCCAGGAGCGCCTGGAGCGCGAATACGACCTGGACCTGATCACCACGGCGCCGACGGTAATCTTCGAACTGGTGCTGAAAACCGGTGAAACGATTTACGTCGACAACCCGTCGAAGCTGCCGGACGTGTCGTCCATCGAAGACATGCGCGAGCCGATCGTGCGGGCCAACATCCTGGTTCCGCAGGAGCACCTGGGCAACGTCATCACCCTGTGCATCGAAAAACGCGGTGTCCAGGTCGACATGCTGTTCCTCGGCAATCAGGTCCAGGTGACCTACGACCTGCCGATGAACGAAGTGGTCCTCGACTTCTTCGACCGTCTGAAATCCACCAGCCGCGGCTATGCTTCGCTGGACTACCATTTCGATCGTTACCAATCGGCTAATCTGGTGAAACTGGACGTGCTGATCAACGGCGACAAGGTCGATGCCCTGGCGTTGATCGTGCACCGTGACAATTCGCACTTCAAAGGTCGCCAGCTGACCGAGAAGATGAAAGAACTGATTCCTCGTCAGATGTTCGACGTGGCCATCCAGGCCGCCATTGGCGGTCAGATCGTCGCCCGGACAACCGTCAAGGCGCTCAGAAAGAACGTATTGGCCAAATGCTACGGCGGTGACGTCAGTCGTAAGAAGAAACTGCTCGAGAAGCAAAAGGCCGGTAAGAAACGCATGAAGCAGGTCGGCAACGTGGAAATTCCACAAGAAGCCTTCCTTGCTGTGCTCAGGTTGGAATAGTCAGGTCCTATGTCACTAAATTTCCCGCTGTTGCTGGTTATCGCCGTGTTCTTCTGCGGCCTGTTGGCGTTGCTCGATCTGTTGATCCTGGCACCGCGTCGGCGCGCCGCCATCGCTTCCTATCAGGGTAGCGTCAGCCAGCCTGATGTGCTGGTGGTGGAGAAGCTGAACAAGGAGCCGCTGCTGGTCGAATACGGCAAGTCGTTCTTCCCGGTGCTGTTCATCGTGCTGGTGCTGCGTTCGTTCCTGGTGGAACCGTTCCAGATTCCGTCCGGCTCGATGAAACCGACCCTGGACGTTGGCGACTTCATTCTGGTGAACAAGTTTTCTTACGGGATCCGCTTGCCGGTGATCGACAAGAAAGTCATCGAAGTCGGTGATCCGCAGCGCGGCGATGTGATGGTGTTCCGCTACCCGAGCGACCCGAACGTCAACTACATCAAGCGTGTGGTCGGCCTGCCGGGCGACACGGTACGTTACACCGCCGACAAGCGTCTGTTCGTCAATGGCGAGTCGATTGCCGAGCAACTGGTCGGCTCCGAGCCGGGCACCCTCGGCAGCGCGGAACTCTACAAGGAAAAACTCGGCGCCGCCGAGCACCTGATCCGCAAGGAAATGAGCCGCTACCGTGCCACGCCGGACCACACCTGGACCGTGCCGGCCGGGCACTACTTCATGATGGGCGACAACCGCGACAACTCGAACGACAGTCGCTACTGGGATGACCCGAACATTCCCAAGGATCTGCTGGGCATGGTTCCCGACCAGAACATCGTCGGCAAGGCCTTCGCGGTCTGGATGAGCTGGCCGGAACCGAAACTCAGCCACCTGCCGAATTTCTCGCGGGTCGGCCTGATCAAGTAAACAATCACGGCGCTGTTGACCACAGCGCCGAATGCATTTCTGGCGTCGGCACAACCGGCTCCGGGGCATGAAGCCACGATATTCAGGACGTCATTTTTGAACACAGCGTTAATTGTCCCAGGCCTGCGCCGTATCCCGGTGATGGCGGTGGAATCCAGCCACGAACTCAGCGTGGTCAAACCGTGAGCGTTTCTCTCAGCCGTCTCGAGCGTCAGCTCGGTTACACCTTCAAGGACCAGGAACTGATGGTCCTGGCCCTCACGCACCGCAGTTTTGCCGGACGCAACAACGAGCGTCTGGAATTCCTCGGCGATGCGATCCTCAACTTCGTCGCCGGTGAAGCCCTGTTCGAGCGCTTCCCGCTGGCCCGCGAAGGCCAGTTGTCGCGTTTGCGTGCGCGTCTGGTGAAAGGCGAGACCCTGGCCGTACTGGCCCGTGGTTTCGATCTGGGCGAATACCTGCGCCTGGGTTCCGGCGAGCTGAAAAGCGGTGGTTTCCGTCGTGAGTCGATTCTGGCTGATGCCCTGGAAGCGCTGATCGGCGCGATCTACCTCGACGCCGGCATGGAAGTCGCCCGCGAGCGCGTCCTGGCCTGGCTGGCCGGCGAGTTCGAAGGCCTGACGCTGGTCGACACCAACAAGGATCCGAAGACCCGCCTGCAGGAATTCCTGCAATCGCGCGGTTGCGAGCTGCCACGCTACGAAGTCGTGGATATCCAGGGCGAGCCGCACTGCCGTACCTTCTTCGTCGAGTGCGAAGTTGTCCTATTGAATGAAAAAAGCCGGGGTCAGGGTGTGAGCCGTCGCATTGCCGAACAGGTAGCGGCCGCCGCAGCACTGATTGCCCTGGGTGTGGAGAATGGCAATGACTGATACAAACGCAACTCGCTGTGGCTACGTTGCCATCGTCGGCCGTCCGAACGTGGGCAAGTCCACGCTGCTGAACCACATCCTCGGCCAGAAACTCGCGATCACCTCGCGCAAGCCGCAGACCACTCGCCACAACATGCTCGGGATCAAGACCGAAGGCGACGTGCAGGCGATCTACGTCGACACTCCCGGCATGCACAAGGGCGGCGAAAAGGCCCTGAACCGTTACATGAACAAGACCGCTTCGGCGGCGTTGAAAGACGTCGACGTGGTGATCTTCGTGGTCGACCGCACCAAGTGGACCGAAGAAGACCAGATGGTGCTGGAGCGCGTGCAGTACGTGACCGGCCCGCTGATCGTCGCACTGAACAAGACCGACCGCATCGAGGACAAGGCCGAGCTGATGCCACACCTGTCCTGGTTGCAGGAACAGCTGCCGAACGCGCAGATCATTCCGATTTCGGCGCAGCAGGGGCACAACCTCGACGCGCTGGAAAAAGTGATCGCCGATCACCTGCCGGAGAACGATCACTTCTTCCCGGAAGACCAGATCACCGACCGCAGCAGCCGCTTCCTCGCCGCCGAACTGGTGCGTGAGAAGATCATGCGCCAGCTCGGTGCCGAGCTGCCGTACCAGATCACCGTGGAAATCGAAGAGTTCAAGCAGCAGGGCGCGACCCTGCACATCCATGCGTTGATCCTCGTCGAGCGTGACGGCCAGAAGAAAATCATCATTGGCGACAAGGGCGAGCGCATCAAGCGCATCGGCACCGAGGCGCGCAAGGACATGGAGCTGCTGTTCGACTCCAAGATCATGCTCAACCTGTGGGTCAAGGTGAAGGGCGGCTGGTCCGACGACGAGCGCGCGCTGCGTTCGCTGGGTTACGGCGACCTGTAAAGCGTCTGGCACATCGATCCATTGTGGGAGCGAGCTTGCTCGCGAAGACGATGTAACACTCAGCATTGATGTTGACTGTTGCACCTATTTCGCGAGCAAGCTAGCTCCCACATTGGTTTTGGGTGATGAGTAAACCGCGTTTCCCTCAACGAGAAATCCATGTCTCAAGCGCCTCCCGCCCAACCCGCCTACGTCCTCCACTCCCGCGCCTACCGCGAAACCAGCGCCTTGGTGGACTTCCTCACGCCGCAAGGTCGGCTGCGGGCGGTGTTGCGCAGTGCGCGGGGCAAGGCAGGAACACTGGCGCGACCATTCGTGCCGCTGGAGGTCGAGTTTCGCGGCAAGGGCGAGTTGAAGAACGTCGGGCGCATGGAGAGTGTTGGTAACGCGACATGGATGGTCGGCGAGGCACTGTTCAGCGGTCTCTATCTCAACGAGTTGCTGATCCGCCTGCTGCCGGCCGAAGATCCGCATCCGGCGGTGTTCGATCATTACGCCGCCACGCTGCTGGCCCTCGCCGAAGGCCGTCCACTGGAGCCTCTTCTGCGTTCCTTCGAATGGCGTCTGCTCGATGACCTCGGCTATGGCTTTTCCCTGAACACCGACATCAATGACGAGCCTATCGCTGCGGACGGTCTCTATCGCTTGCAGGTGGACGCCGGACTCGAGCGGGTCTACCTGCTGCAACCCGGTCTGTTCAATGGCACCGAACTGCTGGCCATGGCCGAAGCGGACTGGTCTGCCCCCGGCGCTCTGTCTGCCGCCAAGCGTTTGATGCGTCAGGCACTGGCCGTTCACCTGGGCGGTCGCCCCTTGGTCAGTCGCGAACTGTTTCGCAAACCGTAGCCCCGTGTATGCTGTGCGCCGAATCTTTCCCTTCAGGAGCGCATCCGTGACCACCAGCAATCGCATTCTTCTTGGCGTGAACATCGACCACGTCGCCACCCTGCGTCAGGCTCGGGGCACACGCTATCCGGATCCGGTCAAGGCTGCGCTGGACGCGGAAGAGGCGGGCGCCGACGGCATCACCGTGCACCTGCGTGAGGACCGTCGCCATATCCAGGAGCGCGACGTGCTGCTGCTCAAGGATGTGCTGCAAACCCGCATGAACTTCGAAATGGGCGTCACCGAAGAAATGATGGCGTTCGCCGAGCGCATCCGTCCGGCCCACATTTGCCTGGTACCGGAAACCCGTCAGGAGTTGACTACCGAGGGCGGTCTGGACGTGGCGGGTCAGGAAGAACGCATCAAGGCTGCGGTGGAGCGTCTGTCGAAGATCGGCAGCGAAGTGTCGCTGTTCATCGACGCTGACGAGCGGCAGATCGCTGCTTCGAAACGAGTCGGCGCTCCAGCTATCGAGCTGCACACCGGGCGCTATGCCGATGCTGAAACACCGACAGAAGTGGCCGAAGAGTTGAAACGTGTGGCGGACGGCGTGGCATTTGGACTGGCCCAAGGCCTGATCGTCAATGCCGGTCACGGTCTGCACTACCACAACGTTGAAGCCGTGGCCGCGATCAAGGGCATCAACGAACTGAACATCGGTCACGCGCTGGTGGCGCATGCCTTGTTTGTCGGCTTCAAGTCGGCGGTTTCGGAGATGAAGGCGTTGATTCTGGCGGCCGCCAAACACTAAGCCTCAACACAGACACTGTGGGAGCCTGCTCCCGCAGTGTTTATCAGAGCGGTGGGTTTTCCTGCGCCGGTTTGGACTTGTCGATCCCCGGCACATGCAGATTGCCTTCGGCGACCTGATCGCCTTCAAGCTGCGGCTGGGTTACCCAGGTCAGGATGTCGTAGTAGCGACGGATGTTCGCCACGAAATGCACCGGTTCGCCGCCACGGGCGTAACCATAGCGGGTCTTGCTGTACCACTGCTTCTGCGACAGGCGGGGCAGCATCTTCTTCACATCCAGCCACTTGTCCGGGTTCAGGCCTTCCCGGGACGCCAGTTTGCGTGCGTCATCCAGGTGGCCGCTGCCGACGTTGTAGGCAGCCAGTGCAAACCACGTACGATCCGGCTCCTGGATCGAGTCATCCAGTTGATCCTTCATGTAGGCCAGATACTTCGCGCCGCCCATGATGCTCTGCTTCGGATCGAGGCGATTGGACACGCCCATGGCCTGTGCAGTGTTCTGGGTCAGCATCATCAGGCCGCGCACGCCGGTCTTCGAAGTGACGGCCGGTTGCCACAGCGATTCCTGATAACCGATGGCCGCGAGCAGGCGCCAGTCGACTTTCTCTTTTTTGGCGTAGGTCTTGAAGTGCTGTTCGTACTTGGGCAGTCGCTGCTGCAAATGCTGGGCGAAGGTCGTGGCGCCCATGTAGCCGAGGACATCGACGTGGCCGTAGTAGCGGTCCTTCAGGCGTTGCAGGGTGCCGTTCTTCTGCACCTTGTCCAGATAACTGTTGATCTCGTTGAGCAGGCTGTTGTCTTCGCCAGCGGCCACCGCCCAGCTCTGGCTGCGGGCATCGCCGAGGTCGAAGGCGACGCGGATGTTGGTGAAGTACACCTGGTTCATCGCCACTTCGTTGGAGTCGACAAGAGTCAGGTCGATCTGGCCTTCGTCGACCATGCGCAGCAGGTCGACCACCTCGACGGCGTCGGACTCTTCGTATTCGATCCCGGGATATTTCTGTTTCAGCTCGGCGAGCTGGTCGGCGTGGGTACTGCCCTTGAGCACCATGATCTTCTTGCCGACCAGCTCACTGGCGTCGGTCGGCCGGGACTGGCCGTTGCGATAGATGATCTGCGGGGTGACTTCGAGGTAGGAGTGGGAGAAGCGCACCTGCTTCTTGCGCTGTTCACTGCTGACCAGACCCGCGGCGGCCAGCACCGGGCCGTTGGGTTTGCCGATCTGGTCGAACAGGTCGTCGAGGTTGTCGGCGGTCTCGATCTTCAGTTCCACCCCCAAATCGTCGGCGAAGCGCTTCACCAGCTCGTATTCGAAGCCGGTCTCGCCGCTGCGATCCTGAAAGTAGGTGGCGGGGCTGTTACGGGTGATCACCCGCAGCACACCATCCTCCTTTACGCGCTCGAGTGTGTTGGGTTTATCAACACAGCCACTGAGCATCAGGAAGAGTCCGGTAGCGATCAGCCATTTGGCGTACCGCGGACGCAAAGCCGTTGGGGAAAACATGTGCGCAGTATACGCAAAGCGCAACGGGCGCCATATCTCGACAGTGGAGGGGTAGTCTGCTAGCGATTGAAAAAGCACCCGCAACCCCGCAGGAATGGGGCCGGACAGCATTTTGTGACAGAAAAAATAAGCTGTTGTCCCGCAGGCTCCAAATCTGACTTCAGAGGCAGAAACACAGATTGCGGTCCGAGTGCAACCGTGCGTAGCGTTTCGGGTGATGTTGAGGGCGGTTTAGGCTAGAATGCACGGCCTCAAAGCACACCCCTTCCCGAGGCTGTCCCGAAGATGTTGATCCTGCGCGGCGCTCCTGCCCTTTCTGCCTTTCGCCACAGCAAACTCCTTGAGCAACTGAGCCAGAAGGTTCCAGCTGTCAGTGGCCTGTATGCTGAATTCGCTCACTTCGCCGAAGTCACCGGCGTCCTGACCGGCGACGAACAGCAGGTGCTTGCGCGCCTTCTGAAGTACGGTCCAAGCGTTCCGGTTCAAGAGCCGACCGGTCGTCTGTTCCTGGTGTTGCCGCGTTTCGGCACCATCTCGCCATGGTCGAGCAAGGCCAGCGACATCGCCCGCAACTGCGGCCTGAGCAAGATACAGCGTCTTGAGCGCGGTATCGCGTTCTATGTGGCCGGTCAGTTCAGCGATGCCCAGGCGCAGCAGATCGCCGACGTACTGCATGACCGCATGACCCAGATCGTTCTGGGTAACCTCGAACAGGCTGCCGGTCTGTTCAGCCACGCTGAGCCGAAGCCGCTGACCGCCATCGACATCCTCGGCGGTGGCCGCGCCGCGCTGGAGAAGGCCAACGTCGAGCTGGGCCTGGCCCTGGCCGAAGACGAGATCGATTACCTGGTCAACGCCTTCAACGGTCTCAAGCGCAATCCGCACGACATTGAACTGATGATGTTCGCCCAGGCCAACTCCGAGCACTGCCGCCACAAGATCTTCAACGCCAGTTGGGATATTGACGGCGAGAGCCAGGAAAAAAGCCTGTTCGGCATGATCAAGAACACCTATCAGATGCACAGCGAAGGCGTGCTGTCCGCTTACAAGGACAACGCTTCGGTGATCGTCGGCAACGTTGCCGGCCGCTTCTTCCCGGATCCGGAAACCCGCCAGTACGGCGCGGTGCAGGAGCCGGTGCACATCCTGATGAAGGTCGAAACCCACAACCACCCGACCGCGATCGCTCCGTTCCCGGGCGCGTCCACCGGTTCCGGTGGCGAGATCCGCGACGAAGGCGCAACCGGTCGTGGTGCCAAGCCGAAGGCCGGCCTGACCGGTTTCACCGTGTCGAACCTGCAGATCCCGGGCTTCGAACAGCCGTGGGAAGTGCCGTACGGCAAGCCTGAACGCATCGTCAATGCGCTGGACATCATGATCGAAGGCCCGCTGGGCGGCGCTGCGTTCAACAACGAATTCGGTCGTCCGGCCTTGACCGGCTACTTCCGTACCTTCGAACAATCGATCACCACCCCGCACGGTGACGAAGTTCGTGGTTACCACAAGCCGATCATGCTGGCTGGCGGTATGGGCAACATCCGTGAAGAGCACGTCAAGAAAGGCGAGATCGTCGTCGGCTCCAAGCTGATCGTCCTCGGCGGCCCGGCGATGCTGATCGGTCTGGGCGGCGGCGCTGCCTCCTCCATGGCCACCGGCACCAGCTCGGCGGATCTGGACTTCGCTTCGGTTCAGCGTGAAAACCCTGAAATGGAACGTCGCTGCCAGGAAGTCATCGACCGTTGCTGGCAGCTGGGCGACAAGAACCCGATCAGCTTCATCCACGACGTGGGCGCGGGCGGTCTGTCCAACGCCTTCCCGGAGCTGGTCAACGACGGCGACCGCGGTGGCCGTTTCGAACTGCGCAACATTCCAAACGACGAGCCGGGCATGGCCCCGCACGAAATCTGGTCCAACGAATCCCAGGAACGTTACGTTCTGGCAGTCGGCCCGGCCGACTTCGAGCGCTTCAAGGCTATCTGCGAACGCGAGCGTTGCCCGTTTGCCGTCGTCGGTGAAGCCACCGCCGAGCCGCAACTGACCGTGACCGACAGCCACTTCGGCAACAACCCGGTGGACATGCCACTGGAAGTGTTGCTGGGCAAGGCACCGCGCATGCACCGTTCGGTGGTTCGCGAAGCCGAGCTGGGCGATGACTTCGATCCGTCGGACCTCGGCATCGCCGATTCCATCGAGCGCGTCCTGCATCACCCGGCCGTGGCGAGCAAGAGCTTCCTGATCACCATCGGCGACCGCACCATCACCGGCCTCGTTGCCCGTGACCAGATGGTCGGCCCATGGCAGGTTCCGGTGGCCGACGTGGCCGTCACTGCCACCAGTTTCGACGTCTACACCGGTGAAGCGATGGCGATGGGCGAGCGCACTCCGCTGGCACTGCTGGACGCTCCGGCGTCGGGCCGCATGGCCATCGGCGAAACCCTGACCAACATTGCTGCCTCGCGCATCAACAAGCTCTCCGACATCAAACTGTCGGCGAACTGGATGTCCGCTGCCGGCCACCCGGGCGAAGACGCGCGTCTGTACGACACCGTGAAAGCGGTCGGCATGGAACTGTGCCCCGAGCTGGGCCTGACCATTCCGGTGGGCAAGGACTCCATGTCCATGGCCACCCGCTGGAACGATAACGGCGAAGACAAGACCGTTACTTCGCCGATGTCCCTGATCGTGACCGGTTTCGCGCCAGTGGCTGACATCCGTCAGACCCTGACTCCGGAACTGCGCATGGACAAGGGCACCACCGACCTGATCCTGATCGACCTCGGTCGCGGCCAGAACCGCATGGGCGCCTCGATCCTCGCGCAGGTTCACGGCAAGCTCGGCAAGCAGGCTCCGGACGTCGACGACGCCGAAGACCTGAAAGCCTTCTTCGCTGTGATCCAGGGTCTCAACGCCGATGGTCACCTGCTGGCGTACCACGACCGTTCCGACGGTGGTCTGCTGACCTCCGTGGTGGAAATGGCCTTCGCCGGCCACTGCGGTCTGAGCCTGAACCTCGACAGCGTTGCGGAAAACGCCGCTGAAATCGCCGCCATCCTGTTCAACGAAGAACTGGGTGCGGTGATCCAGGTTCGCCAGGACGCCACCCCGGACATCCTCGCGCAATTCAGCGCGGCCGGTCTGGGCGACTGCGTGTCGGTGATCGGTCAGCCGATCAACAACGGCCAGATCAACATCACCTTCAACGGTGACACCGTGTTCGAAGGCCAGCGTCGTCTGCTGCAGCGTCAGTGGGCCGAGACCAGCTACCAGATCCAGCGTCTGCGCGATAACGCCGACTGCGCCCAGCAGGAATTCGACGTGCTGCTGGAAGAAGACAATCCGGGTCTGAGCGTCAAGCTGAGCTACGACGTCAACCAGGACATCGCCGCGCCTTACATCAAGAAAGGCATTCGCCCACAGGTTGCCGTGCTGCGTGAGCAGGGCGTCAACGGTCAGGTGGAAATGGCGGCCGCGTTCGACCGCGCCGGTTTCAACGCGATCGACGTGCACATGAGCGACATTCTGGCCGGCCGTGTCGACCTGAACGAGTTCAAAGGCCTGGTGGCCTGCGGTGGTTTCTCCTACGGCGACGTACTCGGCGCCGGTGAAGGCTGGGCCAAGTCCGCACTGTTCAACAGCCGTGCCCGCGATGCGTTCCAGGGCTTCTTCGAGCGCAACGACAGCTTCACCCTCGGCGTGTGCAACGGTTGCCAGATGATGTCCAACCTGCACGAGCTGATCCCGGGCAGCGAGTTCTGGCCGCACTTCGTGCGCAACCGCTCCGAGCAGTTCGAAGCGCGCGTGGCGATGGTTCAGGTTCAGGAGTCGAACTCGATCTTCCTGCAGGGCATGGCCGGTTCGCGCATGCCGATCGCCATCGCTCACGGTGAAGGCCATGCCGAATTCGAAAGCGAAGAGGCACTGCTCGAAGCCGACCTGTCCGGTTGCGTGGCGATGCGTTTCGTCGACAACCACGGCAAGGTCACCGAAGCCTACCCGGCCAACCCGAACGGCTCGCCGCGCGGGATCACCGGCCTCACCAGCCGCGATGGTCGCGTAACGATCATGATGCCGCACCCGGAGCGTGTGTTCCGCGCCGTGCAGAACTCGTGGCGTTCGGAAGACTGGAACGAAGACGCTCCTTGGATGCGCATGTTCCGTAACGCTCGTGTGTGGGTGAACTAAGCGCTGTGTACAAGCTCGCGTTTTTTGTTCCCGACAGCCATGTCGAGGTGGTCAAGGACGCTGTATTCGCTGCCGGTGGCGGGCGGATCGGTGACTATGACCACTGTGCCTGGCAGGTGCTTGGTACTGGTCAGTTTCGGCCTTTGGACGGCAGTCAGCCGTTCATTGGCGAGGCGGGGCAGGTTGAGCGGGTCGAGGAGTGGAAGGTTGAGCTTGTTGTTGGCGATGAGTTGATTCGTGGGGTGGTGGGGGCTTTGAAGGCTAGCCATCCTTACGAGACGCCGGCTTATGAGGTTTGTCGGTTGGAGGATTTTTGATCTTCCTTGGCTGCTGAAATGGAAAACCCGCTGAGAGTGATTTCAGCGGGTTTTTTGGTTTTTGGGTTTTGGGGTTGAGTGAATATCCGTTTCTTCGGGTGTTGCGGCTGGCGGTTTCGCCCTTACGGCGAGTCACTTTGGCAAACGCCCCAAAGTAACCAAAACGCTGGGCCCCGGCGTTCGGCACCTCGCTTTGGCTCGGTGTTCCTTCGTTCCGGGATTCATCCGGGGGCACCGCCTACGGTTTGCTTCGCTGCACCTCCTCTCGGTGTGTTCGACTTCGTCGAACGGCGCTGCGCGCCCACCCCCGGATAAATCCCTCCACTCAGCCTGCCGATGGGGCCAAAAGATCAAGAGCCTTACTCGAGCTAACGCTCATCGTGTTGAGTGGTGAGAAGCGGGAAGCGAATGCGGGCTCCTTTTGATCGTTCCCACGCTCTGCGTGGGAATGCCGCCCGGGACGCTCCGCGTTCCATTTTCGAATGTTTAAATATGTGGGGGATTTACCGAGACTTCCCACAGGCTTTTCAGGTTGCCCCTCGGAAGTCCCGGTCCTATTGTGGTCGGGGTGTCTCAAATGGCCTGTCAGCTCTACTTACAACAGCACGAGGTGACTACCTGGAGGAATCAGATGTTGAAGTCGTTTAACGATCACGTCCTTTCATCCGCATTGGACACTTTGGTCAGAAGTCCTCTGGATCAGGCTGATGGCGTAGCGTTGGTGAGTGCCGCCAAAGAGGTCTGGTATTCAGAGTCGAATCTTGAGAGTGAGGTCAAAACCTTCCTCGCATTTCATTGCGATGAAACCGAGCGCCGTCGCGCTGCTTATCTGCTTGAGCGATTCACTCGTTTTGCTTGCGTATCGGATAATCGCGTAATGGAAGCGCTTTCTGCGCTTGAGCTTTTCACCCATTCAACACCCAAGCAGAACGTGACGCCTCAAAAAGCTGTTTCTTTACGCAATCGTTGTGATGAGTTGGCTGTCGCTTGGGGATTGAAAGAAAGTCTGGGTTTGAAAGTTCAGACACTCATGCCATTCCAGACCCGGCATTACGAGGCAGAACAGCGAGGAAAAATGTCTTGAGGTTAATGGGCGTAAACAAGAAACCCGGCCAAGGCCGGGTTTCCTGGTTTTGACCGCTCAAGTCAAAACAGGATGGCAACCATCAGACTTTTGCACTCACCTCACTCCGATTAACCAACCCCTCCAGCGCCGTACTCAGACTCTGCGCCCGCTCACCCACCAGCAAGTGCCAAACGCCGTCCTCCAGCGCGCTCACACCCAAACAGCCGAGCTCTTTCAATCGGCTTTCCGACAACATCTTGCCATCGGCCAGTTGCAGGCGAATCCGGCTCATCGCGATGCAGTCGAGTTGCAGCACGTTGTCGCTGCCACCCAGAGCGCTCAGCCATTGCTGTGCCAGCGGTGTGGCGACTGCAACCGGTTCGCTGGCTTCGATGACTGCGACAGGTGCAGCCACTACGGCACGGCCTAACGCCGGCATCGCCAGGCGAATTTCATCGGCAATGCTGTCGGCCATCGGCCCGACAACGACCTGCAAACTGCCGCCCTTGCCCGGTCGCACAACGGCCATGGCACCCAGCGCTTTCAAGTCGGTATCCGACGCTTTGTTGCGGTCGACCATTTCCAGTCGCAACCGCGTGGTGCACGCGCCGACGGTGACCAGATTCTCCGCGCCGCCGAGTGCCTTTATGTAAGCGCCAGCGCGTTCGTTTTCGGTCAGCACCGCTTTGTCGGCGTTGGCAACGTCTTCACGCCCCGGTGTCTTCAGGTTGAAGCGGCGGATACAGAAATCGAACACCGCGTAATAGATGACTGCATAAGCCAGGCCTACCGGGATCACCAGCCAGCCGTTGGTGGACTTGCCCCAGCCGAGCACCATGTCGATGAAGCCGCCGGAGAAGGTGAAGCCCAGATGTATGTTCAAGGCGTTGGTGATCGCCATCGACAGGCCGGTCAGCAGCGCATGCACCAGATACAGCAGCGGTGCGAGGAACATGAAGGCGAATTCGATGGGTTCGGTGACGCCGGTCAGGAACGAGGTCAGGGCCATCGACAGGAAGATCCCGCCCATCACCTTGCGCCGTTCCGGCAGGGCGTTGCGGTACATCGCCAGGCAGGCGGCGGGCAGGCCGAAGATCATCATCGGGAACATGCCGGTCATGAACTGGCCACCCTTCGGATCGCCGGCGAAGTAACGCGACAGGTCGCCGGTGACCAGTGCGCCGGTGGTCGGGTCGGTGAAGTTGCCGAACACGAACCACGCCATGTTGTTGAGGATGTGGTGCAGGCCGGTGACGATCAGCAGGCGGTTGAACACGCCGAAGACGAAGGCGCCGAAGCTGCCGCTTTCCATCATCAGGCTGCCGAAGCTGTTGATGCCGTGCTGGATCGGCGGCCAGATGTAGCCGAACACCACGCCCAGACCGACCGCCGCGAAACCGGTGACGATCGGCACGAAGCGCCGGCCGCCAAAGAACGCGAGGTACTCCGGCAGCTTGATGTCCTTGAAGCGGTTGTACAGCGCGCCGGCCATCAGGCCGCTGACGATCCCGGCGAGCATGCCCATGTTGATGCTGGCGTCGAGCACCTTCAGCGTGGAGATCATCACCAGGTAACCGATCACCCCGGCAAGGCCGGCGGTGCCGTTGTTGTCCTTGGCGAAACCGACGGCGATGCCGATGGCGAAGATCATCGCCAGGTTGGCGAAGATCACCTGACCGGCGTCGTGGATGATCGCGATGTTCAGGAGGTCGGTGTCGCCCAGGCGCAGCAGCAGGCCGGCGATCGGCAGGATCGCGATCGGCAGCATCAGTGCCCGGCCGAGGCGTTGCAGGCCTTCGATGAAGAGTTGGTACATGGCGTTTGTCCTTGTTGTTTTTGTTAGCGCAGAGGCCAATGTTGATGACAGGCATGACGCACCGCGGCGGCGCTGCTCAGCTTGAGCAAGTCCCGGGCGAGGCGTTGGCATTCGGCTTCGTGCAGTTGGCGCACGCGATCCTTGATTTCACCAATTTGTACCGGGCTCACCGACAGCTCGGTCACGCCCAGGCCGATCAACACCGGCGTCGCCAGCGGATCGGAAGCAAGTGCGCCGCACACGCCGACCCAGCGTTTATGTACCGCCGCGCCTTCGCAGGTCATGGCGATCAGGCGCAGTAGCGCCGGGTGCAGGGCATCGACCCGTGCGGCGAGGCCGGCGTGGTCGCGGTCCATGGCCAGGGTGTATTGCGACAGGTCGTTGGTGCCGATGGACAGGAAGTCGGCGTGTTCGGCCAGTTGTTCGGCCTGCAGCGCAGCCGCGGGGACTTCGATCATCACGCCGATTTCCGGACGTTGATTGATGCCCAGTTCCAGACACAGCGCATCGACCCGCTGGCGGATGTGCAGCAGTTCGTCGACTTCGGTGACCATCGGCAACAGGATCCGGCAGCGCTGCAACGGGCTGACCTGCAGCAGGGCGCGCAGTTGCTGATCGAGGATTTCCGGGCGGGCCTGGGCCAGGCGAATACCGCGCAGGCCAAGTACCGGGTTGGCCTCCACTGGCAGCGGCAGATAGTCGAGTTGTTTGTCGCCACCGACGTCGATGGTGCGGATGATCACTGATTTTTCGCCCATGGCATCGATCACCGCTTGATAGGCGGCGCGCTGCTCTTCGACATCCGGCGCGGTGTGGCGATCGACGAACAGGAACTCGGTGCGCAACAGGCCGACGCCATCGGCGCCGTTGGCAAACGCATCCGCCGCTTCATGGCTGGAGGCGACGTTGGCGACCACTTCGATGGCCACGCCGTTGCGGGTTTCGGCCGGCAGATGGGCTTTGGCTTGCTGGGCATCGCGACGTTGCTGACGGTCGATTTGCGCTTGTTGGACTTCGGCCAGGCGCTCGGCGTTCGGCGTCAGTTCGAGGCGTCCGCCGTCGGCGTCGAGCACCACCGATTGGCCTTGCGTTTGATCAAGCAGCGCCGAGCCCAGTGCGACCATGCACGGCAGGCCTTTGCCCCGGGCCAGAATCGCCACGTGTGACGTTGCGCCACCCTCGGCCATGCACAATCCGGCGACGCCTTGCGCGCTCAGTTGCAGCAGGTCCGACGGCGTCAGTTCGTGAGCGGCGACGATGGCACCGGCCGGCACTTCGTAATGCCAGGCTTCACCAAGCAGGGCACGCAGAACTCGTTGTTTCAAGTCGCGCAGATCGTTGGCGCGCTCGGCGAGCAACGGGCTGCCGGTGTTTTGCAGCACTTCGCATTGCGTATCGATGGATTGGCTCCAGGCGTGAGTCGCCGCAGTACCGGTTTCAATCGATTGTTGCGCGGCGTCGAGCAGGGCCGGGTCTTCCAGCAGCGCCAGATGCGCGGCGAAAATCGCTTCTTCGTCGGCATTACGCTGTTTTTTCGCCTGGGCGAGGGTGCCGTCGATTTCGCTGCGAACCTGATTCAGCGCCGTGTCGAGGATCTGCAATTGTTGCTCGGGCTGATGATTGCCTGTGTCCGTCGGCAGGCTGATCGCGTTCAGGCGAAACAACGGCCCACCGACCAGACCCGGTGCAGCGCACACGCCGTGCAACACGCCAGCCTCGGCCGGGCGATTACGCGGGGCGGCAGCAACCGGTGCAGCGGCGTGATGATCCTCCGGCAGGGCGGTGGCCAGGGCAGCGAGCAAGGCTTGCAGCGCCGCTTGCGCGTCGGAACCCTGGCAACTGACTTGCACTTCGTCCTGTTCGCCAATCGCCAGGCCCATCAAGCCGATGAGGCTGTTGCACGGCGCCGACTTGCCGGCGAAATGCAGCTGCGACTGGCTCTTGAAACCTTGCGCAGTCTGGCGGATCAACGCCGCCGGACGTGCATGCAGACCGCCACGATGAGCGACCCGCACATGACCGTGAACTTCCGGGCCACCGGATTCTTCCGCGTTCGCCGCCGTGCCGTGTCGGGCGACGATGTGCAACAGCGGCTCGCCGACCTTCACTGTTTTCAGGGTGATGGGGCGTGCCTGGAAATCCTGGCTGTTGGTCAGGATCAACAGGCTGACCAGGCTTTTGCACTGACGGCCGACCTTGTCCAGGTCATAGCGCAGCAATGGCTGGCCACTGCTGACCCGCGTGCCTTCCTTGACCAGCATCGAGAAACCTTCGCCCTGCAACTCGACAGTGTCGAGCCCCAGGTGCAGGAGGATTTCCGCGCCGTTGTCGGCTCGCACGGTCAGCGCATGGCCGGTGCGGGCGACGTGGATCACCACCCCGGCGCAGGGCGAGTACAGGGTGTCGTTGAGCGGGTCGATGGCAATGCCGTCGCCCATCGCGCCGCTGGCGAACACCGCGTCCGGAACTTTGGCGAGCGTGAGCACCGGGCCGCTGAGCGGGGCGCTTAAAGTCAGCTCTTTATTGTTGTTGTGCATGGCTCGGTCTCATCAGGAAAACGTTCGGTTCGGACTCAGTGCGTACGGGTGACTTTGCTCAGGTGTCGCGGCTGATCCGGGTCCATGCCACGGGCCACGGCCAGGTTGGCGGCCATCACGTAGAAACTCTGGATCGCCAGGATCGGGTCGAGCGCCGGGTGTTCAGCCCGGCTCAGGGTCAGGTCGCGTTCGAGCACATCGTCCGGCGCCGCCAGCAGCACACGAGCACCACGCTGACGCATTTCCGCCGCAAGGCTCAGCAGGCCGGCCTGCTCGGCGCCGCGCGGGGCAAACACCAGCAAAGGGTAGTTGGCGTCGATCAGGGCCATCGGGCCGTGACGCACTTCGGCACTGCTGAAGGCTTCGGCCTGGATCGCCGAGGTTTCCTTGAATTTCAGCGCGGCTTCCTGGGCGATGGCAAAACCGGCGCCACGGCCGATCACCATCAAACGCTCGCAATCACGCAGGGCGTCGATGGCCGGGCTCCAGTCCTGTTGCGCGGCATTACGCAAGCCTTCGGGCAGGGCGTTGTGTGCCTCCAGCAATTCGCGGTCTTCTTTCCAGTGCGCGATCAGGCGGGCGCTGGCGCTGAGGGTGGCGATAAAGCTCTTGGTCGCGGCGACGCTGCTTTCGGTGCCGGCCAGCAACGGCAGGCTGAACTCGCACGCGGCTTCCAGCGGCGAATCGGAGGCGTTGACCATCGACACGCTCAAGGCACCGCGCTTGCGCAGCAGACGCAGGCTGTTGACCAGATCCGGGCTCTGGCCCGACTGGGAAAACGCGAACGCGACCTGACCGCTGACCTTCAACGGCGCCTGCTGCATGGTGACCACCGACATCGGCAGCGACGCCACCGGAATGCCCAGTTGCTGCATCGTCAGGTAGGCAAAATAGCTGGCCGCATGATCGGAACTGCCGCGGGCGACGGTCATCGCCACTTGCGGTGGCTGACGGCGCAGGCGCCCGGCGATCTCGATCATCGAGCCATCGAGCTGTTGCAGTTGGGCTTGCACGGCCTCGAACGAGGACAGCGCCTCCTCAAGCATTTTTGAAGTCAATGTCTTCTCCTTCGACCATGACGGCGGTCAGTGTGAGTGAGCGATCCAGCCGCACGCAGTCGGCCCAGGCGCCGGGTTGCAGGCGCCCGCGTTCGGTGATGCCGAGATAGTCGGCGGGGAATTGCGAAAGACGTTGCGAGGCCTCGGCAATCGGCAGACCGATCTTCACCAGATTGCGCAGGGCCTGATCCATGGTCAGGGTGCTCCCGGCCAGCGTGCCGTCCGGCAGGCGCACGCCGCCCAGGCATTTGGTGACGGTGTGGCTGCCGAGCTTGTACTCGCCGTCGGGCATGCCGGCGGCGGCGGTCGAATCGGTGACGCAGTACAGGCACGGAATCGAGCGCAGGGCCACGCGGATTGCGCCGGGGTGCACGTGCAGCAAGTCCGGGATCAGTTCAGCGAACTTGGCGTGGGCCAGTGCCGCGCCAACGATGCCCGGTTCGCGGTGATGCAGCGGGCTCATGGCGTTGTACAAATGCGTGAAACTGGTAGCGCCGGCTTCGAGAGCGGCGACGCCTTCCTCGTAACTGCCGAGGGTGTGGCCGATCTGCATGCGGATGCCACGGCGGCTCAGTTCACGAATCAAACCGTCGTGACCGGCGATTTCCGGGGCGATGGTGATCACCCGGATCGGCGCCAGTGCCAGATACTCTTCCACCTCGGCCATCAACGCGGTGTGGGCGAAGTTCGGCTGGGCACCGAGTTTGCCGGGATTGATGTACGGACCTTCGAGGTGAACGCCGAGGACCCGGGCGGCACCTTTCGGACGCTGTTCGCAGAATTCGCCGACATCCTTAAGCACGCTGGCAATCTCGGCACTCGGCGCGGTCATCGTGGTGGCCAGCAGCGAGGTGGTGCCGAAACGCACGTGGGTTCGGGTGATGGTCTCGAAGGCGCTGGTGCCTTCCATGATGTCCTTGCCGCCGCCGCCGTGAACGTGCAGGTCGATGAAACCCGGCAGCAGGTAAGGCAGGTCGTTGTCCGCCGGATCGCAGGGCACGCCTTCGATGGACACGACTCTGCCGTGTTCGTGGATCAGCCGGCCGCGAATCCAGCCGTCAGCGGTGAGGATGTTGTCTTCGGACATTTCGCTTCTCTCGTTTGGCCTGGCTGCTGATCAGCGGCGAAGCTCTGCAACAAAGTCGTAGTAGTCGTTGCGGCAATAGGTGTCGGTGACTTCGATCGGCGTGTTGTCTTCCAGGTAGCCGACCCGGGTCATCAGCAGCATCGCGGTGCCGGGGGCGATGCCGACCAGCGCGGCGAACTCATCCGAGGCGTTGATCGCCTGGATGTGCTGCAAGGCGCGCACGATCGGTTTGCCGATGCTGTCGAGGTGTTCGTAGAGGGAGTCGCCCACCACCTGTGGCCTGGGCATGATCGAGGCGGGCAGGGTGCTCATCTCGATGGCCATCACGGTGTCGTCGGCCTTGCGCAGGCGTTTCATGCGCGCGACCTTGTCGTTCGGCGACAGGCCGAGGCGGATCAGTTCTTCGTGGGTTGGCAGGGTGATTTCCCGCTCCAGCCATTGCGAGCTGGGCACGAAGCCCTTGAGGCGGAGCATTTCGCTGAAGCCCGAGAGGCGCGACAGTGGTTGTTCAAGGCGTGGGGTGATGAAAGTGCCGGAACCTTGCAGGCGGCGGATCAAACCTTGATCGAGCAGGACTTCCAGCGCCTTGCGGGCGGTGACCCGGGAAATCCCCAGCATCTCGCTGAGATTGCGCTCCGATGGCATCGCCTGTTCGGCTTTCCACTGGCCGGCATGAATCGCTGCTTCCAGGTTGCGCGCCAGTTGCAGGTACAGCGGCGTCGGCTGGGAGTCGTCAGGGCGCAGGGCGTGTAGGTCATTCATGCAGGCATTTCCGGAGCTGATATTGATTTGTTGTCGCTCGCTATTTCGGCAAAAACTAATACCACTTGCATACCATGTCAACGCAGTGGAAAGGCCTGTAGTCCTTTGGAATCGGGTGTTTGAGGGCGGGTGGTTTCAAGTGGTATTAGAGGTGGGTGCTGAAACGCAAAAGATCGCAGTCTGCGGCAGTTCCGGCGGGTGAAAGTGGTATCACCGTTCAGGCGTTGCCGCAGGCTGCGATCTTTTGCATTTATTTTTTGCGGGCGACCAATGGTCAGGGGAAAGGGCCGCTTCGCGGCCCGGAGAGAGCGGGTGCCCTGGTGACAGAATCAGGGGCGGATTTCGATCATCGTGCCGTCCGGCACCAGGTTCCAGACTTCGCGCATGTCGACGTTGCGCATGGCGATGCAGCCGTCGGTCCAGTCCAGGGTGTGGAACAGGTTTTCCGGGTTCTCTGCGGAATCCGGCGTGCCGTGGATCATGATCATGCCGCCGGGCTCGACGCCTTCACGGCGGGCGCGGGCGGAGTCGCTGATGTTCGGGTAGGAGATGTGCATCGACAGGTTGAATTTGTCGCTGGTCTTGCGCCAGTCGATCCAATAGAAACCTTCGGGTGTGCGTTTATCGCCTTCAATCAGTTTCGGACCTTTCTTCGCGCCCTTGCCCAGGGAAATGCGATAGCTCTTGAGCGGTTTGCCGTCGGCGATCAACTGCAGTTGATGAGCTGATTTGAGCACCAGTATTTTTTCGATGAGCGGGGTGTTCGAAGGCGTCACGGTGGTCACGAACGACGCTTGGGAGACGGTGACGAACGACAGGCAAAACAGGGCAAGCAACCAGCGCATTGAAACGATTCCCCAGAAGGTGATGCAGATAATTTATTTATAGATCTTATGCAGGCGCTGTCGCGGGCTGCGCACGCTGGTTATCGGCCGGCTGGCGCTGAAATCAAGTGATGGCCGGTTGAGCGAGCGGCGGGATCGATTCCGAACGAACCGGGTAAGTCTCGGCGCGGCGGTCAGCGAAGAAGCATTCTAAGGTACGGCCCACCGTGCGGAAAGCCAGCTCGTCCCATGGAATCTGCGCTTCGTCGAACAGTTGCACTTCGAGACTCTCGGGGCCGGCGGAAAAATCCAGGTCTGCGAGCTCGGCGCGAAAGAACACATGCACCTGACTGATGTGCGGCACGTCGATCAGGGTGTAGATGCTCAGGTTGCGCACCCGGGCGCAGGCCTCCTCGGCGGTTTCGCGGATGGCGGCCTGCTCGATGGTCTCGCCGTTCTCCATGAAACCGGCGGGCAGCGTCCAGTAACCGAGGCGTGGTTCGATGGCACGACGGCAGAGCAGGACTTTGCTGCCCCAGGTCGCTACACAGCCGGCCACGATATTGGGGTTCTGGTAGTGAATGGTCTGACAGCTGTCGCAGACAAATCGCAGCCGCGAGTCGCCTTCGGGAATGCGCTGGGTCACCGGGTTGCCGCACTGGCTGCAAAATTTCATGCTGGGGTTCCTGAATGCTGCGCCTATCTTGGCGTGCAGCGGTGTCAGTCGGCAAGTTGTCGTTTCGCGACATGACCCTTGTTCAGGGCTTGGGCGGTCGCATTGATTGGTGCATGATGCAGGGCAAGGCACAGATCGAGAACACTTATGCTGGACGAGCTACTGCACCGGGTAAGCAATCACACGCCGCGCACGCTGGAGACCGACACGCGTTTCCCCGAGGCCGCCGTCCTGGTGCCGATTACTCGCAGTGACGAACCCGAGCTTGTCCTCACCCTGCGCGCCAGCGGGCTCTCGACCCACGGTGGCGAAGTCGCCTTTCCCGGTGGCAGGCGCGACCCGGAAGACCCGGACCTGATCTTCACCGCGCTGCGTGAGGCCGAAGAGGAAATCGGCCTGCCGCCCGGCCTGGTCGAAGTGATCGGTCCGCTCAGCCCGCTGATTTCCCTGCATGGCATCAAGGTCACGCCGTATGTCGGGGTGATTCCCGATTTTGTCGAATACCAGGCCAATGATGCCGAGATCGCTGCGGTGTTCAGCGTGCCCCTGGAATTCTTCCGCAAGGACCCGCGCGAACACACCCACCGTATCGACTATCAGGGCCGCAGTTGGTACGTGCCGAGCTATCGTTACGGCGAATACAAGATCTGGGGGCTGACGGCGATCATGATCGTCGAGTTGATCAACCTGCTCTATGACGCCAAAATCAGCCTGCATCGACCGCCTAAAAGCTTTATCAATACCTGAAGCCATCGTTCGAATGGTCAGCCATCGTGAGCCCTGAGGAAAACAAGATGAAATATCGCCTGGGCGACGCCCGCGTCGAAACCCATCCGCAGAGCTGGGTCGCCCCCAACGCCGTGCTGGTGGGCAAGGTCAAGCTGGAAGAGGGCGCCAACGTCTGGTTCAACGCCGTGTTGCGCGGCGACAACGAACTGATCCTGATCGGCAAGAACAGCAACGTGCAGGATGGCACGGTGATGCACACCGACATGGGTTATCCGCTGACCATCGGTACCGGCGTGACCATCGGCCACAACGCCATGCTCCACGGCTGCACGGTCGGCGACTACAGCCTGATCGGCATCAACGCCGTCATCCTCAACGGCGCGAAGATCGGCAAGAACTGCATCATCGGCGCCAATTCGCTGATCGGCGAAGGCAAGGATATCCCGGATGGTTCGCTGGTAATGGGCTCTCCGGGCAAGGTCGTGCGTGAACTGACCGAGCCGCAGAAGAAGATGCTCGAAGCCAGCGCCGCGCACTATGTGCATAACTCCCAGCGCTATGCGCGCGATCTGGTCGAGCAGGAAGAATGACAACCCCGGAAAGACCTGTCGCCTCGCCGTGCGTGAGCATTTGCGCGCTGGACGAGGATGACATTTGCACCGGTTGCCAGCGCACGGTCGAGGAAATCACCCGCTGGAGCCGGATGACCAACGACGAACGGCGGGTGGTACTGGGGTTGTGCCATGAGCGGGCGAAGGCGAGTGGTTTGATTTGGATGTTGCCTTCTTCGAAGTCGTAATCAACCTTTAAAATGCCCTCACCCTAGCCCTCTCCCGAAGGGAGAGGGGACTGACCGAGCTGTTCTTCCGATCTACATCGACCTGAAATACCGAGTCGAACTCAAGATTTGAAAAGCCCCCGATCTGCTCCCTTTCCCCCTCTCCCCCCATGGGGGAGAGGGCTGGGGTGAGGGGGTGGCTCTTGATCTTCGGGTCCAGTAACCTGTGCGCCAAATTGACAGGTCACGCCCATGCTCTTCCTCATCGCCTACATCAGCAGCGTCGTGCTGATCAACTTCGCTTTCTCCACCGCGCCGCATCTGGACATCATCTGGTCGGCCTGGGGCGGGCTGGTGTTCGTGCTGCGCGACATGGTGCAGATCCGTTTCGGCCATGGCGCGATTGTGGCGATGCTGGCGGCGCTGGTGCTGTCCTATGTCACCTCCGATCCATCGATCGCGCTGGCCAGCGCCACCGCGTTCGCGGTGTCCGAGTGCATCGACTGGCTGGTGTTCAGCATCACCAAGCGTCCGTTGCGTGATCGTCTGTGGATCAGTTCGGCGCTGAGCATTCCCCTTGATACCTTCATCTTTTTCGGCATGATCGACCTGCTGACACCGCCGGTGATCATCACCGCCCTGGCCTCGAAGTTCGCCGGTGTGACTGCGGTCTGGCTGATCATGGCCTGGCGCGAACGCAAACAGGCTGTCGCCGGCTGAAGCCAAACCCTCAGGTTCATGTAAAATGCCGCGCTTTCTCCCCATGGAAAGCGCGTCTGGCGTTGCTTTCCTCGATGATCCGCTTCTTTGAGGACCTGAGATGACCCGTATCGGAACTCCATTGTCGCCGACCGCGACCCGCGTATTGCTGTGTGGCTGTGGTGAGTTGGGCAAGGAAGTGGTGATCGAGCTGCAACGCCTGGGCGTTGAAGTGATCGCCGTTGACCGTTACGCCAATGCGCCGGCCATGCAGGTCGCCCATCGCAGCCACGTGATCAACATGCTCGACGGCGCCGCCCTGCGTGCGGTGATCGAAGCCGAGAAGCCGCACTTCATCGTGCCGGAAATCGAAGCCATCGCCACCGCCACCCTGGTCGAGCTGGAAGCCGAAGGTTTCACCGTGATACCGACCGCCCGCGCCGCTCAGCTGACCATGAACCGCGAGGGCATTCGTCGTCTGGCCGCCGAAGAGCTGGATCTGCCGACTTCGCCATACCACTTCGCCGACACCTTCGAGGACTACAGCAAGGCTGTTCAGGACCTGGGTTTCCCGTGCGTCGTCAAACCGGTGATGAGTTCGTCAGGCAAGGGCCAGAGCCTGCTGCGCAGCGCCGATGACGTGCAGAAAGCCTGGGACTACGCACAAGAGGGCGGTCGTGCCGGTAAAGGCCGGGTGATCATCGAAGGCTTCATCGATTTCGACTACGAAATCACCCTGCTGACCGTGCGTCATATCGGCGGCACCACGTTCTGTGCACCGGTCGGCCACCGTCAGGAAAAGGGCGACTATCAGGAATCCTGGCAGCCACAAGCCATGAGCCCGATTGCTCTGGCTGAGTCCGAGCGCGTTGCCAAAGCCGTGACCGAGGCGTTGGGTGGCCGTGGCCTGTTTGGCGTCGAGTTGTTCATCAAGGGTGATCAGGTGTGGTTCAGCGAAGTCTCGCCGCGTCCGCACGACACCGGTCTGGTGACCCTGATTTCCCAGGATCTGTCGCAGTTCGCCCTGCACGCCCGGGCAATCCTTGGTTTACCGGTGCCGCTGATCCGTCAGTTCGGTCCATCGGCATCGGCGGTGATTCTGGTGGAAGGCCAGTCGACCCAGACCGCATTCGCCAATCTTGGCGCTGCGCTGAGCGAGCCGGATACCGCGCTGCGCCTGTTCGGCAAGCCTGAGGTCAATGGCCAGCGCCGCATGGGTGTTGCACTGGCCCGCGACGAGTCGATCGAGGCCGCTCGTGCCAAGGCGACCCGTGCTTCCCAGGCGGTCGTTGTAGAGCTGTAATCTCGCTGTCTGATCGCTCCCGCCCGCGCGGGAGCGATCATTTCGCTTACGACACCTGATTCAGGTCGTTATGGCGCGTTTCCTTCAGGCACAGCACGGCGATCAAGCTGAGCACCGCCGCCCCCGATACATACCCGCCGACGTAACTCAAACCACCCATCGCCACCAGTTTCTGCGCAAAGAACGGCGCCGCCGAGGCTCCAACGATGCCGCCGAGGTTGTAGGCCGCCGATGCACCGGTATACCGCACGTGTGTCGGAAACAGTTCCGGCAGCA
The DNA here is from genome assembly GCF_023242405.1 of Pseudomonas sp. MWU12-3088. Taxonomy (NCBI): domain Bacteria; kingdom Pseudomonadati; phylum Pseudomonadota; class Gammaproteobacteria; order Pseudomonadales; family Pseudomonadaceae; genus Pseudomonas; species Pseudomonas sp. MWU12-3088. The sequence goes on from NZ_JALJEA010000015.1 coordinate 86,899, forward strand.
GCGCGCCCATCGGGGCGAACGTCACGCCCATCAGGAACAGCTCGATGCACAGAAACAGCGCCACGCCCCAGGTCGAGCCCTGAGTCAGCAACGGCTCCATCAGGAATCCGGAAAGAATCGCCAGCACACCGCCGACGATCAGCACTGGTTTACGCCCGTAACGGTCACTTGCCCAGGCTGACAGTGGCGTGGCGGCTGCCATGAACAGCACGGCGAAGCACAGCAGACCGAGGAATGTCTCGCGGCTGTAGCCCAGCGTCGACACGCCGTAGCTCAGGGAAAACACCGTAGAGATGTAGAACAACGCGTAGCAGACCACCATGGCGGCAGCACCCAACAACGTTGGCGCCCAGTATTGGCTGAACAGCTCGACCAGCGGCACTTTCACCCGCTCCTGGCGGGCGATGGCGTTGGCGAATACTGGGGTTTCGTGCAGCTTGAGACGCACATACAGCCCGACCATCACCAGTACCGCACTGAGCAGGAACGGTATCCGCCAGCCCCAACTGCGGAACTGTTCGTCATTGAGCGTCATGGCCAGGGTCAGGAACAGGCCGTTGGCTGCCAGAAATCCGATCGAAGGACCAAGCTGCGGGAACATGCCGAACCAGGCTCGTTTGCCCTTTGGTGCGTTTTCGGTCGCCAGCAGTGCCGCGCCGCCCCATTCGCCACCCAATCCCAGGCCCTGGCCGAAGCGCAGCACGCATAGCAGGATCGGTGCCCACGCCCCGATGCTGTCGTAACCCGGCAGTACGCCGATCAGCGTGGTGCAGACACCCATCAGCAGCAACGAAGCCACCAGTGTGGATTTGCGCCCGATCCGGTCGCCGAAATGGCCGAACAGCGCCGAACCCAGCGGGCGGGCGAGGAAGGCGATACCGAAGGTGAGGAAGGCCGAGAGCATCTGCGCGGTGCCGGATGTCTGCGGAAAGAACACCGGACCGATCACCAGTGCGGCGGCGGTGGCATAGACGTAGAAATCGTAGAACTCGATGGCCGTGCCGATGAAGCTCGCGGTGGCCACCCGGGTGGCGGAGTTGGCCGGTTGGGTCGGCGCGGTGTCGCTGTAAGCGGTACTGGTCGTCATGCGGTGATCCCTGACAGTCATGAGCTCCATTGGAGCGAATTATTATGGTCGACTACCCGGGGATGTGGGATAGGGCGCGAGCGCTGTTTCAGGTAGGAACAGTCGTCGGTGTGATGCGGAAAGCGGCGATGAACCGGCCGGAACCTGTCAGGTGCGGGGTAAGCACGGGGTTCGGCGGGGCTTGGGTAAGCACCGCGATTATAGGAAGGTGGCTAACGATTGAACAAGGGGCGAGCTAGCGGACGGGAGTGAGTGCCGGTGCCGAGCTGGTGTGCCAGATGAGCACTTTGCTCACGCGGTTTTCCTCGGTTTCGAGGATCTCCAGGCGATAGCGCCCGATCTTCAGGCACACCGCGCTTTCCGGAATGGTTTCCAGCGCTTCGGTCACCAGGCCATTCAGGGTTCGCGGGCCGTCGCTGGGCAGATGCCAGCCCAGGCATTTGTTCAGTTCGCGGATCGATGCCGCGCCGTCGATCACCATGCGCCCGTCGGCCTGCGGATGGATGTGCGGGTTGTCGAGGCTGTGTTCGCTTTCGAATTCGCCGACGATCTCTTCGAGAATGTCTTCCAGGGTGACGATTCCCAGTACTTCGCCGTATTCGTCCACCACCATGCCCAGGCGCCGCTGCTGCTTGTGGAAATTCAGTAGCTGCAGTTGCAGCGGTGTGCTCTCCGGGACGAAGTACGGCTCGTAACTGGCGGCCAGCAGGGCTTCGCGGGTCAGGCTGTGATCGTCCAGCAAATGACGGACCTGCCGGGTGTTGAGGACCGCCTCGACCTGGTTGATGTCGCTGTGGAAGACCGGCAGGCGGGTGCGTTTGTTGTGGCGCAATTGCTCGATGATCTCTTCGATCGGATCGTCGAGATTGATGCCGTCGACGTCACTGCGAGGCACCAGGATGTCGTTGACCGTGATGTTGTCCAGTGCATGGATGCCGGAAACCGGGTGCGGGCGAGACGGGTGTTCCGGATCGTCATGGCGCTCCGCGGGGACATCGTCTTCGCTCTGCTGCACGACCTGAGGTTTGCGCACCAGCGGACGTAGCAGCAATCCACTGATGCTGCTCAGCAGCCATGCGAGCGGATAGATCACTTTCAGCGGCACTGCCAGCAACGTGTTGCCGAATGACAGCACGGCATCCGGATAACGTTGGGCGAGGGTGCGCGGGAAATAGTCGGCAAACACCAGCAAGACGGCGCCGGCACCCAGGGTGGCTGCCCAGGGACCATTTTCTTCACAAAGGAAAATCGCCAACAGCGTGGCAAGCACCACGGCGAGGGCGCGGCACAGGGTGTTGCACAGGATCAGGCTGTCGAGCGGGAAGCTGAGCTTGGCCAGTGGTTTGTCACTGGCGCGCGACGCGGTGCGTTGTGCCAGCAGATGCTGTTGCGCCACTTCGATGGCGGTAAATAGCCCCGACCAGAGAATCAGCAGGACAAATACCGCGAGCATCGGCCCTATGGGCAAACCGTCCATTTATGCCGCCCGTCAGATGTGCAGGATGTATTCACGGACCAGTTTGCTGCCGAAATACGCCAACATCAGCAGACAGAAACCGGCGAGGGTCCAGCGAATCGCTTTGTGGCCACGCCAGCCCAGGCGGTTGCGGCCCCACAACAGCACGCTGAACACGATCCAGGCCAGGCAGGCCAGCAGGGTCTTGTGCACCAGGTGCTGGGCAAACAGGTTCTCGACGAACAGCCAGCCGGAAATCAGCGACAGCGACAGCAGCGTCCAGCCGGCCCAGAGGAAGCCGAACAGCAGGCTTTCCATGGTTTGCAGCGGCGGGAAGTTCTTGATCAGCCCGGACGGGTGCTTGTTCTTGAGCTGGTGATCCTGCACCAGCAGCAACAAGGCCTGGAACACGGCGATGGTGAACATGCCGTAGGCGAGGATCGATAGCAGGATGTGCGCAAGAATGCCCGGCTCCTCGTCGATGATCTGCACGGTGCCGGTCGGCGCAAACTGCGCCAGCGACACGGTGATCGCCCCCAGCGGGAACAGCAGGACCAGCAGGTTTTCCACCGGGATCCGCGAGCAGGCCAGCAGGGTCAGGGCGATGACCGCTGCGGCAATCAGGCTCGACGCACTGAAGAAGTCCAGGCCCAGCCCGATCGGCGTCAGCAGGTGAGTCAGCAGGCTGGCACTGTGGGCCAGCACGGCGAGCACGCCAAGCGTGACCAGCAGGCGCTTGTTGGCCTTGGCGCCAGTGGCCAGGCGGGTGCCCTGATAAAGGGTCGCAGCGGCATAGAGAAGGGCGGCGGCGAGGGTGGTCAGCAAACTCGGTGACAAGGGGAGCATAAATCCTGTTAGGCAAGCCCGAAAGGCGCTGAGTTTGGCATAGAACGGTCATCACACGAAAGACCGGCAAGCTGACAGCGAGGTGTCCGCCAGACGCAGTCTTCGCTATAATCCGCGACCTGCCCACGCCGCAGGCTCGCCGAGTACATGTTGATTCCGGTCCGGGCCGCCATTATCCCGGTCTACACAGGGCCTGAAAGGATCGCGCAATGTTTGAAAACTTAACCGACCGTCTCTCGCAGACGCTGCGCCATGTCACCGGCAAGGCGAAACTGACCGAAGACAACATCAAAGACACCCTGCGCGAAGTGCGCATGGCGTTGCTCGAAGCCGACGTTGCCCTGCCGGTGGTCAAGGACTTCGTCAATTCGGTCAAGGAACGTGCAGTCGGCACCGAGGTGTCGCGCAGTCTGACGCCGGGCCAGGCGTTCGTGAAGATCGTCCAGGCCGAACTCGAAAGCCTGATGGGCGCGGCCAACGAAGACTTGAACCTGAGCGCCGTGCCGCCTGCCGTCATCCTGATGGCCGGTCTGCAGGGTGCGGGTAAAACCACCACCGCCGGCAAACTGGCGCGCTTCCTTAAAGAGCGCAAGAAGAAGTCGGTCATGGTCGTGTCGGCGGACATCTATCGTCCTGCCGCTATCAAACAGCTGGAAACCCTGGCCAATGATATCGGCGTGACGTTCTTCCCGTCCGATCTGAGCCAGAAGCCGGTCGACATCGCCAACGCGGCTATTAAAGAAGCAAAACTGAAATTCATCGACGTGGTCATCGTCGATACCGCCGGTCGTCTGCACATCGACGAAGAGATGATGGGCGAGATCAAGGCGCTGCACGCCGCGATCAACCCGGTCGAAACCCTGTTCGTGGTCGACGCCATGACCGGTCAGGACGCCGCCAACACGGCCAAGGCCTTCGGCGATGCACTGCCGCTGACCGGCGTGATCCTGACCAAGGTCGACGGTGACGCCCGTGGCGGTGCCGCGCTGTCCGTTCGTGCCATTACCGGCAAACCGATCAAGTTCATCGGTATGGGCGAGAAGACCGAAGCCCTCGACCCGTTCCACCCTGAGCGTATTGCCTCGCGGATCCTCGGCATGGGCGACGTGCTCAGCCTGATCGAACAGGCCGAAGCGACCCTCGACAAGGACAAGGCCGACAAACTGGCCAAGAAGCTGAAGAAGGGCAAGGGCTTCGACCTCGAAGACTTCCGCGATCAGCTGCAACAGATGAAGAACATGGGCGGCCTCGGCGGCCTCATGGACAAGCTGCCGAGCATCGGTGGCGTCAACCTGTCGCAGATGGGCAATGCCCAGAGTGCGGCAGAGAAGCAGTTCAAGCAGATGGAAGCCATCATCAACTCCATGACCCCGGCCGAGCGCCGCGACCCCGAGCTGATCAGCGGTTCGCGCAAGCGCCGGATCGCCATGGGTTCCGGCACCCAGGTGCAGGACATCGGTCGCTTGATCAAGCAGCACAAGCAGATGCAGAAGATGATGAAGAAATTCTCCGCCAAGGGCGGAATGGCGAAAATGATGCGCGGCATGGGCGGAATGCTGCCCGGCGGCGGCATGCCGAAAATGTAAAGAATCCGCGCCGGTCGTCGTACCGGCGCAGACCCCGCAAGGACGCGGGATCAACAGCAAACCCGCATTCGGCGGGAGCTGACTGGCCGTTTTCATTGACGGCTCTACCGCAAATCAGCACGGCATGCCATAGGCGCCGGAAAAAGTCATTTGCAAAAGTCCGGATATTCCTTAGAATATGCGGCCTTTCGGGCACCCATGCCCGCTGTGCATTTAGATTTGCAGCACCGACTACAGGAACGATGTTCACATGCTAACAATCCGTCTTGCCCTTGGCGGCTCCAAAAAGCGCCCGTTTTACCACCTGACCGTAACCGACTCCCGCAACCCGCGTGACGGTTCCCACAAAGAACAGGTTGGTTTCTTCAACCCTGTTGCCCGTGGTCAGGAAGTTCGTCTGTCCGTGAACCAAGAGCGCGTAGCCTACTGGCTGAGCGTTGGTGCACAGCCTTCTGAGCGTGTTGCTCAGTTGCTGAAGGAATCGGCTAAGGCTGCGGCCTGAGCAATATGAACGCGACGCCTGCTGTTGCCGATGATTTGATCGTTATTGGCAAAATTTATTCTGTTCACGGCGTTCGCGGCGAAGTGAAGGTTTATTCCTTTACTGATCCGACTGAAAACCTGTTGCAGTACAAAACCTGGACGCTCAAGCGCGAAGGCAATGTCAAACAGGTCGAGCTGGTCAGTGGACGCGGGAGCGACAAGTTCCTGGTCGCAAAGCTCAAGGGTCTTGATGATCGTGAAGAAGCTCGTCTTCTGGCCGGTTACGAGATCTGCGTGCCGCGCAGCCTGTTCGCTGAATTGACCGAAGGCGAGTACTACTGGTACCAGCTGGAAGGTCTGAAGGTCATCGACACACTTGGGCAATTGCTCGGGAAAATCGATCATCTTCTGGAAACCGGCGCCAATGATGTAATGGTAGTCAAGCCTTGCGCTGGCAGCCTGGATGATCGCGAACGCCTGTTGCCCTATACGGAGCAATGCGTGTTGGCAGTCGACCTCGCAGCGGGCGAGATGAAGGTGGATTGGGACGCGGACTTCTAAGCGTGGCTAACTTGCGCGTAGAAGTGATCAGTTTGTTTCCCGAGATGTTTTCCGCCATCGGCGACTACGGCATCACCAGTCGAGCGGTCAAACAGGGGCTCTTGCAGCTGACCTGTTGGAATCCGCGGGATTACACGACGGATCGGCATCACACTGTGGACGATCGCCCGTTTGGCGGTGGTCCGGGCATGGTGATGAAGATCAAGCCCCTGGAAGATGCTCTGGTTCAGGCCAAGGCAGCAGCCGGGGAGGCGGCGAAGGTGATTTACCTGTCCCCCCAAGGCCGTCAACTGACTCAGTCGGCGGTACGCGAACTGGCGAAATCGGATGCATTGATCCTGATTGCCGGTCGCTATGAAGGCATTGACGAGCGTTTTATTGATGCTCATGTCGATGAAGAGTGGTCGATTGGGGACTATGTCCTGTCTGGCGGCGAGCTGCCGGCGATGGTCCTGATAGATGCGGTTACACGACTGCTGCCCGGAGCTTTAGGGCATGCGGACTCCGCGGAGGAAGACTCCTTCACGGATGGTTTGCTGGATTGCCCGCACTACACCCGACCGGAGGTGTATGCGGATCAGCGTGTTCCCGACGTATTGCTAAGTGGCAATCACGCACACATCCGGCGTTGGCGTTTACAGCAGTCCCTTGGTCGGACCTATGAACGACGCGCCGATCTTCTGGAAAGCCGCTCGCTTTCTGGAGAAGAGAAGAAGCTGCTCGAGGAATACATCCGCGAGCGGGACGATAGTTAACAACGTATCGATGGTAGATCCGACGATTTACCTTAGGAGCACAGCATGACCAACAAAATCATCCTTGCACTCGAAGCAGAGCAGATGACCAAAGAGATCCCAGCCTTTGCCCCGGGCGACACCATTGTCGTTCAGGTGAAAGTGAAGGAAGGCGATCGTTCCCGTCTGCAAGCGTTCGAAGGCGTTGTAATCGCCAAGCGTAACCGCGGCGTGAACAGTGCGTTCACCGTTCGTAAAATCTCCAACGGTGTTGGCGTAGAACGTACTTTCCAGACCTACTCCCCGCAGATCGACAGCATGGCTGTCAAACGTCGCGGTGACGTACGTAAAGCCAAGCTGTACTACCTGCGCGACCTGTCGGGTAAAGCAGCTCGCATCAAGGAAAAACTGGCTTAAGTCCAGCTTCCGATGCAGAAAAAAGCAGCCTACGGGCTGCTTTTTTGTTGTCCGCAATTTATCCACAGCATCATTGTTTCAGGCCGTACCCATGACATCTCGCGAGCAAGAAATCGAACGCCGCACCGAACTCTCGGTGACCCGCGTGACCAAGGCGGTCTTCCCGCCGACCACCAATCACCACAACACCCTGTTCGGCGGCACCGCGCTGGCCTGGATGGATGAAGTGTCCTTCATCACCGCCACGCGTTTCTGCCGTCTGCCGCTGGTGACGGTCTCCACCGACCGGATCGATTTCAACCATGCGATCCCGGCAGGTTCCATCGTCGAGCTGGTCGGGCGGGTGATCAAGGTCGGCAACACCAGCCTCAAGGTCGAGGTGGAAGTGTTCGTTGAAAGCATGAGCTGTGACGGACGCGAAAAGGCTATCCACGGGCAGTTCAGCTTCGTTGCCATCGATGATGACAAGCGGCCAGTGCCCGTGCTGCCGGGCTTCGCGGCCTGATCCAGCACCGAGCCGCGATTGGATTTATGCGCCGTCGCTGATCTCAGGCTGAATCAACGCCAGCAACGTCCACCCCGGCCCCGGTTTCAGCACGGTCTCCGGCGTCACCACATGCACCCAGCCACTGTCATCGCGCATGAACAGCAGTGTCGCGCGGTTGCCATGCAGCGCCCGGTAATCGTCCCAGCCAAACCCGTCCGTCAGCGTCGTGCTGTACAGATCGGCGCCCTGGCCCAACTGGCTGGCCAGCCTGGCGTAAGTCAGCGCCTCGCTCCCCAGTTGATTGCCGCGATGTTCCAGGCTGGCGCGGTGCTTGTCGCTGCGGCGGCTTTCATGACCGCTGGCCAGTCCGAACAGGCGTTGATGGCCAAAGTCATGTCGAAAGCGCATGGCTGCCAGCGTATTGAGTTCGCCGGACGGTGACAGCGCCAGCAAATGTCCCAGCCCCACCAGATCCAGATGCGCATCCGCGTGCTGCGAGGCCGGATTACCGAAGTAGGTCGGCAAACCATCCATGCGTGCCGCCCGAATGTTTTCCCAGCTCGAATCGGTGAGCAGCACCCGGCTGCCCAGTTGTTGCAGCGACTTGCCGAGCAGGCGCGCCGGGCCGTTTGCACCAACGATGAGGAAACCGCTGGGTGCCGGTTCCGCCACCTTCAACAGGCGCGCCAGTGGTCGGGCCGTCGCACTTTGCAGCACGACGGTGCCGATGATCACGGCGAAGGTCAGCGGAACCAGCAACAGCGCGCCTTCATGGCCGGCAGCATCCAGGCGAATCGCAAAGATCGCCGAGACTGCCGCCGCGACGATCCCGCGCGGGGCGATCCAGCACAACAATGCACGCTCACGCCAACTCAGGCTCGAACCTGCGGTACTCAAGACTACGTTCAGCGGTCGGGCGATCAGCTGGATCACCAGTAACAAAATCAGCACCAGCGGTCCGAGACCGATCAGCGCGTTCAGGTCCAGCCGCGCCGCCAGCAGAATGAACAACCCGGAAATCAGCAGCACGCTGAGGTTTTCCTTGAAGTGCAGAATGTGCCGCACATCCACGCCCTTCATGTTCGCCAGCCACATGCCCATCAGCGTCACCGCCAGCAGCCCGGATTCGTGCAGGGTCTGGTTGGCGGCGATGAATATCCCCAGCACGGCGGCGAGCGATGCCAGATTGTGCAAATACTCCGGCAGCCATTGACGCCGAATGATCGTACCGAGCAGCCAGCCACCGGCGATGCCGAACGCGCTGCCGCAGACAATCACCCCGCCGAACGTGAGCAGGCTCTGTTCCAGGCCATGGCCTTCGGTCCGGGCAATGATGAAGCTGTAGACCACCACCGCGAGCAGCGCACCGATCGGGTCGATCACAATCCCTTCCCAGCGCAGGATGTTGGCGATCGAAGCCTTCGGCCTTACCACGCGCAGCATCGGCACGATCACGGTCGGGCCGGTCACCAGGGTCAGGCTGCCGAACAGGATGGCGAGCAGCCAGTCGAAGCCCAGCAGCCAGTGGGTCGCCACCGCAATGACTGTCCAGGTCGAGAGCGCGCCGAGGGTCACCAGCCGATGCACGACGCTGCCGATCTCGCGCCACTCCGACAGATGCAGGGTCAGGCTGCCCTCGAACAGGATCAGCGCCACTGCCAGTGACACCAGTGGCATCAGCAGCGGACCAAACATTTCCTGCGGGTCGAGCCAGCCCAGCACGGGTCCGGCGAGAATGCCGGTCAACAGCAGAAACAGAATCGCCGGCAACTTCAGCCGCCACGCCAGCCATTGACAGCCCAGAGCGGCAGCACCAATACCGCCGAAGGCCAAGAGAATTTGCTGCTCGTTCATTGAAGCTCCCTGTTCCTTGAAATAGCGGGCTATGAAAGACTAGCGAGCCTTTCAACCGTTCACTGTTTATTTGCGTGCCGTGCCAGTGCCGGCGCGCCCAGAGTGCCCATGCCTGCCATCGACCACCCGCTGATTGACCAATTCCTCGATGCCCTGTGGCTGGAGAAAGGCCTGTCCGACAACACCCGTGATGCCTACCGCAGTGATCTGGCGCTGTTCAACGGCTGGCTGCAGGAGAAAAATCTCGAACTGATCAATGCCGGGCGCGAGTTGATCCTCGATCACCTGGCCTGGCGTCTGGAGCAGAACTACAAACCCCGTTCCACCGCGAGATTTCTCTCGGGCGTGCGTGGCTTTTATCGCTATTTGCTGCGGGAAAAACTGATCTCGGTCGATCCGACCTTGCGTGTCGACATGCCGCAACTGGGCAGGCCGTTGCCCAAATCCCTGTCAGAAGCCGACGTGGAAGCGCTGCTGAAGGCTCCAGACCTGAGCGAAGCCATCGGCCAGCGCGACCGTGCCATGCTCGAAGTCCTTTACGCCTGTGGGTTGCGGGTGACCGAGCTGATCAGCCTGACCCTGGAGCAGGTCAACCTGCGGCAGGGCGTGTTGCGGGTGATGGGCAAGGGCAGCAAGGAGCGGCTGGTGCCGATGGGCGAGGAAGCGATTGTCTGGGTCGAGCGCTACCTGCGCGACGGTCGCGGCGAGTTGCTGGGCGGGCGCCCCAGCGATGTGTTGTTCCCCAGCCAGCGCGGCGAGCGGATGACCCGCCAGACCTTCTGGCACCGCATCAAACATCAGGCCAAGGTTGCCGGAATCGGCAAATCGCTGTCGCCCCACACGCTGCGTCACGCGTTTGCCACACACTTGCTCAACCATGGCGCGGATTTGCGGGTGGTGCAGATGCTGCTGGGCCACAGCGACCTGTCCACCACACAGATCTACACGCACGTCGCCCGGGCGCGGTTGCAGGATCTGCACGCCAGACATCACCCGCGTGGCTGAGCGTTCTGCCTTGCGACAGGCGCATTCGGCCACGGGAGCCTTATGTGGTAGGCTTTGCCGGTTTGCACGATGGACGGTTATGACCCGGTGTTCCGGCACGGGCGTTCTGATCGTTCCATTTGTCCGCCTTCAGGAGTTCACATGCGTCTGACCCAGATTTTCGCCGCCGCAGCCATTGCGTTGGTCAGCACCTTTGCCGTCGCCGACGATGCGGCCGACAAAGCCATCCGCCAGAGCCTGGAAAACCTCCAGCTCGACGTTCCGGTGGACACCATCACCGCCAGCCCGCTGCCGGGCCTGTACGAAGTCAAGCTCAAGGGCAGCCGCGTGCTCTACGCCAGCGCCGACGGCCAGTACATCGTTCAGGGCTACATGTTCCAGCTCAAGGACGGCAAACCGGTCAATCTGACCGAGAAGACCGAACGTCTGGGCATTTCCAAACTGATCAACGGGATTCCGGTCGCCGAGACCGTGGTTTACCCGGCCGTGGGCGAGACCAAGTCGCACATCACCGTGTTCACCGACACCACGTGCCCGTACTGCCACAAGCTGCACGCCGAAGTGCCTGAGCTGAACAAGCGCGGCATCGAAGTGCGCTACGTGGCGTTCCCGCGCCAGGGCCTGGGCTCGCCGGGTGACGAGCAACTGCAAGCCGTGTGGTGCTCGAAAGACAAGAAAGCAGCCATGGACAAAATGGTCGATGGCAAGGAAATCAAGGCCGCCAAGTGCGAGAACCCGGTTTCCAAACAGTTCGCCCTCGGTCAGTCGATCGGCGTGAACGGCACGCCGGCCATCGTTTTGGCTGACGGACAAGTCATTCCGGGCTACCAGCCTGCGCCACAAGTCGCCAAACTGGCGCTGGGCGCGAAGTAATTCGCATCGTTGCGCCAAGGCGTGACGAGCGTGGCCCGGCGGCAACATGGCCGGGCCATCATTAGAGAGCCGCGAATGCGCGGTTGTTTTCACGGCCGGCCTCGCGTCGGCCGTTTTATGGGGAGTTCACAGTGAAACCGGTCAAAGTAGGCATCTGTGGGTTAGGGACCGTAGGTGGCGGAACCTTCAACGTACTTCAGCGCAACGCCGAGGAAATTGCTCGTCGTGCCGGGCGTGGAATCGAAGTGGCACAAATTGCCATGCGCACGCCAAAGCCTCAGTTCCAGACGACCGGTATTGCGATTACCAACGATGTCTTCGAAGTGGCCACGAACCCTGAGATCGACATCGTCATAGAGCTGATGGGCGGCTACACCGTTGCCCGCGAGCTGGTACTCAAGGCCATCGAGAATGGCAAGCATGTGGTCACCGCGAACAAGGCTCTGATTGCCGTTCACGGTAATGAAATTTTCGCCAAGGCACGCGAGAAAGGCGTGATCGTGGCGTTCGAAGCGGCGGTAGCCGGCGGCATTCCGGTGATCAAGGCGATCCGTGAAGGCCTGTCTGCCAACCGTATCAACTGGGTGGCCGGGATCATCAACGGCACCGGCAACTTCATCCTCACCGAAATGCGCGAGAAGGGTCGCACCTTCGAAGACGTGCTGGCCGAGGCGCAGGCGCTGGGTTACGCCGAAGCCGATCCGACCTTCGACGTCGAAGGCATCGACGCAGCGCACAAGCTGACGATCCTGGCGTCCATCGCGTTCGGTGTTCCGCTGCAGTTCGACAAGGCCTATACCGAAGGCATCACCAAGCTGACCACCGCCGACGTGAACTACGCGGAAGCGCTGGGTTACCGCATCAAGCACCTGGGCGTGGCACGCAGCACCGCCGCCGGTATCGAGCTGCGCGTACACCCGACGCTGATCCCGGCCGATCGTCTGATCGCCAACGTCAACGGCGTGATGAACGCGGTAATGGTCAACGGTGACGCTGCCGGTTCGACCCTGTTCTACGGCGCCGGCGCCGGCATGGAACCTACCGCTTCGTCGGTGATTGCCGACCTGGTGGACGTGGTTCGCGCCATGACCTCCGATCCGGAAAACCGCGTGCCGCACCTGGCCTTCCAGCCGGACTCGCTGTCGGCCCATCCGATCCTGCCGATCGAAGCCTGCGAAAGCGCCTACTACCTGCGCATCCAGGCCAAGGACCACCCGGGCGTACTCGCTCAGGTGGCGAGCATCCTCTCGGAGCGCGGCATCAATATCGAGTCGATCATGCAGAAGGAAGTCGAGGAACACGACGGTCTGGTGCCGATGATCCTGCTGACCCACCGCGTGCTGGAACAGCACATCAACGATGCGATCGCTGCCCTCGAGGCCCTGGCGGGCGTGGTCGGTCCGGTCGTGCGGATCCGTGTCGAGCACCTGAATTAAGCCGATCTCCTGCACTGGGCCCGTCTGCGGGCCCGGTGTTGTGAACACTGTCCATTGGAGTCAGTCATGCGTTACATCAGTACCCGCGGCCAGGCACCGGCCCTGAATTTCGAAGACGTCCTGCTGGCCGGTCTCGCCACCGACGGCGGTCTGTACGTCCCGGAAAACCTGCCACGTTTCACCCAGGAAGAAATTGCTTCCTGGGCCGGCCTGCCGTATCACGAGCTGGCTTTCCGCGTCATGCGCCCGTTCGTCACCGGCAGCATTCCGGACGCCGATTTCAAAAGGATCCTTGAAGAAACCTACGGTGTGTTTGCTCACAGCGCCGTGGCACCGCTGCGCCAGCTCAACGGCAACGAATGGGTCATGGAGCTGTTCCACGGCCCGACCCTTGCGTTCAAGGACTTCGCCCTGCAACTGCTTGGCCGTCTGCTCGACTATGTGCTGGAAAAACGCGGCGAGCGCGTGGTGATCGTCGGTGCCACCTCCGGTGACACCGGTTCGGCCGCCATCGAAGGCTGCAAGCACTGCGAAAACGTCGACATTTTCATCCTGCACCCGCACAACCGTGTGTCCGAAGTGCAGCGTCGGCAGATGACCACCATCCTCGGAGAGAACATCCACAACATCGCCATCGAAGGCAACTTCGATGACTGCCAGGAAATGGTCAAGGCCAGCTTCGCCGACCAGAGCTTCCTCAAGGGCACGCGCCTGGTGGCGGTGAACTCGATCAACTGGGCGCGGATCATGGCCCAGATCGTTTACTACTTCCACGCTGCGCTGCAATTGGGCGGCCCGGCACGTTCGGTGTCGTTCTCGGTACCGACCGGCAACTTCGGCGATATCTTCGCCGGCTACCTGGCGCGCAACATGGGCCTGCCGATCAACCAGTTGATCGTCGCCACCAACCGCAACGACATCCTGCACCGCTTCATGAGCGGCAACCAGTACGTCAAGGAAACCCTGCACGCCACGCTGTCGCCGTCGATGGACATCATGGTTTCGTCGAACTTCGAACGCCTGCTGTTCGACCTGCACGGTCGCAACGGCGCGGCGATTGCCGGCCTGATGGACTCGTTCAAGCAGGGTGGCGGTTTCAGCGTCGAACAGGAACGCTGGACCGAAGCCCGCAAGCTCTTCGATTCGCTGGCCGTGGACGACGCGCAAACCTGCGAAACCATCGCCGAAGTCTACGCGCAGACCGGTGAAGTGCTGGATCCGCACACCGCCATCGGCGTGAAAGCCGCTCGCGAATGCCGTCGCAGCCTGGACATCCCGATGGTGATCCTGGGTACGGCGCATCCGGTCAAGTTCCCGGACGCGGTGGAGAAAGCCGGCGTAGGAAAAGCTCTCGAACTGCCTGCACACCTTTCTGATTTGTTTGAGAGAGAAGAGCGCTGCACCGTTCTGGCAAACGAGCTGAAAGCCGTGCAAGCCTTTGTCAGCCAGCATGGCAATCGCGGCAAGCCGCTTTAAGCCCTGAAAGCTGTCACATTTTGAAGCCCGTCTCCTGACGGGCTTTCTTGTTTTTGCATGCCACACTGCGCCTGTTTCGCCCACGAAGGACGGGCGAGTCGATGACGAAGGATGTGGCAATGCGGTTTTATTCAGGATGGAGGCCAGCGCTGAGCTGGTTGTTTTTATTGGGGTTGTCGGGGGTTCTGCAATTGACCGAGGCGGCCCATCTGACGATGCATTCAGAAGGTGCAGAGTTGAACATCCAGCCCATTGAGCTGGACGCGCAAGAGCAACAGTGGATTCGTGAAAACCCCAGGGTGACAGTCGCCTCGGTGCAGTATCCCTTGTATCTGTTTCAGGACGAACACGGTCAGTGGAGCGGCCTGAACAACGATGTGCTCAAGCACATCAGCGCCATGACCGGTTTGCAGTTCGTGCATCAGGAGTCGTTCTCCACCAACCACATGCTTGAGCGGCTCGAAAGTGGCGTCGCCGACATCAGTACCACGCTGGCGATGAACGAGGAGCGCAAGCAGTTTCTCGATTTCAGCCATGCCTTCGGTGGTGCAGGCTGGGTGTTCGTCGGGCGTGCAGGTGAGCCGGCGGTGCAGTCGCTTGAAGAGTTGGACAAGCGGGTTCTTGTGCTGCCGGCCAGGCATGCACTGGAGGAAAGTATCCGACGCGACCATCCGCTGATCGAGATACGCTCGGTCAAGACCTACGCCGAGGCCCGGGCGGTTGTGGAGAGTGGCGAGGCTTACGCCACGATCGAAAACGAGATCGGTGCGCAGTTGTTTCCATCGGGCCTGCTCAAGGTCGGAGGTCTGGTGGAGGGCAAGTGGGAGGCGGATCATCTGGCAGTGCGCAAGGGCTTGCCTGAGTTGCTGAGTATTCTCAACAAGGCCCTTGGAGCCTTCTCGGCAGCCGAACTGCGTGCCATGCGCCTGAAATGGCTGGACGGCATTTCTCCCGCTCCGTCTCCTTCGCTCGGGGCGCGAATGCTCGAGTGGGGATGCTGGGGCATGGGCGTGCTCGGAGTGTTCGGCCTGTTTTTGCTGCTATGGAGCCGCCGGCTCGCAGTCGAGATAAAGCAGCGACGTGAGGTAGAGAAAGATCTGGGCGATCAACTGGCTTTTCAGCATGCGTTGATCGATGCCATGCCGGACCCGGTGTTCGTGCGTGACCTTCAGGGGCGCCTTATCATGTGCAATCGCAGTTATGAAGAGGCGCTCGGCGTGCGTCTTGAGCAGGTGCAGGGGCGGACGCTGTGTGAGCTCGACGTGCTTCCGCAAGCCACCGCATTGATGCTTCATGATGAGTTCATGGTGCAGCTGCGCACCCGCAAGACGCGCTTCAGCAGACGGCATCTGATGTTCAAGGGCGGTTCTCGGCAGGTCTATCAGTGGACGGTGCCTTTTTACGGTGCCGATGGGGCGCTGCGCGGCTTGCTGGGGGGCTGGACGGACATCATTCAGAGGCAGACCGATAGCGGGTGTCGATGTCTGCGTTGAAGATAGGAAATGTCCTATAAAACCTGGCTACTTTTCTGATGGGAGGCTTAGGACGACTGCCCTAGAGTGACAAGCCACTGCGGCGAGAAACCGCGATTGTCGTGCAAGAGGTCGTCCAATGCGCTCGCTCAAAATCCTGCTTCTCGAACCCGACCCGTTTCAGTTGATGGCATTGCACCAGATGCTCAACGCCATTGGAATCTACGACGTGTTGACCGCGCCTTCGCTGGGCGCGGCAAAGCGCTCGCTGGATCGTCGGGGGGCTGTCGATATCGCCATTTGCAATCCGCAGCTCAAAAGTGGTGAGGGGCTGGCACTGATCAACCATCTGGTTGCCCGACGGGATGCCCGATCGTTGATTCTGCTGGGGGTGGTCGCTCCCAGCGTACTGGCCGACCTGGAATCTTTACTGGAGGAGAGCGGGGTAGAGCTCCTGGGCAGACTGTATACGCCGGTTTCGGCGGTGCTGATGCGCAATCTGCTCGATCGCTATCTGTCGTCGCCCCGACGCTCGGTCAGCGCCTGAAGCCATCGGTTATTTTTCTGTCATCTTCTCCATGCATGCTCCGACAGGTCGGTGACTCTCCCGCAGAGGCCGCCGATATGCAGAACTTTCTTCTCGGGCCGGTGGTCATTTACTGTGGACACGCCCCAGGCACTGTGTTTTCGGACTATTGAGTGGAGATCGAGATGGAAAGTATCAGTCTATTGCTCGGTGAGGCTCTGAGCCCGTATCAGGTAACGCTGACCCCTCGCGGTCTGCAGGGCGAATGCCTGGTGACACTGAAGAACGGCAGTGGCGCCATTGTGGTGGAACGCGAATTCAATCGGGCGCAGTTGAGCGACAAGCGCCAACTGACGGATGTGGTCGATGGCTTGCATCGCGACATCCTGATCGCCGAAGGCCGGCTGGAGCCGTGTGTGATTGCTGCATTGCGCAACGTTGCCCGCGACAAGCGCCCGCTGCTCTGAAACTGATGGGACTTTTGTGGGAACCTTCCTGCATCCAGGTCAGTCAGACCCCATAACAGCAGGATCAAGCATTGTGCTCCGGTGCTTGTCGCTTGCTGCTACGGGTCTTTGATACAGACCACGTTTAACCCCGAGTCGTCTCCCCACTTCTCGGGGTTTCTTTTGTCCGGGATTTACTGCGCGGCCTGCTGCTGGAAGAAAATCCGTGCCTGCTCCAGGTAGTCCGGACGCATTTCAGGGTCGAGCCACTGGGCGTAGAGCTGGTTCAAGTGTTCGTGGGGCAGGGTGCGCAGCAGTTGATCGATTTCGCGGATCGCCTGGCGACCCTGGGTGGTATCGGTGCAGCCGACATGGCTCGAGATGTACTTGTCCGCACCGTGAACGGGGAAGAACTCCAGCTCGTCTTCAGCGATCTGAACCTGACGCGCCTGGTAGCGGATTTCCGGCCAGTAACCCAGCACTGCTTGCAGCCGACCCAGTCGCTGCATCGACAGAAGGCTGCTAAGGGCATCGTTGCCATAGTGCGGCGTCAGCGAGCCACTGGGTGCCTGACGCAGCAGCGTGTCGACGTATTCGCCATAACTTCGCTCGGCCACCACCCCGACTTTTCTCTCGCCGTTGGCCAGGTACGCCGACAGATCGACCTGCCCCTCGACCAGAAAAGGCTCCAGCATTTCGCGATCTTTGCGACGAACCACCAGACCATTACTGACTGCGCGGAAAGCCGGGATGGAGAACGCGATCCACTGTGCCCGCTCCCTGTTCCAGAGCAGCGACGGATCGCAGGCAAACGGGTGTTCATGGAGCATCTGGAGGCCCCGGGCGCGGTTGACCCGCATCAGGGTGTGTTCGTATTGCGGCATGCCGGCTATCAGCATCGGCATCAGTTGATCGATGACGCCCTGACCCTTTTTCGGGCCTTCGAGAATGGTCAGCGGCGGCAGGTCACGCAGCAGCCAGATCAGCGTCGGTTTAGCCTGCGCCCATGCTGGCAAGACCATCAGAAAAAGCAGGCCGAACAGCCGCCACGTCCACCAGTGGCGGGCGCGGTTGGAGGCTGAGGCCTGTCGGCGTTTCAGCTCAGATGGCTCCGTCTTCGCGCAGCCGGGCGATCTGCTTCTCGTCGTAGCCAAGATCGTGGAGTACCTGCGCATTGTGTTCACCGAGCTGCGGTCCGACCCATTCGGACGTGCCGGGTGTCTCAGAGAGTTTCGGCACGATGCCCGGCATCTTGAAGGGTTTGCCGTCCGGCAGTTTGGCGTGCAGGAACATTTCCCGGGCCAGGTATTGCGGATCGTTGAACATGTCTTCGGCGCTGAAGATCCGGCTGGCCGGGACGTCGGCCTGGTTCAGCAGATCCAGCACGGTTTGCAGCGGCAGCGAATTGACCCAGCGATCGATCACGCCGTACAACTCGTCACGGCGGGTGTCGCGCCCGTCATTGCTCGCCAGTGCAGGGTCGTTCGCCAGATCCTCGCGACCGATGATCAGCATGAAACGCTTGAAGATCGCATCGCCGTTGGCGCCGATCTGCACGTGTTTGCCGTCGGCACTGGTGTGGATCGACGAAGGCGTGATGCCTGGCATGATGTTGCCGGTGCGCTCACGAATGAATCCGAAAACATCGAACTCCGGCACCATGCTTTCCATCATGGCGAAGATCGCTTCGTACAAGGCCACATCGACCACCTGGCCGAGTCCACCGTTGACCTCGCGATGACGCAAAGCCATCAACGCGCCAATCACGCCCCACAAGGCTGCAATCGAGTCGCCGATGGAAATCCCGGTGCGCACAGGTGGGCGGTCCTCGAAACCGGTGATGTAGCGCAGGCCGCCCATGGATTCGCCGACCGCACCGAAACCTGGCTGATCCTTCATCGGGCCGGTCTGGCCGAAACCGGACAAGCGCACCATCACCAGCTTCGGGTTCAGCGCGTGCAGGGTTTCCCAGCTCAGGCCGAGTTTTTCCAGCACACCGGGGCGGAAGTTCTCGATCAGGATGTCGGCTTCACCCAGCAGTTTTTTCAGGATCGCCAGGCCGTCGGGGTGTTTCAGGTTCAGGGTCAGGGACTTTTTGTTGCGAGCCTGGACGAACCACCACAACGAGGTACCTTCATACAATTTGCGCCACTTGCGCAGCGGATCACCGCCGTCCGGCGATTCGATCTTGATCACTTCGGCACCGAACTCGCCGCAGATGCGCGAGGCAAACGGCCCGGCAATCAAGGTACCCAATTCGATGACTTTCAGACCGCTGAGCGGTTTATTGGCGAACGGCATGCGAAATCCTGTAGGACAAGGCTGAGCAGATACAGCGTTTTAACATAGCCGGCTGTCAGTCGCGCAAGGTTGATCGCCATCAATTCGTGGATTGCCTACAGCATCGGTTAGACTTGCCGACTTTCCTCGTATCAAGAAGCCCGTTCATGGCCCAGCCGTCCACTACCTACAAATTCGAACTGAACCTCACCGATCTCGACCGCAGCGTTTACGAGAACGTGAAGCAGACCATCGCCCGTCACCCTTCGGAAACCGAAGAGCGCATGACCGTGCGCCTGTTGGCCTACGCGCTCTGGTACAACGAGCAACTGTCGTTCGGTCGTGGTCTGTCGGACGTGGATGAACCTGCGCTGTGGGAAAAGAGCCTGGACGACCGCGTCCTGCACTGGATCGAAGTCGGCCAGCCTGATGCGGATCGCCTGACCTGGTGCTCCCGTCGCACCGAACGCACCAGCCTGCTGGCCTACGGCAGCCTGCGTGTCTGGGAAGGCAAGGTGATTCCGGCGATCAAAAACCTGAAGAACGTCAACATTGCCGCTGTTCCTCAGGAAGTGCTGGAAACCCTGGCTCAGGACATGCCCCGCGTCATCAAGTGGGACGTGATGATCAGTGAAGGCACGATCTTCGTCACCGATGATCGCGGTCAGCACGAAGTCCAGCTCACCTGGCTGCAAGGCGAGCGCGGTTAAGTCCGCGTTACTCCCGAAAAATCCCACGTATTCAAGAGAAGCTTCTGTCACCCCATGCGTATCGATCCTCGCCCGTTGCCCGCCACTCTGCCGTTTCTCGGTGAACTGCCACCCCTGCTGACCCGCCTGTACGCGGCGCGGGGCGTGCAGTCCGAGGCGGAGCTGGACAAGAGCCTGGCACGGTTGATTCCGTTCCAGCAGCTCAAGGGGATCGATGCGGCGGTGGACCTGCTGGTGACGGCGCTGGAGCAGCGTCAACGGATCCTGATCGTCGGCGACTTCGACGCCGACGGCGCGACGGCCAGCACCGTGGGCGTGCTTGGCTTGCGCCTGCTGGGCGCGGCGCACGTCGATTATCTGGTGCCGAACCGCTTTGAATATGGCTACGGCCTGACCCCGGAAATCGTCGAAGTCGCGATGACCCGCGAGCCGCAACTGTTGATCACCGTCGACAACGGTATTTCCAGCGTTGAAGGTGTAGCGGCCGCGAAACGTCACGGCCTGAAGGTCTTGATCACCGACCACCACTTGCCCGGCGATGAACTGCCGCAAGCTGATGCCCTGGTGAATCCGAACCAGCCCGGCTGCGAGTTCCCGAGCAAGGCACTGGCCGGGGTCGGGGTGATTTTCTACGTTTTGATGGCGTTGCGTGCGCGTCTGCGCAGCCTCGGCTGGTACGAGAGCAAGCCACAACCGAACATCGGCGAACTGCTGGATCTGGTGGCGCTGGGCAGCGTTGCCGACGTGGTGCCGCTGGATGCCAACAACCGGATTCTGGTGCACCAGGGCCTGGAGCGGATTCGCGCCGGGCGTGCGCGGCCGGGGATCAAGGCGATTCTGGAAGTGGCCAAGCGTGAAGCTTCGCGCATCACTTCAACCGATCTTGGTTTTATCGTCGGCCCGCGCCTGAACGCGGCGGGGCGTCTGGATGACATGAGCCTGGGCATCGAATGCCTGCTGACCCACGACGCTGCGCTGGCCCGGGAAATGGCCGCGCAACTGGACGGTATGAACCAGGACCGCAAATCCATTGAGCAGGGCATGCAGCGCGAGGCGCTGGCCCAGCTCAAGGACTTGCCGGTCGAGTCGATGCCGTTCGGGTTGTGCCTGTTCGATCCGGAATGGCATCAGGGCGTTATCGGTATTCTGGCGTCGCGGATGAAAGAGCGGTATTTCCGCCCGACCATCGCGTTCGCCGATGCTGGCGACGGCTTGCTCAAGGGCTCGGGGCGCTCGGTGCAAGGCTTTCATATTCGTGATGCGTTGAGCGTGGTGGCAGCGCAGCATCCGGACCTGATCAGCAAGTACGGCGGCCACGCGATGGCGGCTGGTTTGACTTTGCCGCAGGAGAATTTTCCGTTGTTCGCCGAGGCCTTCGACGCCGAAGTGCGTAGGCAACTTCGTGAAGAAGATCTGACCGGGCGACTGCTGTCGGACGGCACGCTGGCAGTCGAGGAGTTTCATCTGGAACTGGCCCGCGCTTTGCGTCACGCCGGGCCTTGGGGCCAGCATTTCCCGGAGCCGCTGTTCCACGGCGTGTTCCAGCTGGTCGAGCAGCGGGTAGTCGGCGAGCGGCACCTCAAAGTGGTGCTGAAAACCGAATGCGGTTCGGTGAAGCTCGATGGCATCGCCTTCGGCATCGATCGCGATATCTGGCCGAACCCGACGATCAAATGGGTCGAACTGGCCTACAAACTCGATCTCAACGAGTTTCGTGGTAATGAAACCGTGCAGTTGATGATTGCCCACATCGAACCGCGCTAAAGGACTTCGCGCCCCTTAACTGAAGGGGCGCAGGACGCTTCAATTGTGCTGTTTCATTTCTGAACCCTCCCTCATCCCCGGATGTCGACTAGGCTCTAAGCACTGCTTGATTGGCCTTGTGACGTCTTGTCGAATTTTTTGCCCGCGGGGGCGGGTGCTGCACCTTTTTCCTGTCACTCGTCGACTTTTCAAACAGAACCCTGGAGCCTGCCCACTGATTTGAGAGGTGCCCCATGAGTCTGCTGCTTGAACCCTTTACCCTTCGCCAACTGACCCTGTCCAACCGCATCGCCGTGTCGCCGATGTGCCAGTACTCGAGTGTCGATGGCCTGGCCAACGACTGGCATCTGGTGCACCTCGGCAGCCGAGCCGTGGGGGGCGCGGGCCTGGTGTTTACCGAAGCCACGGCGATCACGGCCGACGGGCGGATCACCGCCGAAGACCTGGGCCTGTGGAACGACGAACAGATCGCACCGCTGCAACGCATCACCCGATTCATCAACGCGCAGGGCGCAGTGGCCGGCATTCAACTGGCCCACGCCGGGCGCAAGGCCAGCACCCATCGGCCGTGGATTGGCAAGCATGGCAGCGTCAAACCGGATGACGGCGGCTGGACCCCGGTCGGGCCTTCACCGATTGCCTTTGACCCGCAACACACCCAGCCGAAACAGCTGGATGAGGGGCAGATCGCCCAAGTCATTCAGGATTTCGTGGCCGCGGCCAAACGCGCGCTGACCGCCGGTTTCAGTGTGGTGGAGGTGCATGCGGCGCACGGTTATCTGCTGCACCAGTTTCTGTCGCCATTGAGTAATCAGCGCCGCGACCAGTACGGCGGCTCGTTCGAAAACCGCATCCGTCTGGTGTTGCAAGTGACCGAGGCGGTACGCGCGGTGTGGCCGGAAGAACTGCCGGTGTTCGTCCGTCTGTCGGCCACCGATTGGGTTGAAGATGGCTGGAACCCCGATGAAACCGTGGAGTTGGCGCGACGCCTGAAAACCCTCGGCGCGGATCTTATCGACGTATCGTCGGGTGGCACCGCAGCGAACGCGGAGATTCCGGTGGGACCGGGTTATCAGACGCGCTTCGCCGAACGGGTACGGAAGGAGTCAGGCATCGCCACCGGCACTGTGGGAATGATTACCGAACCGGCCCAGGCCGAGCACATCCTGCGGACCTGTCAGGCCGACATCATCTTCCTCGCCCGCGAGCTGCTGCGTGACCCTTACTGGCCATTGCACGCCGATGATGATCTGGGCGGACGCAAAGCGGTGTGGCCGGCGCAGTATCAACGTGCGACCCATCGGGATCAGCCGATTCACGAGTCTGATCTGCGGGATTGATTCCGACCCGCCGCACAGCCTATAAAACCCGCCATTGAACCGGCGGGGTTTTTCTTGTCTGCCGTCCGGAATCGCAAGGGAATGGACTGCAATGTTGATCGAACGAGCGCTGACTGAATCGGACTTGCCGCTGCTGGCGCTGATCGATCGCAGTGAGCTGGTTGAGGAATGTTATCGCGTGGAGAACGGTGAGTTGATCCTGTATCCGGCGCGTTTTGACATGCGCGGCTGGCCCGAAGGGGAGGCGGAGGAGAATGCGCGGGTATTGGAAAAGTGCTGGCGCAGCGGCGGGTGGTTACACGGGATTTTCGATGGCGAGACTCTGGTGGCGGCAGTGGTTGTGGATAACCGGGTTATTCACAATCAGGGCCTGAAGATGCGGCAGTTGAAGTTTCTGCACATCAGCCTTGCCTGGCGTGGGCAGGGATTGGGCGGGCGATTGTTTGCCCTGGCTTGCGAGCATGGTCGGGAGGTCGGCGCCGAGGCGTTGTACGTCTCGGCGACCGAATCGCGCAATACCGTGGAGTTCTACCAGCGCCAGGGTTGCCGGTTGCTGGAACAACCGGATCCCGAGCTGTTTGAACTGGAACCCCTCGATATCCACTTGTACTGCCCGTTGGCCTGACGGCTCAACGCATCAAGGGTACTTGCGCTTGTCCTGTGCCGGCGGGAAGTACTGGTACAACCAGGTTTCGCTCAGCGTGCGATCGTTGGTGCGGATGAACAGGCGTAGCTCCACAGGATCGACGCTGTCGTTGGTCGGGTACCAGTCGAACAGGATCCGGTAACCCTTGATGTCATCCAGCACCAGCACGCTGAAGTCCTGCACCTTGCCGTTGGAGCAAGTCACCACCGGTTCGATCCCGGTGCCCTGCGGCAGGCGATCCAGACCGCCACCGGTGAAGTCCACGGCAAAACGACGGGCCCAGACCGGCGGGTAGTGCTCGCCCGGTGCCCAGCCTTCGACGAATCCACCCATGCCCGAACGGGTCGCATGCACCCGCGCCAGTGGCGTGCCGACTGGCGGCAGTGCGCTCCAGTAGAGCTTGTAGCCATAGTTCAGCGAATCACCGGCCGCTACCGGTTTCTTCGGCGTCCAGAACGCAACGATGTTGTCGAGGGTTTCGCCGGTTGTAGGAATTTCCAGCAGATCGATAGAGCCTTCGCCCCACGCGGTCGTAGGTTCTACCCACAGGCTCGGGCGCTTGCTGTACCAGTCGACGGTGTCCTGATAATTGGCGAATTCGTGGTCGGTCTGCACCAGACCGAAACCTTTCGGGTCGGTGTCGGCGAAAGCGTTGAATTGCAGGGTCGCCGGGTTGTTCAGCGGGCGGCAGATCCACTCGCCGTTGCCGCGCCACATGGCCAGACGATCCGAGTCATGGATTTGCGGGTGAATGGTGTCGCACATCCGGCGCTCGTGGGTGCCGCAACTGAACATGCTGGTCATCGGGGCGATGCCCAGTTGTTCGATGGCGGTACGGGCATTGATGTGGGCGTCGACTTCCATCACCACACGTTCGGCCTGGCAATCGATGTCGAAGCGATAGGCGCCGGTCGCGCTCGGCGAGTCGAGCAGGGCGTAGACCACGAAGCGGGTCGCGTTCTGATCCGGAGTCTCGAACCAGAACTTGGTGAAGTCAGGGAATTCTTCGCGTTTCTTGGCGTAGGTGTCGACGGCCAGGCCACGGGCGGAGAGGCCATATTGGCCAGTGGCATCCACCGCGCGGAAGTAGCTGGCGCCGAGGAACGACACCACGTCATGGCGATCCAGCTCCGGCGCCTTGAACAGCTTGAAGCCGGCAAAACCCAGGTCGCCCTTGAGCTGCTGGGTGTCGACCGAGGTGTTTTCATAGTTGAACAGCTGAGGGCGGAAATGCACCTCGCGGGCCGTGCGGGTCTTGGGATCGACGCTGTACATGCGCACCGGCTGGCGGAAACCCATGCCGACGTGGAAAAACTGCACGTCGAGCTGACCCTTGTTCTCCTTCCACAGCGAGTGTTCGCCGTCGTAGCGGATCGCGTTGAAGTTCTGCGGGGTCATGGTCGCCAGGGTCGGCGGCAGCACCTGCTTGGTGTCCTGATACGCGCTGCCGGCCAGTTGCTTGGCCTGGCGCTTCAGCGTTTCGAAGTCGAAGGCCTGGGCTTCACCGTCGGCGGCACCGCCAGAGGCGGCCCAGGCGCGGGAGGCCAGCAGGCCCGTGGCCGAAAGACCGGTATAAGCCGCAATGGCCATGGACGCTTTGAGCAAATTCCTGCGGTGCATAGATACAACCTGTCGTGGACAATCCCGCGCCGTTCCTGGCACGTACTGGATCAGAAATTACGGTTCGGACAAGCCTTCGGCCAAACGCTACGGACTAGTAACAGATGCGCGCTAGCTTAATCCGTTCGCTGATTTTGCAAAATTCATTGATTACACGGCGACAGCGTCTCAATGAAACAAGACGTTACGGTTACTTATCCCACAGCCTTTTCTGATTTACAGGGCATATCTGCTTTTTTCGACTAATTACTCTAAAAACCGCTTTTCAGCGCCGATTTAATTTCTATTCTATGGGCATGGCCGGTCACGACTCACCCGACCGGCAGGGCTCAAATCGCTGCTTGAGGGAGCAGGGCGATGCGGTTTTGGAAAAATTCTGACGTACTGGAAAAGGACAACGTCCATGGCAAAAGGACAAGGCATTACCGAAATGTTGGGCATCTTTCCCTGCCTCACCAACGTCCGGCGAAGACGCCGGCTCAGTCCTGACGAACTGAAGCTGGTGGAGCGTTACCGGGAGTTGTCGGAGAGCGACCGTATTGCGATGCGGTATCTGGTGGATGCGATGAGGAGTGTTTCGCGGTTTTGACGTGAAAAACCAAAGGGGCGGACTGTGAAGTCCGCCCCTTTTTCACTCTTGAGGTTTACCGTGGACGCTGTGCCTGCATCAACTCAGGCATGTCCCGCCATTTCACCCACGCCTGTTGTTGCCAGTGCAGCAGCGGCACAGTGACTCCGGCCCAATGCACCGAGCTCAGGCTCGGGTAGTTTTCCTCTGTTGCTGAGCTGGTTTCCCGCAGGATGGGAATCACCTCATTGCTCAGCCATTGCCGCAGATTGCGGTTTTCCGGGATGAAATGGTGCACGAGTAACGTGTACATGCCGGATTCGCTGACCATCGGCGTTTCGACAACTTTGCCGTACTTGCGCAGCCGGACGGTGCGGCGTTGGTCGGGGTCGAGTTTCAGGGTGACACGTGGGGTCAAGGGATGGCCCATCATGCGGCCCAGATCTTGAGCGCAGAACCAGGCTTGATGATCAAGCAGGAGGGCGTGGAGGAAGCGGTTGTGGCGGGTGAATACGGTGGGGATGAAGTAAGGATGATCTTTAGAGGAATTTTGAGTTTGATTGGGCATTTGTCGACTCCAATATTGAGAATAGAGCCGCCACTCGGATGAGTGCGGTTGCGCCATTTTGATTTTGTTCCGGCTTCGACACCGGGCTGCTGACTTCGCTGCCGAAAGGAAGCGTATCGGTCAGGTGCTTATGGTGCCAAGCCCGGTTACTCGACGCTTGTTGTCGGAATTGAAGATCTTTCTCGTAGGCAGCATCTGTAGGAATTTCCTGTTTTTGCATGTTCTGCAGAGAGGAGGCCCCTTAGCCACAATTTTTCCTATATTCATTCGAATCCACGGAACGAACCTCAGGTTTCTTCCCGACGATCCAATATTCGGTTTCCAGTTACGGCTTGTTTCAGGCGGGGCACTGCGACCTATGGCAGCTGTTTATCGTCAGAGCAAAACGCTTTAAAGCACTGCGCTGTCGTCCTTTAAATCGGTCGGAGTAGTCCTACGATCAGCGGCGGTTGCAGATCCCGAAACCAAGTATTACGTTGGTGTATCGAGTAATACTCAAGGAGCATGACATGACGACAACCATGACGAGTAAGGGTCAAGTGACGATTCCCAAGCCAATCCGTGATGCCTTGCATCTCACGCCGGGCTCGGCGATTGAGTTCAGTGTCAATGAGCAGGGAGAGGTGGTACTGCACAGTGCGAAGCCCGATACAGGCAAAGCAAAAATTCCGGATCGATTTGATGCTGTTCGTGGCAAAGCCGATATCAAATGGCGAACCGATGATTTGATGGCGTTGCTTCGGGGTGATGATTAATGGTGTTGGTTGATACCAATGTATTGATTGACGTTTTGGAGGACGACCCAGCTTGGGCCGACTGGTCTATCCAGCAACTTCGCGCTCAGTCGCTAATTCATGAGTTGGTCATTAACCCGATCGTCTATGCAGAGTTATCCCAGACGTTTTCAACGTTTGAAGCTCTGGATGGGGTAGTTAATCAGCTCGGCTTGGTCATGCAGGAAATCCCGCGACCTGCGCTCTTTTTGGCTGGTAAAGCGTTCGTTCGTTATCGAAAGGTAGGCGGAGGAAAACACAACGTGTTGGCGGACTTTTTCATTGGTGCTCATGCAGCTGTAAAAAAACTACCGTTGTTAACACGAGACTCTAAGCGCTACCGCAATTACTTCCCCTCCGTCGAGTTGATTACACCTTCCTGATTTGTAGGTACGTTTTTAAGTAGCTTGGATTCGTAAGTCGCCCCGGAAGTATCTGAATCTCCGGGGCGATTGTGTTTAGCGACTCACCTTCCAGGCATCCCCAGCCGGCGCCTTCCCATGGTCATACGGCTTGCCAATCCACATATAAACCAGCCCCAGACCAATCACGATCACCGTGCTCAGCACCATCGCGTAGTTGATGTACCACGCCGCATCCGGCGTGCGTGGCCAGGCCATGTTGATGATTGCGCCGACGCCGTAGACCAGCGCGCCGATGTTCACCGGCCAGCCCCAGGCGCCGAGGGTGAATTTGCCGCTGGGTTTCCAGCCTTTGCTGCGGGCGTACAGGGCGGCCAGCACGATCATCTGGAACGCGAGGTAGATGCCGATGGCGGCGAAGCTGACGATGGTGGCCACGGCATCTTGCAGGAAGAAGCCGAGGGCGATGATCAGGCCGGGCAGGACGCCGGACACGAACAGCGCGGCAACCGGAACCTGGGTCGTAGGAGAAATCTTTTTCAGCAGTCGGCTACCGATGACCATTTCATCGCGAGCGTAGGAATACAGCAGACGACTCGCCGCAGCCTGCAGGCTGATGACGCAGGAGATGAAGGAAATCATCACCACGCCCATCACCACTTTTGAACCGACCGGGCCGAAGGCGTTGTTGAGGATGGTGGTGACCGGGTCCTTGTCGGTGCCGTTGATCACCGCTTGCATGTCCGGTACGGCAAGGATCAGCGCGAGGCAAGCGAACATCGCCGCGATACCGCCGATGTAGATGGTCATGCGCATGGCCACCGGGATTTTCTTGCTCGGGTTCGGGGTTTCTTCGGCGACGTCACCGCAGGCCTCGAAGCCGTAGTAGAGGAACATCCCCGCCAGCGACGCGGTGAGGAACGCCGGCAGGTAGGAGCCGTCGACGCTGATATCGAAAGTGTTGAACAGCACGCTGATCGGCTGGTGACGCTCGAAAATCAGCAGGTACACGCCAACGATCACCGCGCCCACCAGTTCGCAGAGGAAACCGAACATGGCGATCCGCGCCAGCACTTTGGTGCCGCTGAGGTTGACCAGTGTGGCGAACAGCGTCAGCACCAGGGCGATGACGATGTTGGTGTTATTGCTCGGCTCAAAACCCAGCATGGCCGCGAGGTAAGGGCCGGCGCCGACCGCCACGGCGGCGATGGTCACGCACAGGGCGATGGAGTAGATCCAGCCGACCATCCACGCCCATTTCTTGCCCACCAGACGCCGCGCCCAAGGATAAACGCCGCCGGAAATCGGGAACTGCGAAACCACTTCGCCGAA
Source organism: Pseudomonas sp. MWU12-3088 (assembly GCF_023242405.1). Lineage (NCBI taxonomy): Bacteria > Pseudomonadati > Pseudomonadota > Gammaproteobacteria > Pseudomonadales > Pseudomonadaceae > Pseudomonas > Pseudomonas sp. MWU12-3088. The sequence continues at coordinate 115,607 of NZ_JALJEA010000015.1, forward strand.
GATCAGGCACACCAGCAGTTGCCCGCAGCCGACCAGCAAGTAGGCCCAGAACATCGGTGGCCCGCCGGCGGCCAGACACAGGCCGAACAGGGTATAAACCCCTACGACCGGTGACAGATAGGTGAAGCCCAGCGCGAAGTTTTCCCACAGGCTCATGCTGCGGTTGAAGTTGGAGGTGTAGCCCAGTTGGCGCAGTTGTTCGGCATCGCTGTCGGCAACGGCGGCTGAGAGATCGGGTGATGCACTCATGTTTGTTTGCTCCGTGAAATCGGCAGATTTCGGATGGCCGAAGCCGTGGCGGGGCTTGATGAGCGCCGCCCGGATCGGTAGTTATTGTTTTGAACGCCTGGTAGTGCGGATGACCGGTTTCTGCCTTGAAGCCGGGGGATGCTTTTAGTGCTTGAACATCACATGCCGAACCGTGGTGTAGTCCTCCAGCCCGTACATGGACATGTCCTTGCCGTAGCCGGACAGTTTCTGACCGCCATGGGGCATTTCGCTGACGAGCATGAAGTGCGTATTCACCCAGGTGCAGCCGTACTGCAACCGCGCGGACAGTCGATGGGCGCGTCCTACATCCGCCGTCCATACCGAGGACGCCAGGCCGTAGTCCGAATCGTTGGCCCACTCCAGCGCCTGGGCTTCATCGGTGAACTTGGTCACCGACACCACTGGCCCGAACACTTCGCGACGGACGATTTCGTCATCCTGCTGGGCGTCGGCCAGCACGGTCGGTTCGAAGAAGAAGCCATTGCCGTCCACAGCCTTGCCGCCGGTGATCAAACGGATGTGCGATTGCGCCACGGCGCGCTCGACAAACCCGGCCACGCGGTCGCGATGCTGGGCGGTGATCAGCGGCCCGAGTTCGGTCGACGGATCATCCTGCATGCCGTACTTGATGCTGCTGACCGCCGCGCCGAGCTTCTCGACGAACTTGTCGTAGATGCCTTGCTGGGCGTAGATCCGGCACGCGGCGGTGCAGTCCTGACCGGCGTTGTAGAAGCCGAAGGTACGGATGCCTTCAACCGCTGCATCGATGTCGGCGTCGTCGAAGATGATCACCGGGGCCTTGCCGCCCAGTTCCATGTGCATACGTTTGACGCTGTCGGCGGTGCTGGAAATGATGTTCGAACCGGTGGCGATGGAGCCGGTCAGCGACACCATGCGCACTTTCGGATGGGTCACCAGCGGACTGCCCACGCTCGGCCCACGCCCGAACACCAGATTGAGTACACCGGCCGGGAAAATCTCCGACGCCAGTTCGGCCAGACGCAACGCGGTCAGCGGGGTTTGTTCCGACGGCTTGAGCACCACGGTATTACCGGCGGCGAGGGCCGGGGCGATTTTCCAGGCGACCATCATCAGCGGGTAGTTCCACGGCGCGATGGAAGCGATCACGCCCACCGGGTCGCGGCGGATCATCGACGTGTGGCCGGGCAGGTATTCGCCGCCGGCCGAACCGCTCATGCAACGGCTGGCGCCGGCGAAGAAACGGAACACGTCGGCAATCGCCGGAATCTCGTCGTTCAGCGCAGCGCTGTAGGGCTTGCCGCAGTTGTCCGATTCCAGTTTCGCCAGTTCTTCGCCGTGGGCTTCGATGGCGTCGGCGAGTTTGAGCAGCAACAGCGAACGATCCTTCGGCGTGGTCTGCGACCATTCGGCGAAGGCACTGTCGGCGGCGCGCACGGCGGCATCGACCTGGGCTTCGGTGGCCTCGTTGATTTCCACCAGCACTTCACCGCGAGCCGGGTTGAGCACCGGTTGCGCCGGGCCTTCGCCGTTGACCAGGTGGCCGTTGATCAAGAGTTTGGTTTGCATGTTGTTGTCCTCTTTCTACTGCAAATTCACGATGGGAAAGGTCAGGGAAATCATTTGCCGCCGCTGCCGGCCACGCTCTCGCCACCCCGGGTCAGGTAGTAGGCGCCGAGGATCGGCAGCATGGTCACCAGCATCACGAGCATCGCCACGACGTTGGTCACGGGCACGTCCCGTGGGCGGCTCAACTGGTTGAGCAACCACAGCGGCAAGGTGCGTTCATGGCCGGCGGTGAAGGTGGTGACGATGATTTCATCGAACGACAGCGCAAACGCGAGCATGCCGCCTGCGAGCAAAGCCGAACCGAGGTTCGGCAGGATGATGTAGCGGAAGGTCTGCCAGCCGTCGGCGCCAAGATCCATCGACGCCTCGATCAGGCTGTGGGAGGTACGGCGCAAACGGGCGATGACGTTGTTGTAGACGATCACCACGCAGAAGGTCGCGTGGCCGACGATGATGGTGAACATCCCCGGCTCGATCCCCAGCGTCTTGAAAGTCGCCAGCAGTGCGATCCCGGTGATGATTCCCGGCAGCGCAATCGGCAGGATCAGCATCAGCGAAATGCCCTGTTTGCCGAAAAAGTCCCGGCGGTAAAGCGCCGCTGAAGCCAGCGTACCGAGCACCATCGCAATCAGCGTGGCAATGGCCGCGATCTGCAGCGACAGCTTGATCGCTTCCAGCACGTCCGGCCGGGAAAACGCCACGCTGAACCAGTGCAGCGTGAAGCCCTTCGGTGGAAAGCTGAACGCTGCGTCTTCGGTGTTGAAGGCGTAGAGGAAGATGATCAGGATCGGGAAGTGCAGAAACACCAGCCCGCCCCAGGCTGCGATTTTCAGGCCTAAAGAGGCTTTCTCAGAGTGCATCGAAGGCCCCCAGTCGTTTGACGATGGACAGGTAGATGGCGATCAGCACGATGGGCACCAGCGTGAATGCCGCAGCCATCGGCATGTTGCCGATCGCGCCTTGCTGCGCGTAGACCATGCTGCCGACGAAGTAGCCCGGCGGGCCCACCAGTTGCGGCACGATGAAGTCGCCCAACGTCAGCGAGAACGTGAAGATCGAGCCGGCCGCGATGCCCGGCACCGACAGCGGCAGAATCACCTGCATGAAGGTCTGGCGTGGCTTGGCCCCGAGGTCGGCGGAGGCTTGCAGCAACGACGGCGGCAAGCGTTCCAGCGAGGCCTGGATCGGCAGGATCATGAACGGCAGCCAGATGTAGACGAACACCATGAACCGCCCCAGATGCGAGGTCGACAAGGTGCTGCCGCCGACTCCGGGAATCCCCAGAATGAACTGCAGAACCGGCTCCAGCCCCAGGTGCTGCACAAACCACTGCGCCACGCCGCCCTTGGCCAGCAGCAGCGTCCAGGCGTAGGCCTTGACGATATAACTGGCCCACATCGGCATCATCACCGCGATGTAGAAAAACGCCTTGGTCTTGCCGGTGGTGTAGCGCGCCATGTAGTAGGCGATCGGGAACGCGACGATGGCGCTCGCGATCGACACCACGACCGCCATGCTCAGGGTGCGCAGAATGATGTCGAAGTTCGACGGCTGAAACAGTGCGGCGAAATTGGCCAGGGTCAGGTCCGGGGTGACCGCCATGGTGAAGTCGTCGAAGGTGTAGAAACCTTGCCACAACAGCACCAGCAGCGAGCCCAGGTAGATCGCGCCGAACCACAGCAGCGGCGGCACCAGCAGCATCGACAGATACAGGTTCGGCTTGCGATAGAGCAGGTTGGAAAACCTGCGCAACGGCGCCGATTGAGGGAGGGCGAGGGCGGTCATGTCACACTCCGCTCGCAACGGTGTCGTGCAACGGAATCATCGCTTCCCGCGCCCAGCGAGCGCTGATTCGCTGACCGGTCTGGTGCTGCGCGCTGCTGTCGATCCACTGATTGTTGGCCTGGCTGATGCTCAGGGTCTGGCCGTTTTCCAGGGTCAGTTCATAGCGCGTGGCGCTGCCCTGATACTGGATGTCATGCAGCAGACCGCTGACTTCGATTTCATGACTGGCCAACGGGCCCTCGGCGAACCGCACGTGTTCCGGACGGATCGAAAACGGTTGCGGATGACCGCTGAGCTGGCGTGCCAGATCACCGCGAATCACGTTCGAGGTGCCGACGAATTCGGCGACGAACGTCGTGGTGGGTTTCATGTACAGATTGCGTGGGGTGTCGACCTGTTCGATGCGGCCTTTGTTGAACACGGCCACGCGGTCGGACATCGACAGCGCTTCGGTCTGGTCGTGGGTGACGAAGATGAAAGTGATGCCGAGCTGGCGTTGCAGCTTCTTCAGTTCGCTCTGCATCTGTTCGCGCAGCTTCAGATCGAGAGCGCCCAACGGTTCGTCGAGCAACAGCACTCGCGGACGATTGACCAGCGCGCGGGCGAGGGCGACACGCTGGCGCTGACCGCCGGACAACTGCACCGGCTTGCGTGCGCCGTAGCCGCCGAGAGCGACCATGTCCAACGCTTCTTCGGCGCGTTTGTGGCGCTCGTTCTTGTTCACGCCTTTGACTTTCAAACCGTAGGCGACGTTGTCCAGCACGTTCATGTGCGGGAACAACGCGTAATCCTGAAACACGGTGTTTACGTCGCGTTGATAGGGCGGCAAGCCGGCGGCTTCGGCGCCGTGAATGCGGATCGAGCCAGCGCTCGGTTGTTCGAACCCGGCGATCAGGCGCAGGCACGTGGTCTTGCCCGAACCGGAAGGGCCGAGCATGGAAAAGAACTCGCCGTCCTGGATATCGATGGAAACCCGGTCAACGGCCTTCACCTCGCCGAACTGCCGGGAAACGTTGGTGAACTGGACTGCAAGCGTCATGATGCGGTGCTCCAAAAAGGCGAGGGCCGTCGCAGCGGCCCTGCCTGGACTTCTGAAAAAACTGGATCGTTTGGCGGTGTATGCGATGGCTTTGTGGCTAACTCATCTGGTCGATACGCCGCGATCTGCTTTTAGCTCCCTCTCCCTCCGGGAGAGGGCGGGGGGTGAGGGCAGCTATTTCAGCCATTGCTCCAATTTCAAAAGCAAAGTCAAAAGCCACCCCCTCATCGGCACGCCGCCCGCCCAACCCTCTCCCCCAAGGGGGGCGAGGGGGAAAGGGGGCAGACCGCGTTGTTATGGAGAGTTACCTACCGCCCATAATCGCAATGTAGTCCTGCGTCCACCGGCTGTAAGGCACAAACTTCCCACCCTCAGCCTGCGGTGTTTTCCAGAAGGCGATCTTGTCGAACTGATCAAACCCGTTGGTCTTGCAGCCCTCGGCCCCGAGCAACTCACTGCCCTGACACGCCGCCGGAACCGCCGGCAACGAGCCGAACCACGCCGCAACATCACCCTGGACTTTCGGCTGCAGCGACCAGTCCATCCACTTGTACGCGCAGTTCGGGTGCTTGGCCTCAGCGTGCAGCATGGTGGTGTCGGCCCAACCGGTGGCGCCTTCTTTCGGCACGGTCGAGGCGATTGGCTGTTTGTCGTTGATCAACCCGTTGACCTGATACGGCCAGGCGCTGGATGCGACCACGCCTTCGTTCTTGAAGTCGCTCATTTGCACCGTGGTGTCGTGCCAGTAGCGGTGGATCAGCTTCTGCTGCGCGCGCAACAGTTCCAGCACGGCTTTGTACTGATCTTCGGTGAGTTGATACGGATCCTTGATCCCCAGCTCAGGCTTGGTGGATTTCAGATAGAGCGCCGCGTCGGCGATGTAGATCGGGCCGTCGTAGGCTTGCACGCGACCCTTGTTCGGCTTGCCGTCCGGCAGGTTCTGTTCCTCGAACACCACGTTCCAGCTGGTCGGGGCGGTCTTGAACACGTTGGTGTTGTACATCAACACGTTCGGGCCCCACTGGTACGGGGTGCCGTAGGTCTGTTTGTTGACCACGTACCACGGCGCGTCTTTCAGACGTGGATCGAGGGATTTCCAGTTCGGGATCAACGCGGTGTTGATCGGTTGCACACGCTTGCCGACGATCAACCGCAGCGAGGCATCGCCCGACGCGGTCACCAGGTCGTAACCGCCCTTGGCCATCAGGCTGACCATTTCGTCAGAGGTGGCGGCGGTTTTCACATTGACCTTGCAGCCGGTTTCCTTCTCGAAACCGGTCACCCAGTCGTAGGCCTTGTCGCTTTCACCGCGTTCGATGTAGCCGGGCCAGGCGACGATATCCAGCTGGCCTTCGCCGGCGCCGACGGCTTTCAGCGGCTCGGCGGCCTGCAGGCTGGCGCTGGCCAGCAGGGCCGTGGTGATTGCACTGAGCAGTGCGGTCTTGTGCACGAACATGGTGAACCCTCTTCTTTAAATTATGGTCGGGGCAGTTGTGAACGCGGTGGAGCATGCCGTCAGCGGCTTGTTATTAGCGTAGTCAGAGATGCTGGCCGTGGCGGGCCATGATGTGCCGCACCACGCTGTAGTCCTGCAGCGAATCGCTGGATAAGTCTTTGCCGTAACCGGAGCGTTTCAGCCCGCCGTGGGGCATTTCGCTGACCAGCATGAAATGGCTGTTGATCCAGGTGCAGCCGTATTGCAGGCGTGCGGCGACCTGCATCGCCTTGTCCAGGTTCTGTGTCCAGACCGACGAGGCGAGGCCGTATTCCGAGTCGTTGGCCCAGTCCACCGCTTGCGCCAATTCGTCGAAGCGGGTCACGGTCACCACCGGGCCGAACACTTCGCGCTGGACGATTTCATCGCTCTGTTTGCAACCGGCCAGCAGGGTTGGCTGATAGAAGAACCCGGCGCCGGAATGCACCGCCGCACCGGTCACCCGTTCGATGTGCGGCTGGCCGAGGGCGCGCTCGACGAAACTGGCCACGCGGTCACGCTGGCGGGTGCTGATCAGTGGGCCGATTTCGTTGTCGGCGTCGCGTTTGCCGGCGAAGCGCAGGCTGCTGACCGCCGCGCCGAGTTCGGCCACCAACTTGTCGTGAATCCCGGCCTGGGCGTAGATCCGGCAGGCCGCGGTGCAATCCTGCCCGGCGTTGTAATAGCCATAAGTGCGCACGCCTTCGACCACGGCTTTGAGATCGGCATCGTTGCAGACGATCACCGGGGCCTTGCCGCCGAGTTCGAGGTGCGTGCGTTTCAGGGTTTTTGCGGCGGCCTGGAGGATTTTCTGGCCAGTGACGATATCGCCGGTCAGCGACACCATGCGCACTTTCGGGTGGCCGACCAGATGACTGCCGACGCCTTCGCCGCCACCGCAGACAATGTTGATCACCCCGCGCGGCAGAATCTCGGCCAGCGCTGGGGCCAGCGCCAGAATCGACAGCGGCGTGTGTTCGGACGGCTTGAATACCAGCGTATTGCCGGCGGCAAGGGCCGGGGCGATCTTCCACGCGGCCATCATGATCGGGTAGTTCCACGGCGCAATCGACGCGACGACGCCAATCGGGTCGCGGCGCACCATGCTCGTGTAGCCGGGCACGTATTCGCCGCTGAGCTGACCGGTCTGGCAGCGCACAGCGCCGGCGAAGAAGCGAAACACATCGACCGTGGCGGTCAAGTCGTCCTGCCGCGCCAGGTGCAGCGGCTTGCCGCAGTTCAGGGCTTCGAGGCGGGCGAGGTGGTCGGCGTGTTTTTCGACGGCACTGGCGATTTCCAGCAGGAAATTCGAGCGTTGTTGCGGGGTGGTACGCGACCACTCGGCAAAGGCGCGATGGGCGGCGAGGATGGCGGCTTCGACTTGCTCGGTGCTGGCTTCCGCGATCTGAGTCAGGACTTCGCCGGTGGCCGGGTTGAGGATCGGTTCGACAAAACCCTGGCCGGCGACCAGTTCGCCATCGATCAGCAACGCGGTATGCATGTGGGTCTGCGCGCCAGCCATTTTGAGGGTTCTCTTTTTTTGCATTTCTTTTTGTTTTAACGGCATGTTGCTCCCTGTTCCGGGAGCCGACCGTCTTATAGATGCAGCAAGACTAGTGCGCGGCTCCGGGGTCGACAAATTCTAAATACTGAAGGTGGCATTCGATTAAATAGATGGCTTGCGTCCGCCGTGAGGCTGCTCGCGAGCAACGGTCAGGAAGGGATCGACCAGCGCGGGGCGGGCGGTGCCGCGACGCCAGGCCAGGCCGACGTCGAGGGTCTGGTTGAGGTCGGCGATCGGTCGGGCTTCGATGATGTCGCCTTCCAGCGACCAGGGGCGGTAGGTCATGTCCGGCTGGATCGAAACGCCCAATCCCGCCGCCACCAGACTTCGCACGGCCTCGGTGGACGCGGTTCTGAGGGTGATCTTTGGTTGCAGCCCGGCGCCACGCCACAGACGTTGGGCATTGCGATCCATCTCGTCGACGTTCAGTTGAATCAACGGCTCCCGGGCGACATCGGCGAGGTTGATGCTGTCGTGTTCCAGCAGCGGGTGCTGGGCCGGCAGCCACAAGCGGTGCGGCGAGTGGGTCAGCACTTCGGTCTGCAAGGCGTGGCGGTCTTCGAGGTTGGAGAGGATCAGCACGCCGACATCGATCTCGCCGCTGACCAGAAGATGCTCGATGTACGGCCGCTCGTCCTCCATCACCCGGATCTCGACATTGGGATAGGCACGCTGGAAACGGGTGAGCAAATCCGCCAGGTAATAACCGGCCACCAGACTGGTCACGCCGACGATCAACTGCCCGGCAACCTGATCGGTGCTCTGTTGCAGGCTGCGTTTGGCGTTGTCCACGGTCGCCAGAATCAGGTGCGCCTGACGCAGGAATTGGTGGCCCTGATGGGTAAGGGTCATGCCCTTGGCGTGGCGGTTGAACAGGCTGACGCCGATTTCTTCCTCCAGTTGCTGGATGGCCAGGGTCAGGGTCGATTGGGAAATGAACGCGGTTTGCGCGGCGGCGGAGATCGAGCCGGTCTCGGCCACGGCGATGAAATGGCGGATCTGACGCAAGGTCATCATGGAAGGCTTACCCGGTGGGCGTTTTTTATAGATTGCCTCGAGTGTATATCTATTTTCGCGAATGGCTGCGGTGGGCCAGGCAACATCTGGAAGCACACTCGCCCCCAATTGACGGGCACTTTCGAACTAGGCTGAGGGCCTTATTGATCCGGATAACCCCTGTTTGGAGACGGAACATGAACACCCGTGGATTGCTCGATCAACTCCTCAAGTCCGGCCAGGATCTGCTACAGAACAAGGCGGGCGGGGCACAGAACAAACCGGCGGCCGGTGGTTTGGGCGGCTTGCTGGGCGGATCTTCCAGTAATGGCGCACTCGGTGGTTTGCTGTCAGGCGCAGGCGGCGGTGCCCTGGCGGCCGGGGCCATGGGCCTGCTGCTGGGCAGTAAAAAGGCCCGCAAGGTTGGCGGTAAAGTCGCCATTTACGGCGGCCTTGCCGCACTGGGCGTGATCGCCTACAAAGCCTACGGCAACTGGAACGCCCAGAAAGGCACCGCCCCGCAAAGCGAACCGCAAACCCTCGATCGCCTGCCACCGGCGCAAGTCGAACAACACAGCCAGGCCATCCTCAAAGCCCTGGTCGCCGCCGCCAAAGCCGACGGCCACATCGACGACCGCGAACGCCAACTGATCGAAGGCGAATTCACCAAGCTCGACAACGATCAGGAACTCAAACACTGGCTCCACGCCGAACTCAACAAACCCCTCGACCCCACCGACGTCGCCCGCGCGGCAAGCACGCCGGAGATGGCCGCCGAGATGTACGTGGCGAGCGTGATGATGGTGGATGAGGAGAACTTCATGGAGAAGGTGTATCTGGATGAGCTGGCGAAGCAGTTGAAGCTGGAGCCGGGGTTGAAGGTTGAGTTGGAGAGGCAGGTGAGGGTGGCGACCCTCTAAGTTATTGAGTCAAGGCTGCATCAGTGCAGCCCTGTTGTCTTGAGAGGCATGACTATGCACGTTTCTACTATGCACGTTTCTTGCCACTTCCCTCATTCAAATAAACCTGGGCAAAGATCTCCGTAAGAGAAAAAAGGTGACAGATCCATTTGTTAGAAAGTGGACCTGTCAGCTTTCTGTTATTTATATATTTAGATAAGCAGTCAGTGTAACCATGAGGTTTCAATAATCACCATTGCCAGCTTTTTTCTGTGTATATGGCGCTGCTTGGTAGTACTGCTTTTAAAATCTTCAAGTAACGATCGAATGTAGCCGTTTCTTGGAAGCGTGCTTCGAATCCCACTGATTGGTTGGTTCTATGGGTGACTATCATGAGTCTAGACCGATCTACAGTTACAAAGTTGTATTCCGCCCAAGGGGAGCTGCGCGAGTTGGTTATGTTGTTTTTCCAGCCGAGAAGGAGTTTTGCTGCTCCTAGCGTCATGGCTGCCGGACCGATCATAAAGGCTAAGGATCCTGTATAAATCGCAACGCCTGAGAAAAATAATATTATAAAAATAGCGAGGCTTTTGAAAATGGTTTCGGAAGATTCTGGATAATGCCGAAAATATTCGACTTTCCCATGGTTCTCTGTAATGGAGTAATTGAATACCGTTTTTTGGCGTAATATAAGTATGAAGTAGATGGTTATTGCGTACGAAAATACATACGCCGAGAAAAGTCCAAGCATATATTGTGGCAGGTTGTTCCAAGTGATGGCCGTTACAAAAATATTCATTAGCGTTGCGCCAGCAAAGAGCCAAAGCTGTGCTTTCATGATTTCTTTAGGTGTAGATTTTATTGTTTTTGTCGACCATTCCATAAGGACGCGTTCATGTGCATTTGATTCTTTTTCAAAGGCTCTGCATGAGATCTGGTTGAATGAGTTGTCACTGGTTTTTGTCATGTTCGTATTATTCCGCTACGGCCAGGATCATCGCGCAGGTTTCGATGTTTCGGTTTGGTAGTTCACCACATCCAATCTTTTTCCGCAAAAACTGCATCTTTCGGAAGTAGTTTTTTAAGTGTTGATAAGTATTCTGCAAATAAGTTTTCGGGAAGCCTGGCCTCGAAGCCGATCATGATGTCGGTATATTGAGCTACGATTAAACGTCTTTTTTTGTCGATGGTGACGAACTTGTATTCTTTCCATTCGGATGATTCTTCTATTTTCGGAGTGTTGTTCCAGGTAAGAAAAAATTTTGCTGTTATCAAGGCCATCCCTGCAGGGCCTGCGAGTATTAAAGCCGATGAAGGGTTATAGATAATGGTTGCGATAATAATTATAAAAAATAGCGCCGATATGGCCTTGAATACGGTATGAGCAGACTTTGGAAAGTTTGCTGAAGATTCCTCGGTTCCCACTGTTTCGGTAATAGTATAGGTATATGTCTTTTTTTGATGAACGACAAGAGTCCAAAGGTAGGTGGCTACCAAAGTCCAGATTATACCAGCATGAAGATTCAGGAAAATGGAGCCATTTTCTTCTGATAAGTTGAGGATATAAGACTCGTGGATACCATTTATTATCGCCGCTATACCGATGGCTATAATGATTGCCATGCCGATGTCCATGTGGGTTGTATCCCGGGGCTTGGCTTTTATCGTCCATTTCATCAGGATTCTTTCCTGATTTTTTAATGGTTTTTCTGAAGGGGTCGTGTCGTTTTTTAATTCCATTGTTTGTGGTTTTCTTGTCGTTTTGCTTGCATTTTTGTCAATCAGTGCTTAGCGGTACATCGACTTTGGCGGTGATGAAGGGCACGTCTTTGGATAAGTAGGGTTTAATCAGGTTGGCTACAGTTTTTTTTTGTTTGTTGCCGCAGAAAATGTTCAGGTTCAAGTTCGTTTTATGGTTGTCGCCGTCTTGAATGACGTTGTACTTTAAATCTAAAAAAAGGTGACGGATTTATATTCTAGAAATAAATCTGTCGCCGTTTCTTGTGTCACCGTTTCTTGTCTATATACGAATTACAAGAAAAGGTGGAGGAGCTTTTTTAGAAATTAATTCTGCCACCTCTTTCTTAGATCAGTAGCCATAAGGTGGAACAAAATAAGATAGTGGAGGATGCTTTGTTTTCCACTCTTTGGCGAAAGCTATCCCTTTTTTGATTTCTTCTGGAGTCATTTTTTCTGCTATTTCTGGAAGGCTTCTGCGAGCATCTTCCGGTGCGACCCCACCCCCCTCTAGTTTCGAGATAAGGTAGGTTATTCCGTAAGCTTTCACTAAATCCAATGGGAAACCGTAGCTGTCAGGAAGATGAGCTACCGTCAAAGCATAGCCACCCGCAGCATCGATATGGCCCATCTCAGCAGCCTTCTCAATCCAGTATCCAACTTCTTCTTTACTTGCGTTGTGTTCGTACAAGAAATTTGCATAAAGATACATGCCTGGCGCATAACCGCTCTCGGCTGAGGCTTTAAACCATTTCTCAACAGCTTTCTCGCGACTACCGGGAGTCAGGAACCATCCGCCACCGTCTTGGTAAACCCCTGCAAGGACTTTCTGGGCAAACCCGTTACCAGCGTTTGCCGCTCTTTCCAACCACTCCAAACCTTGCTTCGCTGTGAATAAAACAGTCATTGCTTCAGAGTCGCCTTTTTCGGCACGTTCTTTTGCAATCTTCAAAGCATGCTCTCTCCACTCTTCACCGCTTTTACCGGCACAGCTACCCATTTTTTTACATAGATCATCTGAGTTGCTTAGACGTAGCATTGCGTAAAGGTCACCTTGGCTGGCTGCTGCCTCGTACCATTTTTTTGCGTCTTCTGTGATGTAGCGTTTACTAAGACGAATGGCTTCTCCTAAATAGTACTGCGCAACACTATCGCCACTCTCTGCCGCAATTTTGAGTAGCGGTTGGGAGTCGTACCAGTCACTTTGTTGGTAAAGTGAAATGCCTTTTTCTTTTGCGGCCTCTTGCTCAGTAGTTAGTTTGGCAAAAGCTGAGCCGGAGAATAAAATCGAGCATAAGATTGCGACAAGAATTTTCTTAATCAATGTTTGGTCCTTGGTAGCTAGCCTTCAGTTCTTGAATAGGTGCAAAAGCAGGGCCTTTATAAGCTACGGAGTAAGTGCAGTGATTGTTCATTCTTGCACCTAGCGATTTGACGTTCTCTGCATATCTGGCGCGCATTCTGTTATTGCCTGGAATGTGGCCCAGTATTTTTTCAGCCATAAATGAATCGAGTCGTAACTTGTTTTTACAGTAGTTGGTCCCAGCTTGTGAAGGGCGTACTCCGTCACGATTCATCCGAATAATTGCATCCTCAAATTGCAAGTTTGCATTAGGCTTTTGCGATATCCAGCTTAAGCATCGTTCAATTGCTTGCTGCTGCAGTAAATGTGCTTCGTCCATATTGTAGCTTTTACTGTCCTGATCATCTTCGGCGGAGAAAGCCTTGGGCGAAGCGCTCAAAATCATTAGCAAGGGACCGAGTGCTTGGGGGAGCAGGTTATTAACCCAATCCTGCATCACTTGCTGGTTCTTATCAAAAACCAGTGTGTGAGCAATCTGCCCCCCACGATCCCCCTGAGTAAGAGCATCAAAAATCTCTTTAACAATTGCATACCCACGCACGTAAGCAAACGCCACATCAATTCCCGTGGCGCCGAGGAAGCTCAGTTTTTTCACGTAGGCCAAGGCTTCGGTTTCCACCCACTCCAGATCCTTGTATTGGTTCGCGGCCATTTCCTGTCGCACCAGTTCCGTCAGGGCTACGATGCTTTCGTATCCGACCTCAAAGGTCAAATAGCCTTTGACCCCAGCGCCCCAAACGAGCGCGCCTTTGATCGACAGCAAAAGACGTCCGTCGTGCACTCGCAGGTTCAGGTCTCCCGAAATGCCGGCACCAACCGCGACCGCCATTTCGACTTCCAGTTTTGCCAACGGGCGCCACTGGTTGGCTGCCAGACGGTTCGGCACTGGTGCAGGCGGGAGGACGCCGGGAGGCGGACACCAGAACAGTTTGCCGGTCACCTTGCATCCAGCCTGGGCGCCAGCAAACACTTCGTACTTGCCCATCTCGCCGGTTTTCTCGGCAACGTCTACGCCAACAAGGCTGGTGTAACCGGTTTTTTGATCCAGAGACAGATCGCGGGAAAGCATCAGGCTGGCGCCGGCGAAGCCCCAGGCCTTGGCTTCCAGATCCAGGGACAATTTGCCGAAATTGACGCTGCGGATACTGCCATCGTGAGCCTTGTATTTGGCGGTCCAGGGTTCAGCCTTGACCCGTTTTGGCAACTCGACCTTCAGCAGGGTCACTTCTCCGCGCCATGCGGTTACATCCAGAGCGACTTCAACGTTGGCAATTTGAGGGGCGCCATTTTTCCAGGTGGGGCCTTCCATTTTGACTTCTGTCAGCAGGTTGGCGCCTTCTGGTAACAAGCATCTGACCAGTTGGGCCTGCGGGCTGTTGTCAAAAAGCATGAGATTACGAAGCTGTTTGTCTTCGAACACCATCGCTTTGAGGTTTTCACCCCAACGTTTGCGCTTGTCTTCAGCCTTGATGCTTTCAACTCTGTAGCCTTTGGCCTCCAGAGCCGCGAAGAATTTGTCGGGTACGAACAAGCCGTGCTCGTCGAACCAGGGGCCTTTTTCATCGAATTGCAGTGCACCTTCCTGATTGAGCCAGTCACTGAAAACGCGATCGTCGTCGGCCTCTTTGGCAATTGACTTGGGCAGGCTGGTGGCAAGCTCTTTCAGTTGCCCCTTGAATGCATTGCCGCTCACTTGGGCCAAGTGCTTGAGGCTGATGTGGTTCAGGATCGTTGTCGACGACGCGCTGCTTAGCTCTCGCAGAGGAATGTTGGTCTTGGCAAGGCGCTCAATCGGTTTTGGCTTATAGGTTTCGGGGTCCCAGAGAAACATACGAGGGGGCCGGATTTCCCGCACGCGGGCTTCGGCGGTCGTCTGAATCCGCTCTGCTTCGGTATTCAGCTCGTACCACTGATCTCTCAATTTGACGAAGAGCACCCCGGGTGGCGCGGATTTGCCTCCAGTGGCCGAGACCCACTGGGAATAGCGGTCTTCGATTTTCTTCTCGAGTTCATCTCGCTTGGTGGTCAGCTCTACGAAGGCCTGGAAGTCTTCTGTGCCCGCATACTGATCGTCGGGGCTGAGGGCGAACTCGGGAACCGCGATCCCGCATTCAGCGAGTTCCACGATGGAGTTGATGTACTTGGACATCAAGTCTTTCAACGCAAGGATGTTGAGCTGTACCCCCTTCAACGCCTTCTTATCGACTTCACCGGTTTCAATCAGTTTTTTGTGTAGCGCCTTGTAGTCTTTCAAGTGCTCCCAGGCGGAAGCGATTTTCTTGGTGCCAGGGTCGAACATTTTGTAGCCATGGGCTTTGGCCTTGTCACGCTTTTCAATGTACTTGTCGATGGCGTCCCGAGCCTTTAACGCACGCGGGGTATAGAAGACCCCATTTTCTCGTTTGTACCCCAACGTTTTTGCTTTTGCGTCGGATACTTTTTCGAGGGTTTCCATGTTTTTCCGGTTTTTCTCGATGCGTTGTCCGGCGTGGAACATCTCGCGCTCGGCATGCATCGTAGCGTCGCTGTCACCCTTGGCTTTTGCCGCCTCCCAATCCTTACGGCACTGGGCTTTTTTGGTAGTGTCTTCGGGGATTGCCGACTTCGATGCCAAGTAACTGCTATGTTGCTCGCCTTCGAGAAAGGCTTCCGGCCCCGGCGTGAGGAAGTACTCCATCAATCCGGCATCGGCGATGTTGCTCATGCGAGTGGCCTTGTCTGCGTCGACGGTCTTCTGCTTGAGCAGGCTGACGCTTTCCTTCAGCTTTTCCGACGTGCGTTTGGGCAGCAGCCAGAATCGGCGTTGGCCGGTGATGTAGATGATGTCGTCGTAGCTACTGCTGCAACCGGGCTTCTTGTCTTTGCAGAACGTTTCGGCATCAGCGGGCGCCTTTGGCGGATCCGCCGGTATAACGACTGGTGTGGGCTCTTGCGGGGTTGTTTGTTCGGACGTACCTGTCATCTCAGATTTCCAGTCGTTGTACTTTCTCGAATGCCAGCATCTCGCTGCTCAGCACGTTCATGGCGTCGGTGCGTTCTTGTAAGGGGCTCCGCCTCAATTGCGGCAGCAAGCGCTCAAGATGTCGGCCCTCGTCAATGCCGTGATCTACCAGCAACTGCAAATTTTCCGACACCACAGGTAGTTCACTGTCGGGTAACCCATTGGCTGATTCAGCCTCCCGGGACCTGATCCAATACCACCAGCGGATTTCATCGAACGCGGCAAGCGTATCGTCGTGCAATTGCAGGGGATACCTGAACTCATCTTTCGCGCCGTTGGCGTCTTGTGGTCGTTCCCAGGTTCGCCAGTTCTGATCTTCGATATGAGCCGGCGGCGTATGGACACTTTCCCATGGGCCGTAGAGAGCTTGTGCAGGGGCAGTCATTGCCAATGCGCTCCAGAAAGCCGGGTCGTAGAACCGCGCCAGAGAGTCTCCGTAGGATTGGGAGTTCATTCGCAACAGACGACGGGCATGCAGTAAGGAGTTTTCCGGTGTATCGCTGGAGGTCAGAAGGATGCCTGCACGACTCTCTCGGCATAGTTCAATGGCCTTGGTTGCGACGGCGCTTCCCGGTTTCAGTTGAAGCCAAAGCGGGCTGACATCATCCATTTCAGCGAAAGGCGTGTCCTGAAACAGTTTTTCCACTCCGTTCAGGTCGGATTGCTGATAGAGCTGCTCGAGGGCGCGGGGCTGGCGGACACTGTCGATAATGCAATACAGAGAACGGCTTCCACCGCTGCTCGAAGGCGCTGCGGTTACTGGTAGTTCAAGGAATTGACTCAACCATGCAGACATGGGCAAACCTCTCGTGAGCAAGCGCCGTTGGATTGCTTTCCGCAGACAGGAACAAGGGGAAGGCCTTGCATGCTTTTTCGTACAAACGGATTGAGCATGGCCGGCACCAACAACTTCCCGGCTTTATCCGCATCCGCCTGCTTCAACGGCCCCGGCATCAACGGTGCCGCGCCGATCCCGCTCCCCGGTCCACCCCCCGAGTTGATATTGATCGCCGGCCCGCTCATGGTCACGCCGCCGCCATCGATCTTGATGAAGCTGCCACCACCGACCAGCGTCAGTTCCGCCCCGGCTTCCAGCACCACTTTCATCCCGCTGCTCAGGTGGATTTCCTGCCCGGCATCGATGAATTGCCCGGTGCCGATCTTGATGTGCTGGTTCACGCCC
>NZ_JALJEA010000016.1:0-101842 GCF_023242405.1 Pseudomonas sp. MWU12-3088
CGGTGTGAACCAGCACATCAAGATCGGCACCGGGCAGTTCATCGACGCGGGGCAGGAAATTCACCTGAGCAGCGGCATGAAAGTGGTGCTGGAGGCCGGGGCTGAGCTGACGCTGGTCGGCGGTGGCAGCTTCATCAAGATCGATGGCGGCGGCGTGACCATGAGCGGGCCGGCGATCAACATCAACTCCGGGGGTGGGCCTGGGAGCGGGACGGGGGCGGCGCCGTTGATGCCGGGCGTGCTGAAGCAGGCGGATGCCGACAAGGCGGGGGCTGTGCTGACGCCGGCGCAGATCAACACGCTCAAGCGTAATGCGCCGTTTTGTGAAGAGTGTGAAAAATGCAAGGCAGGTGCCTGTGCCATCTAATCGACTGACACCCAAGGATTGGCTGGCACAACAGCCGTTGCAGAAAGACGAACGTCTGTATCTGATCGTCAGTGCTGCCAGTGATGCCGACGCGCTGAAGACCCTGTATCAGAGCGAACCGTCCGTCCAGGCCATTCCCGTCTGGGGCGGAACGCCCTACTCCACCTGGCAACCGGTGATGCCTTACGTCGCCGAACTCAAGGCCAACTCCGCCTTCCTGCCCTGGATCAGCGAAACCGACGCCCTCGACTGGGGCTGGCTGGCCGTCTCCCGCTCCGAACCCAACGAAGTCTTCGAACACCTGCGCAGCCTGACCCAGGTGAAGATGCCGGACGGGACCGAGGTGTTTTTCCGGTTCTGGGATGGGCGGCATATCTATCCGATTCTTGAAGGGTTGGGTGAGAGCGCTGGGGAGGTGCTGCCGGTGTTTGAGCGGTATCTGATCAATGGCCGCAGCCTGGAAGTCGGACCGAGGGTGGTGCCGAAGGTGAGGGATTGGCCGTGGTGGGAGGTGCCGAAGAAGCTGTTGGATCAGTTGGCGAAGGAGGATCAGACGACGCTGGTCGGCAACTTGATGCAGTGGCTCGAAGAAGCACGCCCGGACCTCTATAGCGCCTGGCCCGAGAACAACCTGAAACTGAAAATCACCCGTTTCGTGCGTCGCCCGGATGCTCCGGACAACCTTAAAGAAGCACTGTTAAACCACCTGATTCTGGAGCAAGGCTGATGGATCGCGTTGCCTTTGTTGACAACCAACTGAACACCTTCAAGGACAGTTTGAAGCTGTATCAGGAACAGACCAAGACCTGGTACGCGAGAGCCGCCGACAAGGCCAGTCGGGCCGCCGACCTGCCTTCCCTTTTGGGCATGGAGCGAGTGATCAAGGTTGGAAACACCAGTAAGTCGGTGAGCATGACCGACGGCGACTTCTCTTCGAACGTGGCTCAGTGTCCGCTGAAAGGGCCGCTGCTGATCGAGAGCAAGTTCGAATCGGTTTATGACATTCCCATCGGCGATATCGAAGTCGAGATCGTTGCAGTGGAAGGTGGTGCAGTCAGCAAGGTCAAACTCGATCAGCAAGGTAAGGCCAGCTGGACCGGCGGAATTCCTGGCAAGTTCTACAAAATCCGTGTTCACAACGAAGTGACACCTGCGCAGATCGACGCTCTGTTCAGCTCCTACAGCGGCGTAACAGCAGACCTTGAAGGTTTCCTGCGCAAGGAGTGGGCCGGGTTCAAGCCGCAATGGTCGAATCTGTCGGCTTCGGGGACTGCGATGGCGATCGGCAACGGCATTCTTGAGGGTGGCTGGGAGGCCATCAAAGGCGTGTGGGATGGCATCAGTCTGGTGCTCGACATTCTGCAAGACCCCAAGAAGTTTGCAAAAGATCTCGGTGCCGGCGTCCAGGACCTGATCAAAGTCGCCGAAAGTTCGCCAGACATCATGAAAAAAGCCATGTTGCTGGCCAGCGACGAAGCCGCTTTGTTCCTGCTGGTACGCAGTGCCGTGATCTGGTTGGCAGGCTTGCCGCCAATGAAAATGGCCGGCGACGTTGCGAAGATGACCACGGCCATTGTCGTCGGCATCGCGATCGACATCGTGATTGGCGTGGTCCTGACCATTGCGGCTGAAGGCACAGGGGTTATCTACCTCGCCGCCCGACTGAAGAAGTACGGTGAGCTTGTCATCAATGCTGTCACCAGCTTCGTGAAGTCGCTGTTCAAAATCATCAATGGCTTTATGGAGTATGTCGCGAAGTACACCGCTGTTGCGGCGCGTGGGGTGACAGCCAAGGTGAGAAACGGCGTCTCTCAGTTGCGCTTCGACGGGAAAAAGAACGCAAAACTGGGTAAAGGCAAAGTCGGTGACGACGCTTCCAAACAGGCAAAGTCGCCTGCGGAAAAGAGTGCCGAACCCGCCTCGGAAACCTGCACCAACGGATGCCCGGTTTCGATGGTCACCGGTGAAGAGCTGCTGACGCTGACAGATGGCCAACTTGATGGCTTGCTGCCGTTTGAATGGACGCGCCTGTACAGAACCAGCGCCGTGGAAATCGACTGTGGCCTGGGCTACGGCTGGAGTCACGCCCTTGCCCACCGCATCGAAATCGTGGGCGATGAGGTCATCTGGACCGACCACGAAAACCGCTCCACACCGTTCCCGCTTCCAAGCGAGCAACGCCCGGCGATCACTAACAGCCTCTCGCGTGCAGCCATTTTCCTCGGCGATGACCCGTCCGAACTGGTACTGGCCCAAGCAGGCAAACGCCCATCGTTCTACCACTTCCGCTTCAACAGCAAAGGCGCAACCCTGATCGCCATCAGCGACAGCTATGGCAATCGCCTGCACGTCACACGAGACATCCACGGGCGCATCAAACGCCTCGACAACGGCGCAGGTCGTGCCCTGCTTTTACGCTACGACCGCAAACATATTGTGGCTGTGGACTATCAGCAGTTTCTACCGGCGGACAATCTTGAGGATGCCTGGAACACCGTCCAGACGCTGGTCATCTACACCTATGACGCGCAACACCGGTTGATTGAAGCAAAGAACGCCGCGGGGGAAGCCGAGCGTTATCGCTACAACGATCAACACGTGATTCTGGAGCGGCAACTGGCCGGCGGCGCGAGCTTCTTCTGGGAGTGGGAGAACGAAGGCAAACTGGCTCGATGCATCCACCACTGGGCAAACTTCTCGCAGATGGACGCGCGCTACGCCTGGGATGACAAAGGCAGCGTGACCGTTACCAACGCCGATGGCAGCGAAGAGGTTTACACCCACGACGACCAGGCGCGACTGATCAGCAAGATCGATCCGGATGGTGCCGAGCACCTCAAGGCCTATAACGACAAAGGCCAATTGGTCGCGGAAAAAGATCCGCTCGGCGCCGTGACCGAATATCGGTACGACGATGATGGATTGATGACCGCTGTCATCCCTCCTGAAGATGAAGCCACCACGTACGAATACAGCAACGGATTCGTCAGCGATGTTCACCGTGGCAAAGCCAGCTGGAAGTATCAACGCAACAGACAGGGTGATGTCACTCAGCAAATCGACCCGGATGGAAATTCGACGTTCTACAGCTACGACCGTCAAGGACGTCTGCTGGAGATCCGTCACCCGGATGGCAGCCGCCACCAACTCGGTTGGAACAACCTCGGTCAACTGCTTGAGGAACGACTGCCCGACGGTGGTCAACGCAAATATCGCTACGACGCGTTGGGGCGGCAGATTACTCGGCAAGAAGAGTCCGGGGCCATCACCCAGTACCAATGGGATACCGCCAACCGCCTTGCACAAATTACCCTGCCGGGCGGCGCAACACGCGCGTTCACCTACAACGCCTACGGCAACGTCACTGCCGAACGTGACGAACTTGGCCGCGTCACTCGTTACGAATACGCCGATAAACTGCACCTTGTCAGCCGTCGCATCAACCCGGATGGCAGCCAGCTGCGTTACCGCTACGACAACTCGCGCCTGTTGCTGACCGAGATCGAAAACGAGCGCGGCGAGCATTACCACCTCGACTACTTCCCGAATGGCCTGATCCAACAGGAAACCGGCTTCGACGGTCGTCGCACCGCATACGAATACGACCTCAACGGCCAATTGCTGAAGAAAACCGAATTCGGTGAAGACGGTAGCGAGTTGGTAACTGAGTACCAACGCGACACCGCAGGCCGGTTGCTGGTGAAGACTCTTCCCGACGGCGAAGAAATTCACTACAGCTACGACGCCCTCGGCCGCCTGGTCAACGTCGACGACGGAAACTGGCCGCTCGCCTACGAATACGACCTGCAAGACCGCCTCGTCACCGAACATCAAGGCTGGGGCACCTTGCGTTATGAGTACGACAACGTTGGCCAACTCAAGCACTGTCGCTTGCCCGATGGCAGCAAACTCGACTACCGCCATCAATCCGGCGGTATGCTCAGCGGCATCGATCTCAATGGCTCGCGCCTGACGTCTCACCAGTTCAGCGGTGGTCGCGAACAGCAGCGCCAGCAAGGCCTGCTGCTCAGCCAGTATCAATATGACGAACAGGGTCGCTTGCAGGCTCACAACGTCAGCCAGCGCGACAAAAACCTGTTCCAGCGCCGCTACAACTACGACGCAAACGGCAACCTCGCCGGTATCGACGACAGCCGCAAAGGCAACCGCAGCTACCACTACGACCCGCTCGATCGCTTGATCAGCGTTCGTGGCGCGACACCGGAAAGTTTCGCCCACGACCCGGCCGGCAACCTGCTCGGCCAGAACAACGAAGGCACAGCCAACCTCGCCAACGTCAAAGGCAACCGCCTGCTGATGCAAGGCGACCGCCACTACGACTACGACGCGTATGGCAACCTGATCCGCGAGCGCCGTGGCGCCGGGCAGAAGCTCGTCACCGAATACCGTTACGACTGCCAGCATCGACTGATCGGCGCGAGCCTTCCGGGTGGCAGCACCGCGTCCTACAAGTACGATGCTTTCGGTCGCCGCATCGAGAAAACCGTCGATGGCCAAACCACCGAGTTTCTGTGGCAAGGCGAACGCCTGATCGCCGAAAGCGGCGACAACCGCTATCGCACCTACATCTACGAACCCGGCAGCTTCCGCCCGCTGGCCATGCTCGACGGCGAAGGCCCGCGCAAGGCAACGCCGTTCTACTACCAGCTCGACCATCTGGGCACACCGCAGGAACTCACTGACTACAGCGGCGAAATCATGTGGTCCGCGAAGTACCGCGCCTACGGCAACCTCGCGGCGCTGGATGTCAGCGAAATCGATAATCCGTTGCGGTTCCAGGGTCAGTATTTCGATGCGGAGACGGGCCTACACTACAACCGACATCGCTACTACAATCCGGGGACTGGACGGTTTCTGACGCCGGATCCGATTAAGCTTGCGGGTGGGTTGAATAACTACCAGTACGTGCCTAACCCTACGGGGTGGGTGGATCCGTTGGGTTTGAATGGATGCCCGCCAGATGGAGATGGTCAAGGAAACTCAACATCACCGGCAAAAAATGCCAAAGTCGATACCAAAGAACCACCACCACCAGATTTAGACTGGTCAAGTCCTAGCGTTAAAAGAGCGTCAGCTCAGCTTGATCAAGGTGCCAAGGACGTCACAGTCAATAGCCGGGCGGAAGCTGAAGAAATATTCAGAGGAAAATATGTAGGCCAAGGCTATAGAAACGCAGAGGAATTCAACTCAGTGACAGCCAAGGATTATTTTCAAACGCCCCAAGGCAAAGAGTCTTATTACCACTGGGACGACACACCAGTTTCCAATATTGAAACGCGAAAAGTCTATATGGCGAACCACAGCCCAACAGATCCACATGCTGCGATGCCTCATTTGCAGCTACACCCAAAAGATGGGAAAGTAATCCGTATTTATTGGCCAAACCCGTTCGAGGGGCAAAAATGACAGCACAAAAATATATCCCACGAAGTGTATGGTATGGGCTTGACGGGACAGGCTACGACAACATTGCGCAAGAGCTAGAATCCGATGAACCATCATTAAGAAAATGGATTTCAGTGTATGCCATTTACAAGTATTCCTTCACCAACGACCCAAACCAATATTACGATTTCATCCACCATTCAAAAAGCTTTCGATACGCGATTGTAATATTTACAATTCCTACCGAAACACTTGAAACAAGCGACGGCATAGATGACCGCGATATTACTATCGAAAAAATAGAAACCATGAACTCCGAGGATGAGATCAACGCTCTACTTGAAAAACTCGATATTAATCCAGAGCTTTTCACTACACCATGGCGCTGTGAATATCCGCTATAACCACCAAATCGGAAAAAGAAATAGAGCAAAAAGGGGACCGGGTTACATTACAACCGGCACCAAAAATGGCAAAAATGGGACTGGCAAAAATGGACAGATTTATTTTTCACGGAAAAAAACAAATCTGTCCCTGAGAAATCTTGGAAAAAGATGGAACAATCACTTTACTTCCACCAGGGACAACCCCATGAAATTCACATCAAAAGGTGAGGTAATCAATCCATGTTCTGTCGGATATCGAAGTCTAGGATTTGGCGAATCGACAAACTTACAAACAAAAAATTACGAGTTAACAGCTGAACTTAACGAATTACCTGACAGCTTTATAAAATGCGCCGACTCATTTATTGAACAGTGTAAAATTGACGACACAGAACAAGGCTTCCCAGAAATACCTGAACTTGAAGAGCTGCAATACCCAGACTTTTTAGAACTAGTCAAAAAAAGTCCAAAACAAGCCACTGAACCAATCAAAAACCACCTATACTTCGATCTATTATTTTCACTATTCCCAAACACCAACAATCTAAAGCTAGTAATAAATAATATAACCAGCATCAGCACAACCACAACGGGAATAGCAATAACCGGAGAAACCTTCCCTTTCAAGTCATAAACCAAACAAAGGGATAAAATTTAAAGTAAAAAGGGGATAGATTTATTTTTAGAAAATAAATCTATCCCCTTTTCATTCTTTTTCATTCAACGATGGTATAAACTTCAGAATCTACTTAGACGAAACCTTGACAACAGTTACAAATCTCCACCCGACAATTAAGTAATAACATGCAAACACCAAACCTCACTGCGACACAAGAAAGCATAATTCATAACTGCTTATTGGATTTGCTTGAATCACACTCACTAAATAACCCAAGCTTTTTACCAAAAGCGCTTGACAGTCTAATTGAATCCCGGGGATTCGGTATCGAGATGTCTGGAATCTATATCAGCACAGACGACGACTACGAAAACATTCCAGAACACCTTAAAACTGGAATAGCTTTCGAATTTATGGACGACCATGTTTCGCTACAGTTCGGGGAAGCAATTGTTTGCATCACAAACTGGTGCAATAAACATAACCAAACAGCAACCCCCTCAATCGACTCAAAACTTAAAGCACTCCAAAAAAAATTCATGAGAGCGCTTTAATCCAACTCGAAAAAATGGAACCATACAGAAAATAATCAGAATCAAAGGGGACATAGAATCAAAGGGGATAGATTTATTTTTCGCTAAAGACAATAAAAAAACAAATCAATAAAAAATAAATCTGCCCCCTTTCATTGGAAGGGCTCTACAGGAATTGAGACCAAAAATCCAAGGTATGGCACCATGGAGTTAACGATAAAAGGAAATTTAAAACTTGAAAACCCAACTTTCACAAGGAGAAAATAATGTTAGAAACCAATAAAAAAATAGAACTTAAAGGGGAGGACGCTCTTGAAGCTCTAGCTGAGCTTGAATTTATATTAATTTCCCTACACAAAATGGGAAGCTACTATAGCGACAAATCAGTCGAGGATTATCAAAAAGCCACCACCAACTTCATTGACAACGAAAAGGTAACTCATAGGCTTGCAAAAATAAGAAAAATCATCTCCAAAAGCTTTGATACAACTCTTGGGGACGACGATATGGACGATATTGAACGCCATGTAGAAAACATTCAATTTTGGAAACCCTAAATTCAGAAAACCAAGAACAAAAGTGGACAGATTTGTTTTTCGCTGAAGAAAACAAATTTGTCCCCTTTTCACTTGTCCCCTTTTCACTTTTTACTTTTTACTAACCCTTTACTATTTTCCAAATCAGTTTAAAGAAAAAATGAGTATTCAGAAAATAATCCCTAGAAAAATCTGGTGGGGTTTTGAGGCAAAATCATATACAGAAATTGCTCAAGAACTACCGTCACAGGATGTGTCACTTCGAAAATGGATCGCAATCTACGCTGCTTATCATTTAAACTTCGAAAATAGATCCCCAGGAGAGCGTTATTACAAGTTCCTAGAAGATGCAAAAAATTCTAAATACGTAATTATAGAATTCACTCTCGCAATCCACCTTCTCGAAACAAGAGACAGCATTGGCCCCAACGATACGACAATAACAAAATGCAAAACCCTGGAAACAGAGGAAGAAATCAACTCTTTTCTTTACGAAAACAACATAAACCCAGAGCTATTTACGCCACCATGGACTTGCGAGTACCCGCTAGACTGAATTCAACAAAAAGAAACCACAGAGGACGCACTAACATGAGATCCAAGCTTAAATACGAACTCCATCCCCTTCGAGTCCCAAGCGGATGGACTATTACAATCAACAACCTTTTCGAGGTTGATTTCACACCAGAGACTGTCGAGTGGTTTAGTAACTCAGTTTTACTGGGTGGTGTCCGGCGAACTACTGGTCATTGCTTTGACTCAAGACTTGAGCCAGAGGGAGATCCTGACGGGGACTTTGTCATTGAACTCCTGAAAATCAAGTACGACAACAAAGGAAAACCGATCAAAAACTCTGAGCTACCACTAGGGCAATACAGAACAAAAAGCAAAGAAGACTTTATCAAACAGATTGAACGCTTCATGCTCGACGCTTGAAAATGCTTCCCTCCCAACCAATTGGAACTGATCTATTTTTATTTTTTTCTGTAAAACAAAAGGAACACCTCGATGAGTTACTTGGAAAAAGAAATCACATCAGCACTCGAAACAAATCATCTAAAAAACCAGAAACTCAAGAAAGATGAATTAGAAAAAATAATTTCAGACGTAAAAACCCGCTTCTTTTACTCCAACACAAATACCCTTGACCCCTTCAATCTAAAATTCGCAACAAAACAACACGACTCAGATTTTTGGAAAAAGGTCGATCTCCTATACTCTTCTGAGAAACCAACATTAATCGTCCTCGACAACCAAATCCATGCCTGGACGCTTCAGTCATCATCCGATTTGAAAATATTGCTTTCAGAAACGACTGGATTTCCATTCTGGATAACTAATACAGCCCTTAGCTTCTTAATTTATGTAGACGACCACGATTGCGTACATACAGCATCGACTTCATTCCCTCCAGCGATTAAAAATCATGATCTTCAAATCTGAAAACGACATCATTGACCCAACCTTTGTAACCTACCGCAGCCTTGGCTTCGGTGAACCTCTCTTCAACAATGCCAAAAAATATACTTTATCAATAAAAATTCACGAACTGCCCGAGCAATTCCACGAGCTGACAAATGCATTCATCGCCGAATGCATACAAGACGATAACAAACAAGGCTACGCCGACATCCCCGAATTACGAGATTGCAATTACCCACCACTTGCAACCCTGATAAGAAACCACCCAGACGTAGCGGTAATCCTCATCAAGGACTATTTATTCTTTGAGCTGCTCTATTTGCTATTCCCATCAAAGGAAAAGCTAGAAGTGGTAATAAACTCGATTTCCGGAGTTTATTATTTGGACGATACGTTTCACCTATGCGGCGAAACATATCCCTACAGAAACCTGTAATTGCGTTATTTCCATCGTACGCTGGAAACCCTAAGGTAAAAACGCAACCTACTGCTGCCTTTCAATGGCTTGTTCCCCCACCTCATACTTAACCACCACCCGATTCCCATACAACCTCTCCCTCTCCACCAAAGCCCCCACCTGCCCCTTCTCCCTCACCTCCCGCCAAATCTCATTCTCCCGATACACCCGCTCCCCCTCCCGCACAAACCGATGCCCCAACTCAAACACGTGATACCGAAACTCCCGCTCCCGATCACACAACAACTCCCCCTCCAGTTGCGTCTCCCCGACCTTCAACTTCAGCTGAAAGCTCCGATCCGTCGGGTTGTGCAGTACCAGGTCGATGTAGTTGTAGAAGATCGCCGCGCCGGAGCCGAATGGCAGGACGCGGCCGTCGTCCGGGAAGGGGTCGAAGCTGTGGTTGGCGCGTTCGATGACGACCAGGGGTGAGTGAATGGCCATCCAGTGGATGAGGTTGCTGAGTTGGCAGATGCCGCCGCCGATGCCGGTGCGGGCCTGGCCGAAGGACAGTTCCATGCCTTCGACGTAGCCGCGTTGGCGGGTCGGGCGGCCGACGAGGCGGCAGAAGGAGAAATACTCGCCGGGGGCAATGGTGACGCCGTCGATGGCGGCGACGGCGAGTTTGAGGTTGATGACTTTGTTGTGTTGCAGCGCCAGGTCGGAGTCGCCGAGTTTGCGGATCAGTTTTGAGGTGTGTTTGAGGTAGCGATACGGCAAGCGCTCAGGCGTCGCGACGGGCCGTGCATAGCGTTTGCTCGAGCAGTGCCAGGCGATGTGGCGGAACAGTCTTTTTTGCCACACGCGCAGCCAGTAGAGGGCCGGGTGGTAGAGGGAAAGTGGTTTCATCCGTGGCGAACGGCGCGGGCCGTTGTCTTCCTTGATCTGAAAAGGGCGGCGCATCTTACCGTGGAATATCGCCGTGTGCGCTGCTCGCGCAGGCGTCGCAAGCCGTTACAAGTCGGCCGACGCCGAGCGTTTCGAAATTAAGTTTGAACTAAGGTTGCGTCCCTACCATCCGGGCCACGAAGCAGCGGGTGCGAGCGTTGATTGCCGCACACAAAGCCATCCATTTCGATGTGAGCCCGGATCATGAGAGAGTTTGATTTCCCCTCGGCACAACAGCCCGCGTTCAGTCTTGTATTGGTCAATTACAAAACCCCGGAAATAACCCGGATGTGCCTGGAGTTTCTTCAGGAATACGTCAAGGAACAGCAGATTCCGGTGTGGGTGGTGGACAATGATTCTGCCGACGAAAGCCTGGCTTACTTGCGCTCTCTGGACTGGATCAACTTGATCGAGCGCCCTTCCCCTTGCAAAGAAGCCGGGCATATTGCTCACGGCAAGGCACTCGATCTGGCACTTGCAAAGGTTGAAACCGATTACCTGTTTTTACTGCACACCGATACTTTCGTTTTCGATAGCACTGTCTTTTCAATGATGATGAAAGAGTGCATGCAATCTTTGGATACAGCAGCGGTCGGTTGTGTCGAACAGCTTGACCGGGGTGTTTTAAGAGACACCTGGCGCTTGTCTTCGCGTTATTTCAAACACTATTTCCGGCGGGCGAAATTGCAGTTGGGCCTGCGCTCCCGGGAACCCAAACCCTACCGGGAAACCCACCTGAAAAGCTTCTGCACCTTGTGGAATGCACGGTTGATCAAGGCTCATGGCCTGCATTTCTCGATGGACGACCGGGTCCCGGGATACACGCTGCAGGATCGATTAAGCAGCCTTGGCTACGGCATCAGATTCCTTTCGCCGCGGACGATCTTCCGCTACCTGGACCACATCCAGGCCGGCACCGTGGCGGCTGCCGGTGGCTACGCGAAAAACCACCGCCGGACCACCATGTACCAGCAAACACTCAAACGTATTCAGATGCAGCAAGGCATGCGGCCGGCGAAATCCTGAGAACAATAAAAAAGGGCGACTTCACAGTCGCCCTTTTTTTATCCGAATTCTTTAGTCCTCTCTCCGGAGGAGGTGTCCGCCCAGTGTAATGGCCTGGCAATCCATGCACCGGTAAAGAGCCCTGACACTGGGCGAACGGGAAGGATTTTAATGGAAGTTGGCGGATATGTCGTGCTAATTGAGGATGAAATTTATGTACTAAAACGTTAACGGATATTGATCACCGATATTTCCCGAGAAACTTCCAGAATTATCGGATCCGATCATTTTATATGACTGTTCTCATACAACTACTTGTACAAGAACAGTCACTCTGTAGAGTTAATACTCAGCTTTCATGTTCACTGGTCACTTTTAATACATCGGTGTAAGTGACCACGACACTCTGCCCGATTTTCAGATCTTTGAGTTTGGCTTGGATTTCAGGCTTTTCGACATTGAGGGTTTTCGACTGGCCCGAAGGGTTTTCCAGGGTCACCTGGTTTTTCTTCAAATCAATTCTGGTGATTTTCAGTTGTACCTGAATCTGGCGGAATGCCTCGCCGCCAGGGTTGCTGCTGCCCACGGCGTTGCGCAGCTCGCCGGTACGCTCGGTGGAGCCAGGCAGACCTTTATCCACGTCGGTGTCCAGGAAAGCCGCCACGGAACGGGTGACTTGAATGTCGACCTTGTCGCCAACCTTCAGGTTGGCGAGGTTTTTCGCCTTGTCGCTGAGCTGGACATGCACCTGGCGACCTTCTTCGCCTTCAAGGACAACCTGATGATTGGCCGGATCAACCGCCAGTACTTTGGTGGTGACCTGATCCTTCTCGACAGTCGCCGACAAAGGAATATCGGCCGCGAACGCCGTGGAGGCGGACAGGACAGTGGCGAGGGCAATGGCGTGCGACAGTGATTGAAGCTTCATAAGCGGTACGTTCCCTGTGATGGATGGCAGCACACGGCGCATTCGGCGCCGTGCGTGCCAAGGAGCATAGACGCTGATCCGCCGTCGCTCTTGGCACAGGGTGAATCAGTACCCGGTCATCTCCAGATAACCGCGCCCGCCCTGACTGCCGCTCAACCGCACCGGGCCTTCCCAGTAAGGGATGCGCAGCCCCATCCAGGCATCGGGATTGATTGCGTCGAGGGTGATCTGCAGGTTCTTTTCCGCAATCCCGATCGACCAGCGCACCGGCATCGAACGGCCAGCGACCTTCGCGGTGTCTTGCGGCGTCAGTTTGATCTGCTCGGCGTGCAGCGTTTCAGTCTGGCCATCGGCGCCAATCCAGGTGCCGGTGAGGTACGGCGCGCCCTCCTTCTGGCGCATGCGGTAAAGCATGACGTGCGCGCCATCGTCCAGATGCAGGGAGAACCAGTCCCAACCGGTCTGGTTGGCGGTCAGCGGCTGGCTGCTCCATTCTCGGTCGAGCCAGGCCGGACCGTTGACGGTGTAGGTCTGGCCGTCGATTTGCAGGGTGCCGCTGGCCTGGAAAAACGGCTGGCTGTAGTAATACGAGGCCTGGCCCTGTTCGGATTTCTGACTGAAACCGTGATCACCTTGCAGCACCAGCGGACGGCTGGAAGTCAGGCGCAGTTGGTAGCTGAAGTTTTTGTCCTTTGCGCTGAGCTGCATGTCGCCCAGCGGATCGCTCGCCTGACTGACGAAGCGCCAGTCATCGATCCACGCCTCGAACGGCGCCACACGCACCCCGGCCTGCCCGACGCCGCCACGGGCGTAGCGTTCGGCTGCGTGATGGACATTGGGCGAGGTCACCGCCGCATGCCCGAGCCAGATCGTTTGATTGGCCCACCCCGGTTGCTCCGGCGTGGGGTTCAGGGCGCTGCGAAACAACGTCCACTGCACGCCGAAATCATTACCCTGGGCATCCTTGAGATTGGCCGTGACATACCACCACTCGATACGAAAACCGTCATGAGCGCCATGATCCGCCGGAAAGCTGAACACCCGCCCCGGCACCACCGGCGTGAAGGCCTGCGCCTGAGCGCCCATCCCGGCGAAACCTTTCTGCTCCGGCGCCGGGTTGTCGCAACCACCGAGCAACAGCGCCATACACACCACGGCGAAGTTAATCTTCATGGGCAAACGTCCTCAGCAAGTCCGCCGGTTGCGTGCGGTACAGCGAATACAGCGGCCACGCCGAGGCCAGCAGCGTCGCCAGCAGCGCCAGCCCGGTCAGTTGCAGCAGCTGCAACGGAAACACCCGCAACGGCAGGCGCCAGCCGAAGGCCTGCACGTTGATCACCGCATCCAGACACCACGCCAGCCCGATGCCCAACGGCAATGCCAGCACCAGCGTCAGCACCGCCAGCAGCCAGGTCTGGCCAAGGTTGAGCAGCATCAATTGCCGTCGCGTCACACCCAAGGCCCACAACGGCGCCAATTGGCCGAGGCGACTCTGGCTCTGGGTCAGCAGGCTGATGAACAGCGCCACACCGGCAACCGCCAGCGTCAGGCTGTTGAGCGCGGCCGTCGCGGCGAAGGTTCGCTCAAAAACCTGCACCGACCAGCCCTTGAGCCGCGCCTGATCGACGATGCGGCTGTCATCGAGCTGGAAGCGTGCCTGCAAGGTGCTCAGCAATGCCGGAATCTTTGCCGGTTCGATCCGCAGGTTGAAGCGATTCGGCGTCAACTGCGGCCAACTGCGCAGCAGATGATTGCTGTTGACCAGCACATGCCCCTTGGGATTGCCGTAATCGGCGTAGATCCCGACGATGCGCGGCGACCACGACAGGCCCGGCGTCGGAATCGTCAGGTGATCCCCCGGCCGCACCTTGAGCCGGCGCGCGAGTTGCTCGCTGAGCATCACCGCATCATCCGTGGCCAGCAACGCCCACGGGTCGTTGCCCCGGGCTTCGAGCAGCGGCCAGTGCTGACGATAGTGCGGATGGTCGATGATGCCGAACACCTCCGTCGGCCAGCCTTGCAGCGTCACCGAAACCTGCCAGTTGGGCAGGATCGCCGTGACACTCGGCTGTTGCTTGAGCCAGCTGTACAGCTCGCGGGCCTGAGCCGGGTTGCTCGGGTTCAGATAGAGCTCGGCGGTGAGCCGTTGTTCGAGCCAGTCGTTGAAGGTCTGGCGGAAACCGGCGGTCATGCTGCCGGCGCCGATGTTGGCCGCCATCGCCAGCAGCAACGCCATCAATGCCAGACTCAGCGCCGGTAATTGCTGTCGGCAGTCCGCGAGAAACCACTGCCCCAGCACCGAACGACTGCGCCCGAGCAAACCGTTCAACAGCGCACTGAGCACCACCGGCAATGCCAGTGCAGCGCCGAGCAACAACCCGGCCATCAACACAAATCCGCTGGCGAGACTGTCACCCAACACCAACGCGATCAACGCAATCGCCGCAAACACCCCGGCCACCCAGCCCTGCCGGCGCAACCAACGTGCATGCTGTTCATGCCAGGCTTGCGGATCAGCCACCGCCAGCAACGGCAGCCGCGCCGCCCGCAGCAGACTGTTGGCCCCGGCCAGCAACGCGCCGAGCAGGCTCAAGCCGATGCCGCTGAACCACCACCAGGGACTCAGGCGCAACTGCCCCGCCACTTCCGCGCCATACAACCCGCGCAGGCTGGCGGCGACATCCGGCAACAGCACGCTCGCCAGCCAGTAGCCGCTGACGACACCGAACAGTCCGCCGATCAACGCCAGCGCACCGAGTTCGACGATCAGACCGGCGATCAGCATTCGCGCACTGACACCGCAGGCGCGCAACGTGCGCAGCAATCCGCGACGCTGTTCCAGTGCGAGGCCGATGGCGGCATGCACGATGAACAGGCCGACGACAAACGAAAGAAACCCAAGGGCATCGAGGTTGAGGTGAAAGCTTTCGGTCAGGCGCGCCAGATTGTTTTCTTCGCCGCTGCTCTTTAACTGCAACTGGCCTTTGAACGCCGCCGGCACGTCGGCGTGAAAATCCTTGGGCAACAGCAGCCGCGACAGTTGATCGGGTTGTTCGAGCACGCGTTGAGCGACACCGATGTCCACCAGCAGCACGCCGGGGGCCATGTCCTTTTGCGCCCGCAGCGGTGGCAACGTCTGAGCGGTTTCGGTTTGCGGTGTCGCGCCCTCGGTCAGATTCAACGCTTGCAAGGTGTCGGGGGAAATCCAGGTGCTGCCCGGCGGGCTGAAGAATTCGACGATGCGCTCGATCGGCATCGCCTGCCCGGCCACCGCACTGTCGGCCGGCAGCGACACCGGTTCGATGCCCATCAATTGCAGGCGCTGGGATTCATGGCCCTTGAGAATCAAACGCCCTTGCAGCACCGGCGAAACCGGCCAGCCTTGGCGACGCAGATCGACAAACCACTGCTGGGAAAACGTCGCGCCATTCGGCGCACTCAGGCTGGCCTGGGGTTCGCCGCCGATCATCTGGCTGGCTCGCGCGTAACTGTCCCGCGCCTGACTGTTGAGCGCCTCGACACCGGTCAACAGGCTGGTGGCCAGCCACAACCCGGTCAGCACGCTGAAGAACTGCACCGGATGCCGCCGCCAGTGACTGAGCAAGGCGATCAGCGTTTGCCGGAAAACCCTCACGTCAAACGACCGCTGGACAACACCACCCGCTCCGCCAGTCGCGCGGCCACGCGTTGACTGTGGGTGACCATCAGCAACGTGGTCGGCGTGTCGTCGAGCAACTCCAGCAACAGCCGCAGCACCTCGTCGCTGGTCGCTTCGTCGAGGCTGCCGGTGGGTTCGTCAGCCAGCAACAACTTGGGCCGCGAGGCCAACGCCCGGCCAAGCGCGACCCGTTGCTGCTGGCCGCCGGAGAGTTGTTCGGGATAACGCTTGAGCAGTTCGCTCAGGCCAAGACGCTGCACCAGATGATTCTGCCAGCGCGGGTCATGACGCCCGGCAAGTCGCGCCTGAAACGCCAGGTTGTCTTCGATGCGCAGGCTGCCGATCAGGTTGTACTGCTGGAACACCAGACCGATTTCCGTGCGCCGCCAGTTGGCCAGTTGCGCTTCGCTCATTGCGTCGAGTCGATGTTCGCCGCTGCGGATGCTGCCGCTGTCGACTTTATCCAGGCCGGCGATCAGGTGCAGCAGCGTGCTTTTGCCGCTGCCCGACTCGCCCATCAGCGCCAGACTGCTGCCGGGTTCGAGCGTCAGGTCGATACCTTGCAACACGGGCAACGGGCCTTGGGGGGTGAGGTAGCTTTTGAAGACGTTTTGAACCTGCAGCATGCCGCCATCCGATCGTTGCGTGTGGGGCAAGGATAGCGGATCGCGATGGGTTACTGCCCTGCTGCAACACTGGTCGGCGCCTCACCCGGCGTGACGATGCTGTTCAGGTCGATGTGCTTCCACTCGGGCTTGGCCCCCAACCGCGCATT
Source organism: Pseudomonas sp. MWU12-3088 (assembly GCF_023242405.1). Lineage (NCBI taxonomy): Bacteria > Pseudomonadati > Pseudomonadota > Gammaproteobacteria > Pseudomonadales > Pseudomonadaceae > Pseudomonas > Pseudomonas sp. MWU12-3088. The sequence goes on from NZ_JALJEA010000016.1 coordinate 16,981, forward strand.
GAAGCGGTAGTTGAAGGTGAAGTCGTCCGTCGTCGGCACGCTCAGCGGTTTGCCGTAGACCGATTCGATCCCCGCCAGGTCGTAGCCCATCAACTGCAGCAGGGTCGGGAAGATGTTGTAGTGACTGGAGCGATCCTTGTTCGCCGCCAGTTGTGCCGACCAGTCGAGTGTGTGCAACTGATCGCCCTGAATCACCACCAGCGGCACCAGTCCTTCTTCTTCCACCGGATCGCCGCCGCAATGGGTGTTGAGCCCCGGGTTACCGCGCTCGTGCAGGTCCTGGCCGTGATCCGAGGTGTAGATCAGCAGCGCGTTGTTCAGGTTGGCCTGGGCAAACACCCGCGAGAAAAACTCGCCAACATTCCAAAGCACCGTGTTCTTGTAGGCGTTGCGGTACAGCACCCAGTCATCCGGCTGGCCGTTGAAGCCGTCGCGCTTGCCGGTGTCGGCGATTTCGGTGAACTGGCCCCGTGGCAAGGTCGGACGATAAGCCATGAAGGCGTCCGGGTATTTGTCGTGCACCGGGAAATGCGCGCCGACCTTGTTGATCACCACCAGCTCCGGTTTGTCGTCGTTGAGCAGCTCGATCAGCTTGGCCGCAGCGGCCATGTCACGGTCGCGGACGCTGGTCTGGTCGAATTGCACGAACTCGTCGATGTCCTTTTTCTCGGTGTCGGTCATCAGGTTCTGCAGGTTGCCGCCGGTGCGTTGGGCGTCGATGTAGACCGTGCGCAGGCCAGCCTTTTTCGCGTACTGCCAGATCGACGGCAGCGTGCTGTTGATGCGCATGTAATCGGCGCGGGTGCCGCCGTAACGCAGGGTGACGTTGGTGTCGGCGCTGCAATTGGCAATGGACGCCGCATAGCCGTAATTGAAGATCTCGACACCCGGATGCGCCTGTTTGAGGTTGCTGTGCACGCCGAACGGCGCGTTGATGTCCAGGTAATTGCCGGAAATGCTTTCGTCGATGATCAGCACGATGTCGTGGCCCACTGCCGGGCCGTTGCGCGCCAGGGTCACCGGCTCGCGAGGGCCGACGGTGTTGTGCAATGCCTCGTAGCCGAACAGGTTGAGGTAGGCCAGCGGCGTGTACATGATCGGCAAGCCGCGCGCACCTTCCCCGGCCCGCACGAACAGCACGGCGCTGAGCAGCAACACTCCCAGCACCGGCGCCGCAACTCGCAGCGCATTGGGAACCGGAATCGAATGACGCGGCCGCAGGCCGATGCCGATCAACAGCAAAAGTCCGTTGAGCACCCCGTGGATGATCGCATCCCGGTACTGATACGCCGCTTCCTGGATGAAGCCGCCCGAATACACCAGCGAGACAAAACTGCTGTACGTCAGGTAATCGGCAGTGACCCGGGTATAGACATCAAAGAACACCGCCGAAATAAACATCGCCAATGCGAACAAGTGCCGAATGAAAGTCTGCCTTATATACGCCGTTAGTAGTAATGCGAAAGTCAGCGCCAAAAACATCGCGCCAAAAAGCAGTACTGCCGGACCGATACCCATGGCGTTTAAACGTTCAAGGTAATAATCGGAATAAAGCAATAGATAAATAACTAAAAGCAGTTCTTTCAAATATCGAAACATGGCGGTTCCGGGGCGCTGCCGACGGGGCACGGTCAATGAATTGTCGGTCAATTTCTGACACTAGCACCGCGCTATCAAAGCGCAAGAATTGTCGGACTTTTGCCAAAAGCGTCAAAAAAACATTGACTCATTACTGACACACCCAAGTCGCTACAGCCCTTGAATTTTGTGGCCTACGACCGTTTATCGCTTTCTTTGAATTGTGAAAAACATGTCAAGGACGGGACAAATCCAGATGCAGCAAGTACTTGATGGCTATTAGCCCCCAAAAACGGGGGTGTTATACACATGCAACATGTCATTTTGCTGACACGCTTTCCCCACCCTGCGCTATACCCCTTTTGACAGTTCCAATTCGATCTTCCTCCACCGTCTTACGAGGCACGCCAATATGGACGTGAGCGTATTTGGTACGGGCTATGTTGGCCTGATACAAGCTGCGGCACTTGCCGATGTCGGACATCGAGTACTGTGTGTCGATATAGATCCAAACAAGATTAAACAACTGCAACAGGCGGTTCCGCCTATCAGTGAGCCGGGTCTGTCGGCAACTTTGGAAGAAAACATCAAGGCCGGGCGTTTGCTGTTCACCACTCAGGCCAGCGATGCCGTTGAACATGCCGAGCTGATCTTCATTGCCGTGGGTACGCCGGCCGACGAAGACGGTTCCGCCGACCTCAGCCACGTGCTCAACGTGGCACGGCAGATCGCAAGCTTCATGGAGGCCGATCGCACCCTGATCATCAAGTCCACGGTGCCGGTCGGCACGGCGGATCAGGTACTCGATACCGCCAACAACGAATTGCGCCGGCGCGGCAAAAGCGGCCTGAACGTGCGGATCGTGTCCAACCCCGAATTCCTCAAGGAGGGCAGCGCCCTCGCCGACTGCATGCGCCCGGACCGGATCATCGTCGGCACCCTGGACCCTGAAGCACGGGAACAGTTGAGCGAACTCTACGCGCCGTTCTGCCGCAACCACGAAAAACTGATGTTCATGGACAACCGCAGCGCCGAGCTGACCAAGTATGCAGCCAACGCGATGCTCGCCACCCGCATCAGCTTCATGAACGAACTGGCCAACCTCACCGAACTGCTGGGCGCCGACATCGAAGCCGTGCGCAAGGGCATCGGCTCCGACCCGCGCATCGGTTATCACTTCATCTACCCTGGCTGCGGCTTCGGTGGCTCATGCTTCCCCAAGGATCTGCGCGCCCTGCTGCACACCGCCGAACACAACGGCATGCCGCTGAAATTGCTGCGCAGTGTCACCGACGTCAACGATACGCAGCGGCACATCCTGTTCAGCAAACTGAAGGCGCAGTTCCCGCAGGGCCTGGCCGGCAAATCCATCGCCGTCTGGGGCCTGGCGTTCAAACCGAACACCGATGACATGCGCGAAGCCCCCAGCCGTTATCTGATGGATGCACTGTGGGCCGAAGGCGCCAGCGTGCAGGCCTACGATCCGGAAGCCATGTCCGAATGCCGGCGCATTTACGGCTACCGCGATGACCTGCACCTGTGCGCCACCCGCGACGACACCCTGGAAGACGCCGATGCGCTGGTGATCTGCACCGAGTGGAAGAACTTTCGCGTGGTGGACTTCGAACTGCTGGCCGACAAGCTGCGCTCGAAGGTGATCATCGACGGGCGCAATCTCTACAACCCGGAACAAGTGGCGGCCGCCGGCCTGCACTACAGCGGCATCGGTCTGCGGCATATCGCGCCTGACGGGTTGCGGTCATGAAAATCCTCGTTACCGGTGCGGCCGGATTCATTGGCGCTCATTGCGTGTTGCGGCTGATGCGCGACGGGCATCAGGTCATCGGCCTGGACAATTTCAACGCCTATTACGACCCGCAGCTCAAGCATGACCGCGTGCGCTGGGTGCGCGGTCAGGTCGGCGACTTCCAGATCGCCAGAGTCGATCTGGCCGACGCCGCCGCGGTGGATGCGCTATTTGTCCGCGAGTGCCCGCAAGTGGTGATCCACCTGGCAGCGCAGGCCGGGGTACGTTATTCGCTGGAAAATCCACAGGCCTATCTGAACAGCAATCTCAGTGGTTTCCTGAACATTCTGGAAAGCTGCCGGCATCACCCGGTCGAGCATCTGATCTATGCCTCGTCGAGTTCGGTGTACGGCGCCAACCAGCACACGCCGTACACGGTGCATGACGACGTCAATCACCCGTTGTCGCTGTACGCCGCGACCAAAAAAGCCAATGAGCTGATGGCCCACAGCTACAGCTATCTGTTCGGCATTCCCTGCACCGGGCTGCGCTTTTTCACGGTGTACGGGCCCTGGGGCCGGCCGGACATGTCGCCGATCCAGTTCGCCCGGGCCATCACCGAAGGCCTGCCGCTGAAGCTGTTCAACTACGGCCTGCACCAGCGCGATTTCACCTACATCGACGACATCGTCGAGAGCATCGCCCGCCTCACGGTCCATCCGCCGCATACCCATCCGGAATGGGACCGCGAGCACCCCGACGCGGGCAGCAGCATGGCGCCGTGGTGCCTGTTCAACATCGGCGGCCACCATCCGGTGGAGCTGAAAACCTACCTGGCCCTGATGGAAAAACACCTCGGCCAGAAAGCCATTGTCGAGCTGCTGCCCCTGCAACCGGGCGATGTGCTCAACACCTGTGCCGACACCGACGATCTGGCCCAGGCCACCGGGTTCCAGCCCCGGATAGAGCTGGATGAAGGCCTCGGGCGGTTCATCGCCTGGTATCGCGATTACTACCCGACTGCCTGTCGCCCACGCGCCGTTCGCGGCTGAACACCAGCGGAGGACTCCATGACTGGACATGAGAAAGGTGTACCGATCCAACATCTGGTTCGTGACAAACGCATGGATCCGGAACATCGAATGCGCCTCGACGCGGCCATCCACCGTCAGGGGCAAGGCTGGGTGACCGGACGCGAGGGTGGCCGCCCCTGGCAGCTGTCACGCACCAACCGGGTGCTGGCCTGCTTCGGCGCGCTGGTGATTCTGGTGATGATTTCGCCACTGCTGATCGGCCTGGCACTTGCCATCAAGTTCACCAGCAAAGGCCCGGTGATGTTCGTGCAGAAACGCACCGGCTATCGCGGCCGCAAGTTCGGCATGTACAAATTTCGCACCATGGTCGCCAACGCCGAAGAACTGAAAGAGTCGCTGCGCCACCTCAACAAGCACGGTGTCGACGCGATCGATTTCAAGATCGACCAGGATCCGCGCATCACCCGGATCGGCGGCTTCCTGCGGCGCACCAGCCTCGACGAGCTGCCCAACCTGATCAATGTGGTGACCGGCGACATGCGCCTGGTCGGCCCTCGTCCGACCTCGTTCAACGCCTACCGCTACAAGGACAAGCACCTCGCCCGTCTGGCGATCTACCCCGGCATGACCGGCCTGTGGCAGATCTCCGGGCGCAGCAATATCGACTTCGACCAGCGCGTTGAGTTGGACCTCAGCTACATCGCCGAGCAGAGCCTGTTGCTTGATTTGAAGATCCTGTTGAAAACCCCTTTCAAAGTATTCAGCGGCCACGGAGCAAGCTAATGGACGGTTCAACCAACAAAAGCCTGAGCATTGCCAGCCCCAGCGAGTCGAACCTGACGTCGACCGTGCTGGACCTGGATCTGCGGATCCTGTTCCTGACCGCCGCCAACCCCGGCGCCGGCACCACCACCAGCGCTCTGGCCATGGCCAGTCAACTGGCGCAAATGAGCAGCGGACTGGTGCTGTATGTCGATGCCAGCCAATCGGCGAACAACCTCACCCAGCAACTGAACCTGGGCAAGGAGCGCGGTCTGCGCGACCTGCTGTTCAACCCGGACAACCCGCCGCTGTTGCAAGACTGCGTGGTGCAGGTTTCCAGCCTGCCCTTCCACGTGCTGCCCAACGGCCGGCCGATCCGCACCATGGACATGCTCACCGCCGAACGCCTGAGCCCGCTGCTCGATCAGTTGGGCAGCCAGTACCGCTTCGTGGTGATCGACGGCGATGCGGTGTACTCCGCCGCCGACACCCTGGTGCTCAGCACCCAGGCCGACGGCGTGGTGTTCGTGGTCCGTGCCGAGGACACCCGCTGGGAAGTCGCCCAGGCCGCGGTGCAACGGCTGACCCAGGCCGGGGCAAAAGTGGTCGGCAGCGTGTTCAACCGGCGCAAGTACTACATGCCCAAATGGCTGTACAAAAACCTGTAAGCAACGCGAGGGATGACGCAATGAACGCCAAGATACTGGTTCTGCTGATGCTGCCGCTTGCAGGTTGCTCCAGCAACTCCGAAACCCAGACCATGCCGGTGAATATCCTCACCGCCACCCCGGCCAACGCCCAAGCCACCGACATGCCGAAGGTCGAGCAGACCCTACGCCCGCAGGATGTGCTGGACGTGATCTTCCACATCAGCACCAGCGGCTCGGACGCTTATCGCGTGCAGTCGGGTGACCAGATCGGCCTGAACTTCACCGCTGCCAGCCAGCTCAACGGCAATCAACTGGTGCTGCCGGACGGCACCATCAATCTGCCGGGGGCCAACACTTCGGTGAAGATCGCCGGGCTGACCAGCGATGAGGCCCGGGATGAAATCCAGCGTGCCTATCAGCGCAAACAGTTGTTCCAGCCCAATCGCAATCAGCTGACCGTGCAGATCATCAGTCCGCTGACCAACGAGCAGAACCTGAAAAGCGCCCTCAACCACCCGGCCACCGGCATGAGCCGCGAGATCACGGTGGGTAACGACGGCTACGCGAGCTTCCCGGAAATCGGTGCAGTGCCGCTGCAAGGCATGACCGTCAATCAACTGGAAACCTTCCTCAACAAACGCTACGCGCAACTGCCTGGCCGGATGAGCGTCGACGTCATGCTCAAGTCCACCGCCGGCAACGAGATCTACGTGCTGGGTGAAGTCGGCCAGCCGGGTTCCTACCCGATCCGCCGGCCGGTCTCGGTGCTCGAGGCGCTGACCCTGGCCCGTGGCACCAACATCAAGGCGCGGCTGGATTCGGTAGTGATCATGCGTCGCAACGGCAACCAGGTGCAGGCGGTGCATTACGACGTGGAAAAAGCCCTGTCCGGCGACGCCTCGCAGATCGCCTACCTGCAACCGGACGACATGCTCTACGTGCCGAAGACCAAACTGGCCAGTGCCGGCGAACTCGCCCGTCAACTGGCTGACGTCGTGCTGTTTCAAGGCGTGGGCGTGAGCTTCAGCTACCGCCTCGACAACAAAACCGACAGCAGTAACCACAATTGACTCTCAGGTGACCTGACATGAATCCAAAGGAAAACTACCTGCACGAGTTCTTCAGGATCTTCTTCGCCAACAAACGGCTGGTGAAGCGTGTCTTCCTGATCTTTGCAGTGATCGCGCTGGTACTGCCGATGGTGCTCAAACAGAGCTTCGATATCACCGCCCAGGTGATCGTGCAGTCGAAAAAACTCTCCCAGGGCGACGCCACCACGTCGCTGACCGTAGACAACGCCACGTTCATCCCGCCGTCACTGGCGGACATGGAAACCGAGAGCAACATCCTGCGTTCGCCGGCGCTGATCCGTCAGACCATCAGCGAACTGCGGGACAAGGGTGAATACACCCCGCCGCCTGGAATGTTCGCCAAACTGATCGGCGATCCGTTCCGGCGCTACATCACCTCGCCGCTGCGCCAGTACCTGATCAACCCGCTGCGCAACCTGCTGGGGCTGGAAACCGATCCGGTGCGTGATACCGTGCTCGACGGGCTGACGCAACAGGCCATCGACAGCCTGAAGATCGAGACCCTGCCCGGCTCCAACGTGATCTCGATCGTCTACAGCTTCCCGGATCCGCATCAAGGCACGACCTTCGTCGCCGCCCTGCTGCAGAACTATCTGGTCAGCCGTCAGGCGCTGCAATCGATCGACCTGCCGCAGTCCTTCTACGAGACCAAGAAGCACCTGTATCAAGTGCGCCTCGACGGTCTGGAAGCCAATCGTCAGGCCTTGCTGGAACGTGTCGGCGCGGCGGATCCGAAGGAAGAAATCACCTTCCGCCTGAACGCGATCAACACTGAAGAGCAGGCGCTGAACCTGTATCAGGATCGCCTGCTGCAAAGCCAGCGCTGGCTGGAATACCTGAAAACCAGCCTGGCCGCCGCCAGCAACAACAAGCTCAATGACTACACCTTCCCCTACACCTTCACCACCACCGTCGACAACGTGGCGTTCGAAGACCGGGAGATCAAACAACTGGGCGAGCAACTGACCACCCAGGTCAGCCGCTACATGAACGATCTTGCAGTGTTCCAGCCCGGCAGCGAGCCGATGCTGTTGACCCGCGAACAGATCGCCCGCACCCGCCAGCAGTTCCTCAAAGTGGTGAGCAACCGCATTCAGGAACGCACCAACGATCTGGCGGTGGTGCAACAGGTGATCGATCAGAAGACGGCGCGCATCGCCGAGTTCAAGGCGCGCATCCATGACTTGCAGCAGACCCAAAGCAAACTGCGGCAGATGGACACCGAAATCGATGCCCTGCACGCCGCGTTCTCGACCTACGCCCAGCGCTTTGCCGAAAGCAGCACCACCCGCGCGCTGAACGACGACCTGTCGAACGCCCGGGTCCTGAGCCCGCCGTTCGAGCCGACCGAAGCGGCGTTCCCCAAACCGCTGCTGATCATTCCGTTCGGTCTGTTCACCGGCCTGCTGCTGGCGATTGCCCTGGTCTACGTGCGTGAGTTCTTCGATCACCGCTTCAAACACCCGGCGCAAATCAGCCACGAGCTGGGCGTACCGGTGCTGCTGGTGATCAACGATCAGAGCACCCAGCCCGGCAATCCGCACAAGAACTGGACCGTGCCAAGCTTCGTGCACTGGGTGCGCAATTGAACACGCCGTCCTCCCCGAACGCCGCGCTGCCGATCATACATTTGCTCAGCAGCGGCGGCTTCTATGGGGCCGAGCGGATGTTGCTGGATCATTGCCTGGCGACACCGGGGCAGCATCAGGTGCTGTTTCTCGATGCGCCAGCGCAGCTGATCGAGCGCTTTCGCGAAGCCGGCGTCGATGCGCAAGGGTGCGCCGGGCTCGGCGCACTGCTCGGGCATCTGCGCCAGCGCCGGGCGGAGCGTCCGTTGATCAACACCCATAATTTCAAGGGCCTGTTGTTCGGCTGGGTGGGCGCTTCGCTGTTGCGTCTGCCGCTGGTGATCACGCAACACGGTTTTACTCCGCGCAGCCGCAAGCAGAAGTTCTACACCTGGCTCAGCCTGCAACTGTGCCGCACGGCCTCGGTGGACCGGGTGGTGTGCGTGGCCGAAAGCATCGCGGTGCTGCACCGCCAGGCCAGCGTGCGGGCGGAGAAGCTGCAAGTGATCCCCAACGGCCTGCCGGCAGCGGTCGCCCCGCAAACGCTGCAAACCGAAAATCCGCGCTGGCTCGCCGGTTACGTCGGCCGGCTGAGCAGCGAGAAAGGCCCGGACCTGTTCCTCGATGCGCTGATTCCGCTGTGTCATCAGCACCCGCAGCTCGACGCAGTGATGCTCGGTGACGGCCCGGAACGCGAGGCGTTGCAGGCACGGATTGACGCCGCCGGGTTGCAGCAGCGCATTCGCCTGCCGGGGTATCAGAACGACATGCGCCACTGGTGGCAGCGACTCGACGCGCTGGTGATCAGCTCGCGCACCGAAGGCACACCGATGATTTTGCTCGAGGCCATGCAGACCGGCGTGCCGGTGGTGGCCTTTGCGGTCGGCGGGATTCCCGATGTGCTGGAACACCGGCACAACGGCCTGCTCGCCGCGCCGACCGACAGTACCGCCCTGGGCCGTCAGCTCGACACCCTGCTGAGCGACAGCGGGCTGGCGCGCCGGCTGCGGGATAACGCAAAACGCACGCAACAGGACCGCTACGACCTCAAGGCCCTGGCCGAACGCTGGTCGCAGCTGTACATCCGCACGGCACGGGAGGCACGCGCATGATTTTCCCGCTCTCGATCGTCAGCTTGCTGGGTCTGGTCTGCATCGCCTTGCTGGCCAGTCCCTGGCCCTATCTTGCGCCGGGCGCGGTGCTCGGTCTGGTGGGGTTCGCCGTGCTCTACCGCAAGCCGACCTGGGGCCTGCTCGGCATCGCCGCGCTGGTGCCGTTCGAGGGTTTCTTCAAGGACAGCTCGCTGTCGGGCAGCAAGCTGATCGGCGCGTCGCTGGCAGTGATCCTGATGCTGCAACTGGCGATGCACCAGATCCCGGCGGAACGCCTGCGCAGCAATATCTGGCGTTACCTGATCTGGTTCATGGTTCTGTACTTTCTGAGCCTGCTCAACACCGATGACATGGGCATGTCCCTCGGTCATCTGCGTGAACTCAGCGTCGGCCTGATCCTGTTCGTCATCACCTTGCTGATCGGACGCGAGTTGAACCTCGACCTGTTCGCCCGCCTGGTGACACTGGCCGTCAGCGCCACCTGTGCGATGGCGATGTTTTCGACCAAATTCCAGGATCAGGGCCGCGCCGCCGGCCTGCTCGAAGACCCGAACGCCTTCGCCATGCTGATCGCCTTCGCCGTGCCGCTGGGCCTGCTGCTGATCATTCGCGGCCCGAACCTGTTGCACCGTCTGTTCTGGGGCGGTTGCTGCCTTCTGCTGCTCGGCGGCATGACCAAGACCGAATCACGCTCCGGGCTGGTGGTACTGGCGTTGAGTCTGGTGATCGGTTGCTGGCACTACCGTGCGCAACTGACACGCATCCGCCCACGGCACCTGGGCTTCGCCATGCTCGGCCTGGCGATCGTGATTCCGCTGGCGATCTATGCGATGCCCGCCGGCTATCTGGCGCGTATCCAGTCGCTGAGCGTGCTCAGTGCCGGCGCCCGTGGGCACGATGACGAATCCCTGGGCCGCCGCGCTTCGTACATCGTGGTCGGCAGCCAGATGATCCGCGAGAACCCGTTGCTCGGCTCCGGCCCCGGCACCTTTCCCCTGCATTACGCCACCACCGGTTACGCCAAGGCGTTTTCCGCCAACCGCAAGATCGGTGACCTGTACCGCCGGGCGCACAACACCTACCTGGAAATCTTCAGCGAACTGGGGATTCCCGCCGGCCTGCTGTTCGTCGGCATGCTCACGCTGGGTCTGTACAACCTGATTCGCGCACGTCGCGCCTGGATGCAGCGTCGCGACTGGGAGCAGGCCGACATGATGACCCATCTGGGGGTGGGGTTCCTGTCGCTGACCCTGTTTCTGATGTTCCTCAGTGCACCGAACCAGAAGTACGTGTGGATCATGCTCGCGCTCACCAGCGTCCTGCGCCTGAAGGCCGAGCAAGCACCGTTGGTGGAGACCAGGGCATGAGCCGGATCAGTGTCGTCATCCCGATGTACAACGAGGGCCGCCACATCGGCCGTACCCTGCTGGCGGCGCAGAAAGCCGCACATGCGGCCAATGTCGAGTGCGAACTGATCGTGGTCGATAACGGCTCCAGCGATGACGGCCCGCAGATCGCCCGCCAGTTCGGCGCAAAAGTGCTGGTGGTGCCGGGTGTGTTGATCGGCGCCCTGCGCAATCGCGGCACCGCCGTCGCCACCGGTGACTGGCTGGCATTCATCGACGCCGACATCGAGATGCCCGAAGACTGGCTCACCGGACTGTTCGCTCTCGAAGCCGAGGGCCACGCCGATGTGTTCGGGCTGGACCTGCACACCCCTGCCTCTGCACCGTGGTACGCCGTGGCCTGGCAACGCCGCACCCTGCGCCCGACCAGCCACACCGCCCACGCCGTGGACTGGTTGCCCAGCTCCAACCTGCTGATGCATCGGCGCTGGTTCGACAAGGTCGGCGGGTTCAACGAATCCCTGCGCACCGGCGAAGACAAAGAATTCACCCTGCGCCAGAGCGAACAGGGTGCGCGGCTGCTGTCGGTCAACGAATCCGTGGCCCTGCACTGGGGCTACGAAATGAACTGGCGCGAATGGATGGGCAAGGAAATGTGGCGCCAGGGCAGCCATTTGCAGCTGCTGCGCACCCATGGTTTCAGCCTGCGTCTGTTGCGTTTTCCACTGTTGTCGCTGGCGGCGTGGCTGCTGGATCTGCTGGCGATTTCCGCGCTGCTCAACGGTTTTCCCCATCACGCCGCGGTCATGGTGATCATGACCACGATCCCGGCGCTGGTCCTCAGCATCCGTCAGAGTCGCCGCCAGCACGATATCGGCCTGACCCTGCAACTGTGGGGACTGCATTGGGTACGCCTGCACCTGGCCGGCGCGGCGTTCATTCTCAGTCTGTGTCATTGGAACGCCAGGAGGCCTGCCCGTGGCTGAGTTCATTTTCTGGATGTGCCTGTTGCTGCCGGTGTACGCCTACGTCGGCTACCCGCTGCTGCTGACGCTGCTCGCTCCGCTGTTTCCGGCGTGGCGCCACAGCCCGACGCCACCGCTGAATATCAGTATCGTGATCGCCGCGCACAACGAGGCGCGGCATATCGAACACAAGCTGCGTTCGCTGCTGTCCCAGGATTATCAGCCGGCCACCCTGCAAATCATTCTGGCCAGCGACGGTTCCACCGACGACACCGTGGCTTGCGCGCACAAGGTCGTCGACCCACGGATCATCGTGCTCGACCTGCCGCGCCAGGGCAAGGCGGCGACACTCAATGCCGGTGTGGCCCTGGCCACCGGCGACATTCTGGTGTTCACCGATGCCGACAACCAATGGTCGCGGGAAACCCTCGGCTACCTGCTCGCGCCCCTGAGCGATCCGCAGGTCGGCGCCTGCGCCGGGCACATGGTGATCCCGGTCACCGGCGGCGGTTTGAGTGTCGGCGACAGCCTCTATCGGCATTACGAAGGCTGGCTGCGCCGGGTCGAGAATCGCACCGGCTGCATGGTCTCCGCCGACGGCGCCCTGCTCGCCCTGCGCCGTGAGTTGTTCGAAGACGTGCCAGCGGAAGTCAACGACGACTTCTTCATCAGCACCTGCGCCCCGGTGAAGTTCAAACGCATCGTCTACGTGCCTGAAGCGCAAGTGATCGACCACGGCGTAGATGAAGCGGACAAACAATTCCGCCGGCGCCAGCGGGTCACCGTCGGCGGCCTGCAAAGCCTGGCCCAGCGCAGCGAACTTCTTAATCCACTCAAGCACGGGCTGTATTCGATTGCGCTGATCAGCCACAAACTGATCCGGCGGCTGGCGCCGATCCTGTTGCTGCCGCTGCTGCTGAGCAATTTCTGGCTGTGGGACGACCACGGTTTCTATCGTTTGAGCCTGATCGCGCAACTGCTTGGCTACGCCATCGCGATTGCCGGCCTGCTGGATTCGCAACACCGCTTACCCAAACCGTTCCGCCTTGCGGCATTCCTGCTGGTGACATTGGCGGGCATGAGCATCGGCCTGTGGCAGTTCCTGCGCGGCCAGCGTTACGCCCAGTGGAACCCTGACCAAAACCGTTGAGAGGGCACAAGCCATGGCGATCAAACAACTGATAAAACGCACCAGTGGCTGGCTCTATCTCAACTCGCCCGTGGGACGAAACCAGTTGCACGGCGCCGGGGTGATCCTGATGTTGCACCGGGTGCTGTCCAACGACCGCGCAGCCGACCTGCCGCATCGCAACGAACTGTGCGTCGGCCCGAAAGCCTTCGAGCATTTGCTGGTGTGGCTGCGCCGGCACTTCGACTGCGTGCCGCTGATGGAAATCCTCCAGCCCAACGCCCTGCGCCGCGAGCGCCCGCAAGTGGCGCTGACCTTCGATGACGGCTGGCGCGACAACGCGGCCAACGCCTTTCCTCTGCTGCAGAAGCATCAGGTGCCGGCGAGCATTTTCCTCTCCACGGATTTCATCGGCAGCCGTCAGCGCTTCTGGTGGGAAAGCATCGGTGAAACGCTGTGGGGCAGCCACGGTGAAAAACCGCGCATGCACCTGATCGACTGCCTGCAGGCGCTCCACCACCCATTGCCGGTGCTGATGGACGACATCGATGTGGATCGTCGCAGCCTGACGTTGCTGCACTATCTGCAAAGCTTGAAAAGCACCGACCCTTTGATCCTCGAACGCCTGACCAACGAATGCCCGCCAGAGTCACTGCCCCAGGCGCTGGACTGGCATCAGGTGCGGGCGATGGAGGCTTCGGGGCTGGTGCGTTTCGGTCCTCACGGTGCCAGCCACGCGATCCTGACCCAACTCGACGACGTGCGTCTGGGCGAAGAAATCAGCCGCAGCCGCGACGCCCTGAACAATGGCTGCAACCGGCCATTGCCGGTGTACTGCTACCCCAACGGCGACAACGACGCGCGAGTCCGCGAACAGATTGCCAGCCATGACTACCCGTTCGCCCTCGGCACCGGCACCGGCATCTATCGCGGCGCCGGCGATCCGCTGAACCTGCCGCGCTTCGGCGTCAGTCAACGCACGGCGCGCAACCCCGAGCTGCTGTCGTGGCGGATCTTTCGCGGGGCGCGACCATGAGTCGAAGCAGTTACCTCAAGCACCTGGCGCTGAGTATGGGCACCAAACTGGCGATGATCGCCCTGCGCCTGCTGAGGAACGTGTTGCTGGCGCGGATCCTCGGCCCCAGCGAGCGCGGGCTGTTCGCTCTACTGAGCACCCTGCCCGACCTCATCAGCGCGGCCACCAGTGGCGGCTTGAACTCCGCCGTCGGTTACCAGGCCGCCAAGCAGCGGCCGATGGGCTTGCTGCTGGCTCAGGTGCTGGTGTTCGGTTGTCTGCTGGCGGGGCTGTTGACCTTGCTGGTGGTGGCACTGGTGCGCGAGTTCGGCAGTGAACTGGACGTGACCGTGCAACTCGGCCTGCTGGCGTGGCTGTTGCTGCTGGCGGTGCCGTTGACCGTGCTCAAGAGCGGCCTGCTCACGTTGCACAATGCGTCCGGCGGCGTGGTCGCGTTCAATGCCTTGCGGCTGGTGGAATCCCTGGCGCCGCTGCTGTTGTTTCTCGCGCTGTTCTGGATGTGGAAAGAAGCGGCACTGGAAGCGGCGCTGATCAGCTGGCTGGCGGGAATCAGTCTGGTGGTGCTGGCCGGTTGGGTCTGGCTCAAACGAGCGCAGCCGTTGCAGCTGCAATGGGACCGCGCCAGCCAGAACGAACTGCTGCGCTACAGCGCCCGCAGTCATCCGGATCTGTTGTTCCAGCAAGTCATCCTGCGCTCCGATTACCTGTTCATCGGCGCCCTGCTCGGCAGTACCGCGCTGGGTCATTACGCCATGGCCAGCGCCGCCGCCGAACTGCTGTTGATCGTCCCCGAAGCCGTGACCACACCGCTGATGAAACGCCTGCTGCAACAGGACGAAGGCATGGACAAGGTCACCCCGCTGGCCCTGCGCCTGACCGCCACGGTGATGCTCGGCGCCTGCCTGACCATGGCGGTGATCGGCGAATGGCTGATCGTCACCCTGTTCGGAGTCGCCTATCAACCGGCGTATCCGGCGTTGCTGGCGTTGCTCCCGGGTCTGCTGGGCCTGTGCTACGCGAGCATTCTGCGGCTCGACCTGCTGGGCAAGAATCGCCCCGGCACCGTGTCGTTGCTGATGGGCCTCGGCGCCCTGCTCAACCTGGCACTGAACGTGGTGCTGATTCCGGCTTACGGGATTGTCGGCGCAGCAGCGGCATCGTCGATTGCCTATCTGGCGGTGACCGTGGCGATGCTGGTGTTGTACTGCCGGTTGAGCGGCGTGCCGTTCTGGCAAACCCTGATCATCCTGCCCGCCGACATCGCGCCGATGTGGCTGATGTTGCAACGCAGGAAAGCCGCATGAAAAGCCTGGCCCTGCTGCTCGGTCTCGGCCTTTCGCTGGACGCCTTTGCGGCGTCGATGCGCTGGGGTGACATCCGTGACGGCAGCCTGTACCTGCAAGCGGATCACCCCGACACCGTGACCGTACGCTGGGCACCGGCATGGCAGGCGGACGCCAACGAAGAGCACCTGTACCTGCTCGACGGCCAGGGCAAATTGCAGGGCGAGCGCTTCATCAAGGCCAGCGAAACCCGTGGCAGCCAGAGCTGGCCGTTGGCGCCGGGCGCGGCGAGTTATCAGCTGGAAATCCCCGGCTACAGCTTTCGCAATTACCGGGTCGAGCACGACGAAAATACGGTCGCATTGTTCGCCCCGGCCAAGGTGCATTTCAGCGCTGAGACCCATGACGGCGATGAGCTGTATTTCAGGATTGCGCCGGGTGAACACGCGGTGCTCGCAGGCAAGTTCCACGGTGGCGTCAGCGCCTTGCAAGCACAGCGGGTCGGCGACGGCCAACAGCTGTCACTGGCGCTGAAGCCTTATCGCGCCTATTGGCAATTCGATCAGGTCGCGCTGCCGGTCAGCGATCGCGAACAAGTCTGGCGCCTGCGCCTGCAAGGCAGCGGCAAAGCGGCATTCTGGCTGGACGGCACGGCCAATCTGTTCGCGCAGAACCCGCAACAGCTCAAACCGCTGCGCGAAGACGACGGCCAGACCCGCCTGACCCTGCACGACAAAGTCCTCGGCCGCACGCCGGACCTGGGCATCGCCCTGCCCTACGTGATGCCGCCGCCCGCCAGCCATGCCGCCCTCGATGCGCTGAAACCGACGGCCGCCAGTTACTACAGCTTCGTCGATGTGACGGCGAAAAAACCGCAGTTCGAAGATGCGTTTCGCCAGGTCTATCAGGACCGATTCGGCATTCGTCAGGACATCACTTTGCTCGCCGGCAGCCAGCGCCAGGCCGACTTGCGCGCCGACGTACAAAGCAACGGTGGCCTCGACGCATGGCTCACGAGCACTCGACTGCTTGGCGGCAAAGGCACGCACTACATCGGTTTTGCCGACGAGCCCAATCTCAATTATTCAAGCTACGAGCAATACCGCTCGATCTTCACCAGCATGGCCCGGCAGGTGCGCAGCGATCCGGCCAATGCCCGGGCCGGCGTGCGCATTGCGATGCCGGCCAGTTCGCGGCTGGTGAACGGCCCGTTCGCCGACAACGCCGCGAACAAACGCGGCATCGACTGGGCCCGGCGCCTGCTCGGCGAATCTGCCGATCAGGTCGATGCACTGGCCTGGCATGAATGGATGATCCGCGACCTGCTCGCCACCCGCGTGTACCGCGACAGCGTGCGCCGCGCCGCCGATCTGGTGGGCCTCGACGCCAAGGGTCAGCCACGCAAGGCCTTGCTGCTGGATCAGACCAATCTGTCCAGCGGCTCAAGCCTGAGCCCCTACGATCAGGAAACCCATTACACCTCGCTGTGGTGGGCCTCGGTGGTGATCAACGCCTCCCAGGACGGCTTGCTGACGATGCTCAACTGGTTCCAGGCCGCCGATGAGCCGGAATATCCCAAAGGCATGTTGCGCGTCTCGGCGGATGAACAACACTTCGAACTCAAACCCGTGGGCCTGGCCCAGCAGTTCATCCAGCAACACTGGCTGCACAAGGTGCTGTGGCTGGAAAACGATGCCTTCGAAGTCGATGTGCTGGCCATGGCCGGCGACGATCAGCGCGGCTTGCTGGGTGTGAACAAGGGCACGCGGTTGCAGCGTGTCGATCTGGCGGGCGCCAAGTGCCCGTTGAACAACGGCGCCCTGCGCTACTTCGGCGCCGACAACCGCAGCCGCGACGCGCCCTTCCGTTGCCAGGACGGGCGCGTGCGCTTCGAGCTGCCGGGGCAGACTCTGTTTTCCCTGAGCTGGCGCACTTGATGAACCGCCCGTTGATGTCCTGCCGCGCAGGCCACTTGCCGCGCGATGCCACGTCATCAGGAGTAACGACCATGAACGTTGTGACAAAAATCAGCGAACACATCAAACAAAAAGGCCTGCGTGCGACGCTGGCCAAGGTGTGGAAGCACTACGTCTTTTCCCATCAGGAACTGCTGTGGATGGAGCGCGACCTCGTCAGCCCGGTGCCGCCCCACAGCCTCAAACCGTATCCGCCGCTGCGGGTGGTGAAGATCACCCCGGATAACGCCAGCGCCTTCGCCCGCTACTTCGGCGACCGCGTCGGCACCATGGCGGAGCTGGCCAGTGAAGGTCACACCGGGCACATGCACCTCGACGATCACGGCGATGCCGTGGCCTTCATCTGGGGCAGCGCCCGGGACTATTTCGACCGCCACTATTACGGCTGCATGTTCCCGGTGAAGCCCGGCGAGTTCTTCGAGTTCGGCGGTGAGCTGACCCGTTCTTATTGGGGCACCGAACTGTCGGTGGACCTGCAACTGGAGCTGTGGAAAGCCATGGCCGCCCAGGGCTGCGACAAGGTCGTGGACGTCTGCGAATTCCACAACATCCCGGCGCTCAAGCTGCACCTGCGCATGGGCTACACCGAACAGGGCCGGATCATGAACGTGTACACCCTGTTCGCCCGCTGGCGCTTCTACCGCGAAACCCGCTACAGCGGCTCGCGGCTGGATGCGTTGCGCAAACCTTCCCGTCCCTCCGTCACAGCAACGGCGACCTGAGCCTATGGCGCGATTCGAATGGCGCACCTCGCTGTGCGCCCCTGACTTCCCGGCAGCGGCTTATGAAGCGCTGCGCCTGCGGGTGACGGATCACACGCCGTTCAACAGCCTAGGCTGGTTGACTGCGGCAGAGCAGACACTCGATACGAACGAGCATCTGCACATTCTGCTGGGCTGGGAAGCGGACGAGTTGCGCCTGTGCCTGCCGCTGGTGGCCGGTCGTGAACGCTTCGGCGGGCTACCGTTTGCCGTGGTGCATCACCTGGGTTATCCGCTGGCGGATCGTCTGGCGCTGCTGTCTGTGCTGACGGCCGAGGACATGCGCCAGGTGCTGCTGCTGATTCGCCAGCGCATCCCCCACGCCTTGCTGCAACTCAACGAACTGTCGGAGCCGGCGGGCGAGGAAAGTGTCCTCACGCAATGGATGGCCCGCAGTTCCAACGCCGAACGACGCCTGAGCTGTCGGGTGCCGGTGCACCTGATCAGTGACGCCGATCATCAGGAAGTCTCCGGCGATCCGCGTTACAAGCTGCGCCGCGCGCGCAAACGGATTGCCGCCTGTGGCGCGGTGGTGCGGCGAATCACGCCCGATGCCCTGACCATGGGCCCGCTGTTGCAAGCCATCAGCGAAGTCGAAGCGGTCAGCTGGAAAGGCGACGAAGGCGTCGGCATTTTCGCCACCGAACGCAGCCGCCGTTGCATCGAAAACGCTTTCACTGCCCTCGCCGCCCAGGGTCTGGTGCGCGTCGTCACGCTGGAGCTGGACGGGCGCTGCATCAGCTACCGGCTCGGCCTGCTCGAACAGGGCCGGCTCTACGATTACAACCTCGCCTTCCTGCCGCAGTACGCGGATCTGGGCAGCGGCCGGGTGTTGCTGGAGGAATGGATTCGCTGGGGGCTGGATGACCATTGGCGCTGGATCGATGCCTCGCGGGTCAGCCTGGAAAACTCCAGCCATCAACTGCACGAACGCATGACCGGACAACTGGAGCACTGGCGCTGGAGTTTCTATTCCTGGCGGCCGAGCGGTGTTTTGCTGGGGCTGGGATTACGTCTCTGGCAGCGGCTAAAACCGAAGCTACAGCAGTGGCGCGCACGGCAGGTAACGACAAAACCGGCGTCCGTCGTAAAACCGGCAACTCACCCCACCACGGAGGGCGAACATGCCTCGCCAAGTCATAGTCAACGCTGACGATTTCGGCCTGAGCCCGAACGAAAACGCGGTGATCTTCAGTGCGTTCCAGGCCGGGGTCATCAGTTCCGCCACGGCCATGGCCAACATGCCGGCCTTCGAAGCGGCCTGCGCGATGGCTCGTCATCACATGCTGGAAGGTCGGGTCGGCCTGCACTTCAACCTGACGTATGGCCGGCCATTGAGCCAAGGGATTCTCGCCCGCCCCACCTTCTGCGACAGCCACGGGGTGTTCGATCTGAGCCTTGCGCGGCACAGCCTGTGGCTGGGTCGCGAAGATCGTGAAGCGGTGCAGGAGGAATTGCAGGCGCAGTGGCAGCGTTGTGTCGATCATGGCGTGCGCCCGAGCCATATCGATTCACATCAGCACGTGCACAACATCTGGCCGATCGGCGAGATCGTCGCGCGCTTCGCCGCTCACCAGGGCGTACCGGTGCGACTGGCGCGCAACCTGGGACAGAACCTCAGCCTGCCGAAGCGCCTGTTCAAGGGTTTGCTCAACCGTCGTCTGCAAGGCCTGGCCGGTGCGACGGCGGACTATGTCTGCACCCCGGTGGATCTGCGCAACGAGCCTGCGCCGACCGACGGTGTGCTGGAAATCGTCGCCCACCCGAATCAGCTCGGGGCCGATTTCGGTGATGCCTATCTACAACCCGGAGAGTCCCTGAGTCGCGTGCTAGAGCGCCGGCTGCCGGGGGTTCCACGGGTTTCCTACGCCGACTTGAACAAGGATTTTCTACGCGGTGCCGCGGCACTCGACTGAGTTACACAACTGGCAACACTTTCGAAGATGGCACTTTGAAATGTACTTGCCAGCTTGATCTATACCCACAAAAGCCAACTACAAAAACACCCGGGCTTCGGCCACGGAGGGCATCATGAGCGTCATCGAAAAGCTGCGCGAACGCATCAAGCAGAAAGGCCTGGGCCGCACGTTTTCCACCTTGTGGAAACGCTACGTGTTCTTCCATTGGGAACTGCTGTGGATGGAGCGCGACCTGATCAGCCCTGTGCCGCCGCACAAGCTGCGCCCTTACGAAGGCCTGCGCAAAGTCGACATCACCCCACAGAATGCCGGCGCGTTCGCCAAGCATTTCGGTGACCGTGTGCAGACCATGGCCGAACTCGCCAGCGAAGGCCACACCGGGCACATGTACCTGGACGCCGACGGCCACGCCGTGGCCTTCATCTGGGGCAGTATCCGGGACTATCACGACCGTCACTATTACGGCTGCAACTTCCCGGTTCAGCCTGGCGAGTTCTTCGAATTCGGCGGCGAAATGACCCGTGCCTACTTCGGCAGCAGTCTGTCGGTGGACGTACAAGTCACCCTCTGGCAGGCCATGGCCGCCCAGGGTTGCCACAAGGTGGTGGACGTCTGCGAAACCCACAACATCCCGGCGCTGAAGCTGCACATTCGCATGGGTTATCACGAACAGGGCCGCGTCACCCACGTCTATGGGTTGTTTGGCAAGTGGCGGTTCTTCCGCGAAACGCGTTATGAGGGTTCGAGACTGGAACCGTTGCGTAAACCGGGGCGGCCGGTGGTGACGGCGGCTGCGCAGGCTTGACAGCTTTTTCCTGCGATCTGTAGGAGCTACGCCAGCGTAAGCTCCTACAAAACCAGTTCCTGCTTGCCTACAGACTCTGACGATACATCCAAGTCTGATAAACGAACTGACTGACTGCTCGATCGTATCCAAGTGGATACAGTCGAGCTATGAACTACTTCATACAACAAACAGCAGTTTTCATGGCATGGCACACCTCGATTCGTGATGTGCGAGCCAAGGTTGCTATTGCCCGTCGCATTGATCGTGCGTCAGCAGGTAATCTAGGCGACATCAAACCGGTAGGTGACGGTGTATCGGAAATGCGCGTTGATGTCGGTGCCGGGTATCGGGTCTACTTTACGATGCGTAGTGGTGTTGTCATTGTCCTGCTGGCCGGTGGGGACAAATCATCACAAAGTGCGGACATCAGACGTGCAAAAAAAATGGCAAAGGAGGTTTAACCATGAGCCAGACTTTGACAACTTTTGATATGGCAGCATTGCTGGACAGCGATGAAGCCATCAGCGAATACCTTTCCCAAGTGCTGGCCGACGGTGACAACGAGGAGTTTCTTCGTGCAATCGGCTATGTAGTCAAGGCACGCGGCATGACTCAAATAGCCAAGGACTCGGGAATGGGTCGCGAAAGCTTGTACAAAGCTTTCGCGCCGGGAGCCAAGCCCCGCTTTGACACTGTGCTCAGAGTTATTCATGCACTTGGCATCGATCTCTGTGCACAACCAGGGCATGTGCTGAATCATTCAACTACCTGAGAGTTGCGCTACTCGTCCTTCACCCCCACCCACGTAAAACACATCGGCATCTGCGCCTCGCGGTTCAGATACTGGTCATACGCCTCTTCCCGGTTCGAATGCGGGTATTCCTTGAAGTGCGCGATGTTCAGCCCGGCGTCGAGGGCGGCGGTGAAGATGGCGCCGAGGTTGTGCACGAACCAGTACGACGGTGCGACCTGTTGCTCGACCTTGCCGACGTAGACGATCGGTTCCTGCTGCACGAACGGCTCCTGGCGAAAGTACGAGGTCGCGAGGCGAAACGGATCTTCGGCGTCGGGATCGACCATTTCCAGGAACGGGTGGGTCTCGTAGATCACCAGTTGCCCGCCCGGTTTCAGGGTCGAGGCGACGTGGCGGAAGAATTCGCCGATGTCGGGCATCCAGTTGAGGACGCCGATGGTGATCAGCGCCACGTCGAAGCGATTGCGCAGTGATTCGGGCAGGTGGTGAATATCGGCCTCGATGAATTCGGCCGTGTGCGGCGAACGGCCGTTCAGCACACGGGCCTGTTCAAGAAACGCCGCCGACTGATCGACCCCGACGACGCTTCGCGCACCCAGCGCAAACAGCGAGAGGCTCTCGCGGCCGTTGTTGCAGCACAGTTGCACGACGTCTTTTCCATCGACGCCAACCTGTTTCAGCAACCCGCTCAGGGTTTCGTCGAGGCAGGAAAAACCGGTCTGGGTGACCTCGCTCAGCAAGGCCTGCCACTCGGGCGATTCCTGATGATGACGGGCCGAATCGTTCCACGCCTGACGATTGCTTTCGATGGCGTTCTTGTTGTTTGGCACTTCCATGGCGCACTCCGGACGATGCTCTTGATTGAGCGGCCCGAGTCTAGTTGAGCCTGCCGATCCAGGTTGTTGCGAACTTGTAAGCCAACGGGCGGCTATAGTTAATAGCCTTGGGGAAAACCGCTTCCACAGGTGCCGCCATGCAAACGTTCAATCGGCTGCTGTTTTGCGTCTGTCTACTCGCCGCCGCTCAGGCACAAGCCCTCGACAGCAACTTCAATTACTACGGGGCCGACCAGCCCTTCGCCCACCCTGCTCCGCCTTCGCTGTATGCGCAGCCGCCGCGAGCGTTCGATGACACGCCGCCACAGGATTTCATCGTCATCCCGGATCGCCACGTGTTCCATGACTCACAGTTGCCGACCGTGGCCGATGCGACGGTGAGGGTGTTTATCCGCACCTACGATGCCGAGCGCGGCATCTACGTCAATGACGAGGTGCTGGACCCGACGTGCCTGCTGGAGTGCCTGAGCCCGCCGAACCCACGAACCAACGCGGTTTACCACTGACGCTTGTCCGGTCGCGCCAGGCCAAGCTTCTCGATGCGATAGCGCAGCATGTCGCGGCTCAGGCCCAGCAAGCGGGCGGACTTGGTGACGTTCCAGTCGGTCTTGTCGAGCATCTTGCGCACCATGTCGCGCTCGACTTCCGGCAGGTTCATCGACTCGGTGTTGCTCGCCGGGCGCGGTTCGAAGTGCGGCACCTCGTGATGTTGATGCAGCGACGGTTCGTCCACCAGGCTCATGCACACGTTCAACTGGTGCGCGGCGATGGTGTCGTTCGGCGCCAGCAACACGGTCTGTTCGAGCATGTTGCGCAGTTCGCGCACGTTGCCCGGCCAGGTGTAATTGAGCAGCAAATCTTCGGCTTGCTGGCTGAAATGCAGGTTGGGCTTGCCGTAGCGCTTGCCGTGGCTGGCGAGAAAATGCCGGGCCAGCAGCAGCGCGTCGTCGCCCCGGGCATACAGGCGCGGCACCTTGATCGAGATGATCCGCAGGCGAAAGAACAGATCGCGGCGAAACTTGCCCTGCTGGACCATTTGTTCGAGGTTGCAGTTGGTGGCGCTGATCACCCGCAGATTGACCTTGCGCTCCTTCACCGAGCCGACCCGGCGAATGGTGCGGTCCTCCAGCAGCTTGAGCAGTTTGGCCTGCAGCACCAGGTCCATCTCGCCGATTTCGTCGAGGAACAGCGTGCCGCCGTCCGCCGCTTCCACCAGCCCGACGCGGCGATCCTTGGCATCGGTGAACGCACCTTTCTCATGACCGAACAGCTCCGATTCCACCAGGTTGGCGGGGATCGACGCGCAGTTGAATTCAATGAACGGGCCTTTGCTGCGTACGCCATCGAAATGCAGCGCACGGGCCACCAGCTCCTTGCCGGTACCGGTCTCACCTTCCACCAGCACCGGCGGCAGGTCACCACCGGTCATGCGCCGCTCGGCTTCGAGCAACTGGCCGATGGTGTTCTTCAGATGCAGCATCGGCTCTGATTCGCCGATCAGCGCCTGCACCCCGGACTTTTGCGCCTCGCGTTCCTGATAGAACGACAGCGTGCGCTCCATCCGCTCAGTGGCCAGGGCCTTGTCCAGCAGCAACTTGAGCTCCGGCAATGCAACCGGTTTGGTGACGTAATGAAAGGCGCCCTCCTTCATCGCGACCACCGCGTCTTCGACGTTGCCGTAACCGGTCATCATGATCACTTTCAGATCCGGCGCGCTGATGCGCAGCTTCTGGATCAGGTCGTGACCGCTCATGCCCGGCAGCGAGTTGTCGGTCAGCACGATGTCCGGCATGAAGCTTTCCAGTTGCCCCAGCGCGTCTTCAGCCGAATGGCAGACCGTCACCTCGAAGTCTTTGCGCTCCAGGTAGGTCTGAATATTGTCGGCCAACAGTTCGTCATCCTCGACCAGCAGAATGCTGTGTTCCATATTCCCCTCCCGATGCCACTTTAAAGTTGAGACTGACGCGGGTTCCTTCCTGCTCGCGGCTGGTCAGCACGACCGAGCCCTGAAAGCGCTCCATGATTCTTTTGACCAGTGCCAGGCCAACCCCGAGGCCGCCCTGCTTGGTGGTGAAAAACGGTTTGAACACCAGTTGTTGCTGCTGCGCGTTCATGCCTTTGCCGGTGTCACCCACCGTCATGCAGACCTGGCCGGCATGGGGTGCCTCAATCTCGACACTCAGCACGCCGCCCTTGGGCATGGCCTCCAGGGCGTTGGCAAACAGGCTATTGAGAATCTGCGTCAGCAGTACTTTGTGACTGACCACCGGCGGACAGTCCTGCAGGTTGAATCGCACCTCGACACCGTTGCGCCGGATCAGCGCCTCGAACGCGCCGAGCGAGTCTTCCACGGCGGCGCGCAGTGCCAGCGCCTCGCCGTCGTCACTCATCGGCCGCAACGAAACCAGCAACTCCCGGACCCAGCGCGACATGCGGTCCACCTGACTGATGATGTCGCCGATGTTGCGCTGGGCGCTCTGGCTGGCCACTTCCTGAGCCAGTTCGGCACTGGAGCGAATGGTTGCCAGCGGATTACGCAGGCTGTGGGCCACCGCCGAGGACATCTCCCCCAGCGCCACGAAGGTTTCGTTGCTGATCAGTTGCTGTTGCTGGCTGTGCAGCAGGGTCGAGGCGCGCCGCACGATCCAGAAAAGGCCCAGGTAAATCGCCGCCCCGCCGAGAATCGTCGCCGCCCAGATCGAGGCAAATCCGCGGTCGATGCGATCCACCAGATCCGCCGGTTCCTTGTAGATCTCGACCATGGCGATGACTTTGCTTTTATCGGCGTTGAACATCGGGATGTAGTTCTCGATGAACAGGTATTTGGGTTCGCGGGAGAGTTTCTGTTCGGGCTTCTCGTCGTCGATCTTGTGATAGCTGGAGGACACCGGCACTTTCATTTCGAACGACTCGTCCAGCTCGTCATCGTCCTCGAACTTGACGCCAATGAGTTCCGGGTTGGTCGACCAGATCACCGAACGATCCAGCGCATAGACCGTCGCCAGCAGCACATCCGGCAAGTGTTCGACGTGATCGAGAAACTCGGCCCGGGCCGCGCCATGGGCCAGCGGATCGACGTCGGGAAAGTTTTCGTCCTGGCGCGGGTCGAGCATTTCACCCATGGTGCGCAGCGGCGTGATGCCGGCATGGCGCATTTCCGCATCGCCGATGGCCTGGACGAATTGCGCGGTGAGCAGCGCATCGCGCTCGACGCTTTCGGTGACCACAAAACGCGTGGAGATATAACCCAGCCCCAGCGCCACGGCGGCAATAATGAAAAAACTCGCCAGCGAGAACCAGCGCAATAGATTGAACTGCGCGCCCCAACCCTTGATGGCGGCTGCCGCGACGTTTGGCGCCGGTGTTTGTTGTTCTTCCAGTCGTTGCATGGGGGTGCCCTGGCGTTTTTTTTGTATCGAACCGGTTACAGCCACCTCACGAGTGAGTGTAGGTGGCTATCACCGCAATACAGGACTCAAAGTCGCTATTTGGTCGCTAGCGCATACGGCTCACCGTTTCGCTGCTAGCGGCCGCACGGGTTGGCGTCAACGCCCCGTCAGCCAAGGGCTGCGTGGTCGGGTGCTGACGCTCGGTTTCATCGCGCAGAAAGTCGATGATCGACTGCGCCGACTGTTCGTCGAGGCGCAGATTGGGCATCGGAATCCGCTCGTATTGTTCGAACAGTTGCAGCGCAATCGGGTCTTTTTCTGCCAGTACCCGATCCGGCTCGCGGATCCAGCGGTTGAGCCAGGCCGGGTCACGCTGGCGGGTCACGCCGATCAGGTCCGGGCCGATATTGCGCATGCCGATGCCTTCACCGTCCTGCGGGCCGAGGCTGTGGCAGGAGGCGCAACGGGTGCGGAACAGTTCTTCACCATTGCTCGGCGGGCGGATTTCCGGCGCATTGGCGTAGCTTTGCTCGATGCTCGGCTGCTTCCAGTTCTGCAAGGTGTTGGCCAGCTGATCGGCGAGGATCCACGGGTTCTCGAACGGCGAGGCTTTCATCCAGCGCCCGGTGCTCTGGTTGCCGACGATCAGGCTCAGGTTGTGATCCTTGGTGCGGCCGTTGTCGACGCCCTCGATGAACAGCCCGAGTTTCTTGCGCAGGTCGGTGACATCTTCGAACTCGCCGGTGAGGAATTTCCAGCCGGGGCCGACCTTGAAGCGTTGCGCATAGGCCTTGAGCACCTCGGGTGTGTCACTCAGCGGATCGATGCTGATCGAGTAGAAAAAGATGTCCTGTCCGACCCGATCACCCAGCAGTTTCTGCACCTGACGCAGGCGTGCGGTTTCCAGTGGGCAGGAGTCACTGCACGAGGTGAAGATGAAGTTGATCACCACCACCTTGTCTTTGATCAGGTCATCGAAAAAGCGCACCCGCTTGCCGTCCTGATCGGTCAGCAGAGTGTTGGGGAAATAGTCGCCACCCCAGGGGGTGGCGGATTCGCTGGCGCCTTCGGGCAGCGCTTGATGGGCGATGAGCACCTGACTGCCGAGCAGGCAGGTGACCAGCACCAGGATCAAGTGCATGCCGAGGGCGCGGGAGCGCGGCGTTGGCCGGGTCATGTCGGCTCCCTCCCTTCTCATTTTTTCACGGTCACTTGCGGGCCGAAGCCATCGCCAGCGCGGAAGGTTGGCAGCGCGGCGGAGTTGACGTAGCGCACGCCATCCCAGCTCGGCAGCGGAGTCGGCATCAACTGCAGTTGCCCGGGTTTCTCGAGGTCCCAACGCAGCAGCATCGAGTTGTCCTCATGCTGGGTGTTGTGACAGTGCTCCATGTAGGTCCCGGCAAACTCGCGGAAGTTGATAGCCATTTCCACGCTGTCCAGCCCGTCGGCTTCGGAGCCGATGCGATAGACGTCTTTGCGCGCCCATTTTTCCCACTCGGGCGGGGCCTTGCCGCCACGGCTGAGGATGATCCCTTCCTCGAAGTGCACGTGCACCGGATGGCTCCAGCCCTTGCCGCCGAGTTTGATGTTCCACACCTCCAGGGTACCGAAACCGGCAGTGCCTGCATCGGTCGGGCCGCTGGCCAGTTTCGTTGACGCGTTCAACCGGCGTGGGTCCATGTGGAAACCAAAGCCGCCATCGGTCTTGACCGTCCACGGTGCTTCATCGGTGCCGTCGCTGCGGCCGAAGGTGAAAGTCCGGTGACGGGCGTTGGCCAGCAGCGCCTTGTCGGCGGCGTTGTCGCGGTGGATCTTCAGCGGGATCATCACCATGCCTTCAGCCTTGCCCGGTTTGGCCGGCTCGTAAGCTGCCGGGTCCATGGCCAGGTCCTGCCCGGTGAAAGGCTTGACGTTGAGCTGCAAGACCTTGCCCACCGCCGGATCGCCCTTGTCCCATTGCGGGCCCTTGCTGGTCTGCTTGATCACCGCCAGGTACTTCTCGGAGAGCACGTCGGACAGCGAGATCGTCTCTTTCGGGCCTTTGCCGTCGTCCTGGGCCTGGAGGTTGACGAAGAACAGTTTGTCGCCGGGTTTGATGCCGTTTTTCGAGAAGTTGACGATGATGTCGAACCGCTCGGCGATGCCCTGGGTCGGCAGGATCGCGTTGTGGTTCTGTTTGTCGCCGTCGGCATCCAGATCCATCGAGCCGTCGAACGGCACGCTGTGCTCCATGATGTTGCCGTCGTTGGCGATCATGTGGAACGGCACGCGGCTGTAGGAAACGCCAGAGTTCTTCGGCCCCTGGAATTCACCGCTGGTGCCTTTGATTTCGCGAACCAGCGCGAGCTTGAAGTAGCGCGAGACCGAACCGTTGAGGATGCGGAACCGGTAACTGCGGGCGCGCACGTCGAGGGTCGGTTTCCATTGCCAGTTGACCAGCACCTGATCGCCGATGAAGCCGTCGGTGTTGAACGGGTTGAACCACAACTGGCCTTCCTGATCCCAGGCCTTGTCGGCGAACACCAGGTTGACGTCGTAGTCACGGTTGCCCCACGGCAAGGCGCTGCCGCTGGGGAAACGCAGATTGACCCCGTCGTTCACCGATTCGTTGCCGCGATCCAGGGCGCTGTAGTAGTTCATCATCGCCGCGTTGCCCTTGTAGACGTTCTGCGCGGTGAAATCGAGCATGTGGTCGTGGAACCAGTGGGTGCTCATGGTTTCGCGCCAGTCGCCACGGATCTTGATGGTGCCGTGGTCGCAGGTCTTCTTCGCAGGCTGCATGTCGTTGACCCACAGGGTTTCCCCTGGCGCGCACGGGAACGCCGCGCGCGGATCCTCGGCCTTGGTGTTGATGCTGTCGTAACCGGCGAGCTGGATCGGCCAGCGATAGTCGTAGTACTGGCCGGGGAAGAAAAACGCGTTGGCATAGCCGTCGCTTTCCGCCGGTGCGTGGCCGTTATGTTCGTGGGTGGTGATGGTGTGCAGGCCGAAGCCACGGTTGGCCGACGGATCGATCGGCAGGCCGTTGTAGTGACGCATCATCACCGGTTGCCCGTAGCGCACCATCAGCAGTTTCGGCGGCAGCGTGCCGTCGAAGGTCCACACCGAGTTGTGGTTCTGCACCGGCATCGCCGGGTGGAAACGCGCATCGACGCCCTTGGCCGTGCCATCCGTCGCCGGCACGCCAGCGACGTTGTGGTACAGACCACCGGGGCCGAACTCGCCGACGGCATAACCGTGCATCTGCCGGCTATCACGCAGGCCGCCGTTCACACGCGCGCCGGTCTGCACGGTCTTGTAGGCGACTTGCGGGTAGAACTCGTTCCAGCGTTGGTGGGCCCAGCCTTTTCCCGGTGGCCGGCCTTCGGCGGACGAACCGATGTGGCGGTTGAGGAACAACTCGATCTGTGACTGCCACGGGTTGCGGTCGACGACGTTGGAGAACTGGCTCGGGAACGGTGTCAGCCCCGGTTGCCGCAGGAACGCATCCAGCGCGGTGCCCGGTGGCGCACTGCGGGCGACACTGTTCGGGTCCTGGGCCGGCGCCGGGCCGATGGCCGCAGGCGGAAAACCCAACGGCGCGGCCGGAGTGGTCGGGTCGAGTTTTTCCGGGCCGAACTCTTCGAACAGGACGATTTGCTGGGTAAACGGTTGAGCGCCAAACAGCGGGCTCGGCTTGCCGTTGGTGGGGTAGTTGAAACTGGTCTGCACGGTCGGTGGCAGGATGTTTTCCGAACGGGTGGTGTTGCGCGTGCCTTTCACCCCGTCGGGCAGATCGAAGGAGTCTTCGTTGGCCTCGGGCATGGTCAAGATGGCGTTGAGGGCCGCCGGTTCATCCGCCGGCTCGTCGTAGTACGCCGACGGGTCGGAGGCTTCCGGCTGGTTCTCGTCGTCGATCGGGCTCGCTCGGACTCCGGCCATGTTGCCCAGGGCCAACATCAGAAAGACGCTCAAAGGCGTCAGCAGAAACAGCTTTTTGGGGTCACGCGTTGTTCTGTCCATCACCAGCCGCCTCATCTAAGGAAGGGGTGATGGTGTTTTGCAATTAGCTCGCCAAAGTATTAATACCCGCTGAAACAAGCTGTTACAGGCGCTGTTGGATTCCCCACTCCCCGGTGACCGGGGCCTGACACCCGCTCCTGGGGGAAAGTTCACCCCATTTACTGGATGAGCTGAAACGCCAGACGAACGGTGGTGCCCTCGCCTTCGCGGCTGTCCAGGGTCACGCCGCCGCCGAAACGCTCCATGATCCGTTTGACCAGCACCAGCCCTACGCCAAGGCCGCCCTGCTTGGTGGTGAAGAACGGCCGGAAGGCCATGCTGCGCTGTTCTTCGTTCATGCCTTTGCCAGTGTCACTGAGCATGACGCTGACGCCGCCGTTGTTTGTGGGTTCGAGCGTAATGGTCAGCGTGCCGCCCTTGTCCATGGCTTCCAGTGCGTTGGCCAGCAGGCTGTTGAGGATTTGCGTCAGTTGTACCGGCTGGCTCAGCACCATCGGCGTCTGCTGCGGATGAAACACCACGTGCACCGCGTTTTTGGCGATCTGTTGTTCGAACGCCACCAGACTTTCGTGCAACGCCGCCACCAGGTTCACTGGCTCCGGTTCGTCGTTGAGCGGTCGCAGTGACTGCAGCAGTTCGCGCACCCACTTCGACATGCGATCGACCTGACCGATGATGTCCTTGATGTTCTTCTGCGCCGGTCCCGCGTCGAATTCCAGGGCCAGTTCGGCGCTGGAACGGATGGTCGCCAGCGGGTTGCGCAGGCTGTGCGCCACCGCCGAGGACATCTCGCCCAGTGCGACAAAGGTTTCATTGGCAATCAGTTGCTTCTGCTGCACCGCCAGCAGGATCGCCGCCCGCCGCACGATCCAGTACAGCCCCAGATAAATCAGCCCGCCGCCCAGCGCGGTAGCCAGCCATATCAGGGTCAACCCCCGTTCCATGCGGGCGATCAGGTCCTTGGGTTCCTTGTAGATCTCGACCATCGCCGTGACGTTCTTGCCGTCGGCGTCGAACAGCGGAATGTAGTTCTCGATGAAGATGTAATCCGGCGGCACCACAAACTTCTGCTCTTCACGGCCCTTGTCGACGTTGTGATAACTGGCCGACACCGGAATCTTCTCGCTGAATGCACGATCAAGGTCTTCATCGGCGTGGATGCGGGTGTTGACCAGTGCAGGATTGGTCGACCAGATCACCAGGCGATCCGGTGCGTAAACGTTGGCGAGGATCACGTCCGGCAGATGCTCGATGTGATCGAGAAATTCGCCCCGGGCGCTGGCCCGGGCCGCCGGATCGACGTCGGGAAAGTCCCGGTCCTGGCGCGGGTCCAGCAAGTCGCCCATGGTGCGGATATTGGGAATCGAAACGTGGCGCACCTCCGCCGAAGCGATGGCCTGAATGAACTGTGCCGTGAGCAAGGCATCGCGCTGAACGCTTTCTTCGATCACGAAACGCGTCGACACCGTGCCGAGCGCCACGGCCACCGTGCCGATCACCGCCATGCTGATCAACGAAAACCAGCGCAGCAGATTGAACGGCTGCTTGCGCGAGCCCAGCCGCAGACTGCTCTCCTCGACGGGTAGCGTTTTTGACTGCATGTTCATGACGGCGACTTCCCGATACGTCCCTATAGGGTTATAGCCCACGGTTGGGTGATTGCCCGGATGCGGGTGCCCCACAAGCCCCCCGGATAACCACAAAACCCTGTGGGAGCGAGCCTGCTCGCGATGACGGTGTGTCTGCCCAGGTGATGTTAAATGTGCCGGCCTCATCGCGAGCAGGCTCGCTCCCACAGTTCGGGTTGACGGATGGATCCCCACAATCCCCAATCCTGGGGACTGTCGCCCGCTGCCCGCGCTGCAAAAAATTCCCCTTCTCACTCGCAAACCCTTGCACCATGGGCCTCTGCGGCCCGTTGCCCGGCCGTTGGTATGGAAGTTGTAAAGCCCCTCTGCAACTGACCCACCCCCAAGGGGCAGGCACTTCGATAGAGGGATTAACTCATGCACCCTTTACTGTCCAAAACCGCGACCGTCCTGGTCGTGAGCGCCCTGGCCCAGGGCATTGCCCAGGCCGCTCTGTTCGCCGTCGATCCCGGACCCTATGCCCCGGCGACCGGCGGATTTGCCAGCTGGTATCAGGACACCCACGGACGCACCCTGGACCTGTGCCTGTCCAAAGCGCTCAGCTCGCGGGTGCCGAGTACGCCCGGCGCGCCTTCGTACATGTGCTCGCTGATCCCTGCGCCCGGCGTGTTCGACGACACCCAGCCGATTGTCTTCCCGGGCAATTTTCCCGACGAAGCGTTCTGGTTCACCGCCGACGGCACCGTGGTCGATGCGGCTCGGGGCATCAACCTGTCCTACGGCTCGGCCGTGGAAGCGGCGTTCAGTGGTGGCGATCCCGTGGAAGGCGACCAGATCAGCTTCGCCCGCATCCGCATCCGGGTCGATGTGCCCACCGCCGGCACCTACGTGATCACTCACCCCTACGGCGTCGAAGTGTTCAACGTGGACACCCCCGGTCGTCGCGCGATCAACATGACCCGCGACATCGGCATCGGCAGCCCGAAAACCTACGACGGCGCGCTCAAGGGTGACGTCGGGCCGTTCTTGCGCAGCGTCAACGGGCCCTACACCGAAACCAATCCGGTGAGCGGCGGCGCCGAACAGTTCGTCGGCGACCCCAACCTCGAAGAGGCCGTGACCGGCAGCCCGTTCAACACCAACTACCTGCGCATCGAAGGCCCCGGCGGTATCGATTTGCGCACCACGGTGTTTGCGGTCTCGGGCAAGTTGTCGACGGTGGTTCGACCCACGCCGTTGATCACCGAGCGCAGTACCTACTCGCGCAAACCCGGCGACAGCGCCCCGGTCGCCCAGCAGGACGTTTTCGTCAAAGCCCCGCCGGCCCCGGCCACCGTCGCGGTCACCAGCAGCACACCGGTGCTCAACCTCAAAGAGGCCGACAGCACCGGCAGCTGGTACGCGCAATCGCAGGTCAACCCGACCCTGCCGACCACCCTGCAAGTGACCGCCGACAACCACCTGGCCATCGCCAGCAGCACCCCGACCACCCTGCCCATGGCCCTGACCGATCTGGTGGTGATCCAGCGCGCCGAGTACAGCCTGAGTTCCGGGCAACTGACCGTGGTGGCCTCGACCAGTGACGAAACCTCGCCACCGGTGCTCACCGCCACCTCCGGCACCGGTGCCGCCATTGGAGCCCTCGGCGGTGATGGCGCAGTGAAAACCCTGGCCACCGGGATCTCGCCGATTCCACCGGCCAGGGTCCGGGTGACGTCGTCCAACGGCGGCAGCGATACCGAAGAAGTGGTCATCGTGCAATGAACGCTCACATGCCCAGATCCGCATCAGGAGGCATCATGAACAAGTGGCCACGCTTCGCGCTCAACGCGCTCGGGCTGACAATCTCGCTGACCGGCAGTGCGTTCGCGCAACTGGCCGCCGTCGATCCCGGCCCTTATACCTACGCCACCGGGAAATTCCCGATGTGGTACCAGGACAACAACCTGCTGTCGATGGAACTCTGCCAGTCCCGCGCCGCCAGCTCGCGAGTGCCGGCCGCCACCCCGCCGGCGTACATGTGCACCCTGCTGCCGGAGCCGGGGATTTTCGACGATACGCTGCCGATGGTCTTCCCCGACAACTGGCCACCGGAAGCCTTCTGGTTCCTGGCTGAAACCAACATCCCCAACAACGGTGCCGGTTTCGGGATGGACGCTTATGTGGCCGGGGTCGAAGCGGCCTTCGCCTCGGGAAACCCGGTGGACGGTGATCAGCAGAGCTTTGCGCGGATCCGCATCCGGGTGAACGTGCCCGTGGCCGGCACCTACACCATCACCCACCCGTATGGCGTGGAAACGGTCACCGTCACCACGCCAGGCCGGCGGGCGATCAACATCACCAAGGACGTCGGCATCGGAGCCCCGGGCAATTTCAGCGGCGCGCTCAACGGCGCCATCGGGCCGTTCCTGCGCAGCATCAACGGGCCGTACACCGAAGTGAATCCGGACACCGGCAACGTCGAAACCTTCGTCGGTGACCCGAACCTCACCGAAGCGGTGACCGGTAGCCCGTTCAATACCAACTTCGTGCGGATCGACGGTCCCTCGGGCGCGGGCTCGATTCAGACCACCCTGTTCACCGTCGCCGGCAAGGTCCTCGACAACCGTCAACAGACCCACGTCGCCCTCGATCGCGCCACCTATCGCCGGACGTCGGCCGGTGTGCGTACCGAAGTGTTCGCCAAGGCTGAAAGCAGCTCGACCCTGTGTTTCCGCGAAACCCTGGCGTTGCTGCCTGGGCCACCAAAGACGCCGTGCCAGACCAGCCTGTTGGGTGACAACAATGGCCTGTTCTTCGGCCAGCGCCTGGGCAACGGCACCTTGCCGTCGGTGGTGGTCGTGACCGCCACCAACCCGGCCGGCACCACCCGTCCGACCTCGGTTTCGGCCAAGCTCACCGACGTGGTGAAAGTCCAGACCGCCCGCTACAGCTGGGCCAATCACAGCCTGCTGATCGAAGCCACGTCGACCGATGAAGTCGCCGTGCCGGACATGGTCGCCCAAGGTTACGGTCGCCTGTCGAAGACCGGCACCCTGCAAAAAATCACCGTCGCCGACCTGACCCAGCCGCCTGCCACCGTCACGGTCAAATCCGCCGCCGGCGGCAGCGATACCGAGCCGGTCGTGGTGGTTGGCAACGCGCCGGACACCGGTGAAAACCAGGCGCCGCTGTCCGTCGCCGACACCGGCAGCACCAGCTTCGGCGTGCCGATCACCCTCAACGTGCTGACCAACGACAACGACCCGGACGGCAACGTGCCGCTGACCATCACCGCACTGACCCAACCGGCGGCCGGCCAGGGCACCGTTGCCCTGAACGGCACCACCTCGGTGGTCTACACCCCGCCAGCCGTGGTCAACGCACCGCTGACCACGACCTTCACCTACAAGGCCCAGGACAGCAAAGGCCTGGCCTCGGTGAACCCGGCCACGGTGACCATCAGCGTCGCGCCGAACCGGCCACCGACCGCCGTCGCCGACAGTGTCGCCACGTTGGGTGTCGCGATCCCGATCAACGTCCTGGCCAACGACACCGATCCGGAAGGCAACGTGCCGCTTGGCGTCGCCAGCCTGACCCAGCCGCCGGCAGGACGCGGCACCGTCAGCACGGACGGTACGGTGATCACCTACACCCCACCGGCCACCGTGACCACCGCGTTCACCACGACCTTCACCTACATCGCCCGGGACAGCTTCGGCGCCCTGTCGACGCCGGCCACAGTCACCGTGCAAGTGTCGCCACGACCAGCGGCGGAAACCTTCACGATCACCACCTCGACCGTGCAGGCCCGCTCCGGCAACCGCTTCAACTGGGACTTCGCCGGCACCTCGTCGGTGACCACCGGCAACACCATCACCGTGCAGGTCACCACCCCGACCGGGCTGGTCACGCTCGGCACGACGACGGTACCGGTCACCGGACGCTGGCGGCTGACGCTCAACAACACGACGGTGGTGCCATCGGCCAACCCGACCGCCACGATCCGTTCGTCCCAGGGCACCGTGCGCACCATCTCGGTGACCACCCTCTGAGCCTACGCCCCACCCGCCCCACACCGCTTGGCGCGGAGTGGGTGGGGCCGGTCTCAGCCACGATTTCAGGTTTGCGCAACACGACACACCACAGGACAACGCCATGAACACGCCGACCGCCGCCCTGCTTTGCCTGCTCGCCCTGTGCGGCAGTGCGGGCGTGTGCGCCGACGACCTGATGGACAACGACGACCTGGCGCCCTCCGCCGACCTCGGCGAACTGCCGCCCCCGGTGGGTCAGCAAGCCCTGATCGACCAGAACGGCCAGGCCAACCTCGCGCTGCTTTCGCAGAACGGTCAGTCGCTGCTCGGGCGGATCGTGCAGTCGGGCAGCAATCAAGAGGCGTACATCCTGCAACAAGGCAGCGACCTGATGGCGTTGATCACGCAAAACGGTTCCGGCAACGCCGCATCCATCACCCAGAACGGCAGCCACAACCGCGCGCAGATTTCGCAAAACGGCAACAACAACGACGCCAGCATCGAGCAGGCCGGCACGGGGCTGCAAAGCGCCGTGACCCAGTCGGGCAACGGCATGAGCGTTTCGGTCAAGCAATACCGCTAAGCACTGCAATCATCGGAGAGTTCATCATGTTCAAACTGACGCCCCTCACCGCCGCCATCCTGGTCATGATCAGTGCCCAGGCCATGGCCGACGACAGCCTGTCCACCCAGAACCAGGTCGGTACTGCCAACATCGCCAATGTGAAGCAGACCCAGGCCCCGTTCAGCAGCGCCACCCAGACCCAGCTGGGCCAGGGCAACGACGCCGCCGCCGTGCAAGACACCGCCAGCAGCGTCATCACCCAGGACGCGGTCGGCGACTACAACGCCGCGTACGCCGAACAACTTTACGAAGACAACGGCACCATCACCCAGCAACAGACCGGCGCCTTCAACACCACCCACGCCAGCCAGTCGCTGGGCTTCGGCTCACCCAACACCGCCCTGCAACAACAGCAAGGCACCGGTAACTTTTCGTTCGTCTACCAGGACTCACAAAACGGCAGCGAAGGCAAGACCTTCCAGTTCGGCGACAGCAACGAAGCCAACATCGAGCAACTGTACGAAGGCAGCGGCAACAGTTCGGTGATCACCCAATACGGCACCGCCAACTACGGCACCGCCGAACAGGTCACCCACAACGGCGGGCAGATCGGCATCAACCAGGCCGGCGAAAACAACTACGGCTACGCCGACCAACGCAACGGCACCGGCGGCAACATCACCATCAACCAGTTCGGCAACCTCAACGGCAGCGAAATCTGGCAGGACACCCAACTGGCCAGCCAGGCCACCGTCAACCAGTACGGCGACAGCAACGAAACCGTAGTCGACCAGAGCTACGGCGAAAACAACACCGCCGCCGTCACCCAGGTCGGCAACACCAACGCCATCTACGCCGACCAGTTCGAATCGGTCAACTCGACCCTGGCGCTGTATCAAGTCGGCAACGGCAACGTGCACTACACCTACCAGAGCGGCGACGGCCACACACTCAACGCCACCTCCGTGGGCAACGACAACAAGGTCTACGCCAGCAACTGGAAAGGCCCGCAACACGGCGGCCAGTTCGGCAGCAACCAGCGTGCGACGATCAATCAGGCCGGCAACGGCAACATCGCCAGCTTCACCCAGGACGGCGTCGGCCACGTCATGACCACCCACCAGACCGGGACCGGCAACAAGACCACGGTCAGCCAGGCCGATTCCTACAACGAGCTGTACTTCGACCAGAACGGCAGCGACAACATCCTGATCTCCGATCAACGCGGCACCACCAACCTGGCCCAAGGCACCTCGAACGGCTCGGGCAACAGCACCGAGTTCGACCAGTCCGGCACCGGCAACCAGGCGTACACCGCGCAACTGTATGGCAGCGACAACATGATCACGGTCAAACAGGCTGACACCATGAACGTGGCGTACGTGACCCAGGGCGGCACCGGGAACATTGCCAATGTGGATCAGAGCGGGATGACACAGACCGCGAATATTCAGCAGTTCGGGTCGGCTAACCAGGCGACGGTTTTGCAGCAGTAAGGGTTGGGTGTCGGGAAACCGCGATCTCTTGGGGTCGCGGTTTCTTTTGCGCTGACGCTTGAGTGGCGTCCTACGGAAAACGTACCGTTTTCAGAAAATCGGGGACTTTTCTGACGAATTCTGGCGGTTGGCCGTCGGAAGTGCAGGCTCTAGGATTTGCCGGGACAACTTGATCCCCATGGAGCCTGGCCAACATGCAATTCATCCAGACAGCGACGACAGCGATACCCGGAGGTTCCATGATCGACCCACTGTGCCCGGTTGTTTCGGATCTTGATCCTGAGGAACAGTCTGCTAGTTATGATCGTTGGTTTAGGGCCGAAGTACAGGCCTCTCTCGATGATCCGCGTCCGAACATCCCGCATGACCAGGTGATGGCCGAGATACATGCCTTAATGGAATCAATGCGCAAAAGGGCTGATGCTAATTGAGATTAAATATGCGACTTATAGCGACTCGAGCCTTCTTGCCGTCTGCCTCGTAAAGCCCATGCAACAAAGCCTGATCGGTTAACCGATGGAGGCGGAAATGGTTGTAGAAGGCTTGTCCCAATCGCTGATTATCAAAGGAGCCAATTTCCCACAGGCCCAAGAATTCTGCATAGGTAGCGCTGTCGATTACCAGTGGTGGTGAAAGGTCCATGCGCTCCTCAAAAATAGTTAGTCGTCAGGAAGCAGTAGAGTAGCCAAAACCGGCATTGCGCTTTTCTACTTTTCACCTTGACGCAAAGCACTCACCCCGCCTCATGCTTTCTTCGTTTGTCCTCCATCAGGGCCGACATTTCAGCCATCACCTGCTCATTCGGAATGCTGGGTCGTGGGTCATCGATTGAAGCCTGTACTTTGGCAATCAACCAGCGGTCGTAGCTGGCGGCCTGCTCTTCGCTTTCGAAGTCTGAAACGATTTCGGAGAACAAGGGATCCATGGTGACTCCAATTTGAATGTGAAAAACGCGACCCCATTGCTGGGTCGCGTTTTTTATTGGGGATGGATCAGTCCTTCAGCTCGACGTGATCCAAGGCCTGATTTACGGCCAGTTCACTCAGCATGAGGATCTGCGCGATCCCCAGCGCGGTCTTGCGGTGGGCGGGGTCGAGGGCGGCGGCGAAGTTGTTGAGCATTTCGCTGGCGGAGCCCAGGGACTCGCAGGCGTTGGCGAGCAGGGATTCGGTGTTGTAAGCCGGGTTGGCGAGGTACATCGGGGCGGGTTCGTTGACGCTGCCCATGATGTGGGCGCCGGGGCAAAGGTAATGGTCCAGGGCGCGTTCGGCGGCTTCGTGGAGTTTTTTTGAGTTGATGGAGGTGTATGGGGAGGTTGGGTCGGTTTCGAGACTGGCTTGGGTTTCGGGTGGGTTGGGTGTTGGTTTTTTCATGGTCATTTCGTCCTCATTGATGGTTGCAGCCGGCCCAATCGACTTCCAGGAAGAATGGGTGACAGCTGTACGCGGGCTGGAAATCCGGGGAGAACGCGACCCGGCAGACATAAATGTCTCCCGCGCACAGCCGCCATAACAGCGTGCACACAATGAAGGTGCGCAAGCATACGTTATGAAAAGCGATTTCGCTTTCTCGCACATCCGGGTTTCCAGACCCGATCGCTGAATTGGCAGCGACCCAAACAGGCTAGAGCCCGCGCTTCCGACGGACAACCTGAAAACCTTGTGGGAAGGATCGTTAAAACAGACACAACTTTTAAACATTCAAGAATGGAACGCAGAGCGTCCCGGGCTGCATTCCCACGCAGAGCGTGGGAACGATCAAAGCAAAAGCAATCCGCTTTCTGCTTTCCGCTTCTCACCACTCAACACAATGAGCGTTAGCTCGAGTACCGCTTTTGACGTGCCGGCCCCATCGGAAGGCTGAGTGGAGGGATTTATCCGGGGGTTGGCGCGCAGCGCCGTTCGACGAAGTCGAACACATCGAGAGGAGGTGCAGCGAAGCAAACCGGAGGCG
The DNA here is from genome assembly GCF_023242405.1 of Pseudomonas sp. MWU12-3088. Lineage (NCBI taxonomy): Bacteria > Pseudomonadati > Pseudomonadota > Gammaproteobacteria > Pseudomonadales > Pseudomonadaceae > Pseudomonas > Pseudomonas sp. MWU12-3088. The sequence goes on from NZ_JALJEA010000016.1 coordinate 56,325, forward strand.
ATGCCCCCGGATGAATCCCGGAGCGAAGGAACCCCGAGCCCCAGCGAGGGGCCGAACGCCGGGGCCCAGCGTTTTGGTTCCTTTTGGGCGTTTGCAAAAGGGACTCGCCGTAAGGGCGAAACCGCCAGCCGCAACACCCAAAGAAACGGATATTCACCCAAACCACCCAGAGAACCTGGTCGGCCCAAAGGCCGCCAAGTTCACTCAGCCTCAGGATCAACCTTGTTCTGGGTCAAATACCGATTCAAAGTCTCATCCGCAGCAGGCGAAGAATTATCCCCCGCCACCTGCCACAACCGCCGCTCAATCCCCTGCGCCAGCAAATGCCCCACCGCCGCCTCGATCGCCGACAACACACACAACTGAGCCGGCTCGTTAGTCGTGTACCCCGCCTCCGCCTCAAGCAACTTCTTGAACTCGATGAACTTGAACACCCCGGCACTGCGCGCCACCGAATAAATCGTCTTGCTGGTCATCACATTCGCCAACACCTGCCCGCTACGAACATCCACCGCGCGCAAATTCACCGTCACCTGATCCACCCGGTACTCCCGGGACAGATCGATCCCCAGATACCGCGCCCCTTCCCCGCCGCTGCGCACGTTGGTGTCGTAAGCGATGATCCCGCCCTCGAGCATCATGTTCGCCGCCTGCAACGGCGGCAGCTCGGCCTGGATGTTCACCGGCGTATTCGGCTTCTTCTGCGAGGCGCGAATGATCTTGCGTTCGGTCAGCAGGTTCTGCAGCCCTTCACGCTCCAGCACCACAAACCAGCCACTGGCCTGCAAGGCGTCCATCAACATCGACGCCGCGCCCTGGGTGACGCTGGTGGAAAACGAACTGGCCGGGGTCGGTTTGTACTGCCCGGTCTGGTCACGGAAGCCGTACACCACCGCCATCAGCCGGCCCTTGGGTCGCGGCATTTTCAGCAAGTCGTAGTAGGTCGAGGCCCTGGGGGTCAGGGTCGGAGTGTCGGTGTCCTGCTCGGCCGGCATCGGCTCGCGCAGACCACACCCTTGCAATGCCGCCAACATCAGCCCTAGCGCTATTATTTTTTTCATGTCCTGCACTCCCCGGAACCGTCATCCCGTCATGGGTTGAGGCCGTTCACCTGAATTTCCGAAACCTGCCCGCTCGCTCGGTCGGTCACTTCAATGGTCAGTGCCCCCGAGTCGTCGACGACGTTGACGATGAAGGCGTCGGTGGACAGGCTCCCCGTGTTGCCGGTGGAGATGTTGTCCAGCAGTTGCCCCAGCAGCCGCGACTGCAACTGACTGGTGAAGCGCTCGAGCGCCGAAGTGCCGGCCACCGTCGAACGTTTCTTGAGGTCCGGATCGTCGAAATCGTTTTGCGCCTGGGCGTTGTTGAGCAGCCAGGTGCCGTTGAGCGGGTTGCCGCCGAACGACGGGTTGACCGGCGTGTAGACCAGTTCAGTGGCCTGGACGGCAGCGGCGCTGGCAAGCCCGATCAACAACCCCGGAATCCAGAATCCGCGGCGCCGTGAGAACGTTGTCGTGTTCATAGTTCGTCCTTCTCAAGGTCGGTGGTGTCCTGCAACAAGGCTTCCAGCTTGCGCCGGACGACCTCCAGTCGAACCGAGTCGGCGGCCTCGTAGGCCTCGTCCTTCAGTTCTACGGTGTTCGGCGGCAGGAAGCGCCGATACACCAGGCGTTGCTGATATTCCACGGTCACCAGGCTGCCCCAGCGCGCGTCGGGGCGCTCGCGCACCACCAGGTTGAAATCCATCGGGCTGGTGTCGCGCAGGCGTTCACTGAACGAGTAGTAAAAGTCGTGGCCGATGTGCGAGATCGTGTCGTCGACGATGAAGCCCATCATTTCGTCTTCCTCGGCGGCGCTGGCGAAAGACGCCACGGCTGCGAGGATCAATGCGCACCACCATTGCCGGCTCATGGCTGCAATGCCTGCGGCAGGGCCGACTGGCCTTTGACCGGGGTTCCATTGCCAGGGCCGGTGCCATCGAGGAAGGCCTTTTCAGCCACGAACTGCCAGTCCGAATAACGCTGCATGCCTTCGAAATCCGACCATTGCGACGGGAAGTCCGCCTGCTTCAACGGCACCTCGGTGGACGGGCTGTTGAGACCAGTGATGCGCCCGTCGAAGCCCCGTTGCAGTGCCCATTCGCCACCGCCAATCGGGTCCGGATAGAGCTGGCGCAGGTGATGCCGGGGTTCCGGAAAACGTTCGTCCTGCAGCAGGTCAGCCAGGTCTTTCGGGTACTGCGCCAACCCCGGCGAACTGCGGTAGTAGCTGCGCAGCGCCTGGGCGTACTGGGTGCCGACCCACAGCAGTTGCTTCTCGCGATCACGGCGCGAAACCGTCGACCACAACTCGCCGGCACTGGCCAGGCCCATGCCCATGATCACGATCAGGAACAGCACGCCCAGGTAGGTGAACCCGCCCTGCTCCGCGCGCTTACCACTCGGAATACTGGCTGCCATCACGCGCCCTCCCGGTAGCACCGCTCTTGATATCGGCCACGCCACCCGCCACACCTTCCGGCGGCGCGACCAGCACCCACTGGTCATTGCGTTCGGTGATCGGGTCCAGTGGCGCGTTGCGCAGGTAACGTTGTTCGACCAGTTGCTCGATGGAATCGGGATAACGCCCGGTGTCGCCGTAGTAGTGATCCAGCGCCTCGCGCATGGCCGACAGGCTCTGGTGCAACGTGGTCTCTTTCGAGGCTTCGAGGCTGTTGAAATAACGCGGCAAGGCGATGGTCATCAGGGTCGCGATGATCGCCATCACCACCATCAGTTCGAGCAAGGTAAAACCCTTTTCCCGGCGCATGAGAGTCACCACTCGCGGTAAGCGATGCCGTTGAGGCCACGGCCCCTGGCGTGGGAGTAGACGTCGAACACGTCTTCGCCATCGCGGGGGTTCTGGGCCGAACTGTCGTAGGCCCGCAGGCCCCAGCCGCCGTTATCGTCACGTTTGGCCGGCACCAGCGGATCACGCGGGATGCGGCGCAGAAAATAGAACTTGGCACCCTTGGCACTGCGCACGTCGCGCACGCCTTCGACCAGCACTTTCAGGTTCGGCGGATAACCACTGCTGTTCAGCGATTTTTCGATGTAGCCGGCATCGAAGGCACGCTTGTAGGCGTCGATGCCATCGCGGATCTGATACAGCGCGGTGCGCAGCTCCTGCTCTTTGCCACGCCGCACCAGGGTCTCGGTCAGCGGCGCGGCCATGCCGGCCAGCAGGCCGATCAGGGCCAGCGTCACCACGACTTCGATCAAGGTAAAACCGCGCTGGGAGGCGTTCATGATCAAGGCTTCTCGACGGTGACGCGGGTGGTTGCCACGGCGGCATCACCGATGGCGCGAGGCTGTGCGGCCGGGGTTGGCATCACGTAGCTCTGCGAACGATCCGGCGCCTGAATGTGCATGCTGGTTTCGGTGCCGGTCGGGAATTCCATGTCCGACGGGCTCTGGTACGGCAGGTTGCGCACGATTCGTGGGGTGATCGACAGCACCAGTTCCGACTTGCCGATGGTGTCCTTGTTGCTGCCGAACAACCGGCCCAGGCCCGGAATATCGCCAAGACCCGGAATCTTGTTGCCGGTGGCGCCATGGTCGTTGCGCACCAGGCCGGCGAGGATCTGGGTTTCACCGTCATGCAGGCGCAGCGCAGTCTGCGCGTTGCGGGTGTCGACCTGAACCGGGATCGTTCCCTGGCGGGTCGGCTCCAGCGGTGTGGCGTTGCTCACTTCCAGCGCAATCTTGATCGCCACTTCGTTGTTCAGATGCACGGTCGGGGTCACCTCAAGCTTCAGACCGACATCCAGATAGGTCACGCTTTCGGTGATCACCGGCCCCTGAGTGGACGGTACCGACGTGGCACTGATGATCGGCACGCGCTGACCGATGTGAATGCGCGCCTGCTCGCGGTTGCTGACGCGGATCACCGGGCTGGCAAGGGTGTTGATGTCGTTGTCCTGCGCGTTGATCTTGGCCTGCGGCGAGGGCGTGATCGAGATCCGGTCGGAGTTGATGCCCTTGAGTTGGCCCAACAAAGTCACTGCCGATCCGTCGCCGTTGACCACGCCGAAAGTGCTCGGCCATTGCAGGCCAAGGTCAAGAATCCGCTGGGTGGCAACCTCCATCACTTCCACTTCCAGCACCACTTCCGGGTTGGACTGGTCTTGCGATTGCAGGAGCTTCTCGGCCATGCGCACAGCGTCTTCGGTGTCGCGCATGGTCAGGGTGTTCAGGCGTTCGTCGACGAACACGTCGCGGGTCTTGAGCATGGTCTTGATCATGTTCAGCGCGGTGTTGGCGTCGATGCTGGTCAGGTAGAAGGTGCGCATCACCAGCTCTTGATAGTCCTTGAGCTTCTGCGGCGAGTCCGGGTAGATCAGCAGGGTGTTTTCGTTCACCACTTTCTGGTGTAACTGGTTCTGTTGCAGCAGCAGTTGCACGGCGTCTTCGATGCGCACGTCACGCACGAAGATCGTGGCTTTCATGTCCGGGCGCAGGTCCTTGTCGAAGATGAAATTCAGCCCGGCGACCTGCGACAGCACTTCGAAAATGGTCTTGAGGTTGGCGTCGCGAAATTCCAGGGTCACCGGGCGGTCGAGCCGGGTGCGCAGTTGCGGGTACTGGATCACGTTGCGGCTCTGCACCAGACGAATGTTGCCTTGCAGCTCCAGTGCACCGTCGTTTTTCGGATCGAGTTCGAGGATCTGCTTGACCTGCCGGTCGGCGCCGTAGATGTCGCCCCGACGCAGGTCGCCACGGGCCAGTTCGAGCTTCTCGTCCATGCTGCGCAGGTAGTCGAGCTGGCGCAGGGCATCCTGGGCGCGACGGTTGTTCGGTTCGATGGTCAGCACCCGGTTGTAAGCCAGGCGTGCGTTGGTGAAGTCACGGCGAGCGCGGTCGGTATCACCGGAAGTCAGCAACGCGGTGATCGCCTTGGCCCGGCCGCTGTTGAGCAGCAAGTGCAGCTCGGTATCCCGTGGATTTTCCCGCAGGCCTTCCTGGATCCGGGCCAGACCCGCCTCGTACTGCCCCTGCTCGATCAGGTCGGCGGCTTCCTTGTTGGCGACCTGCGCGGAACTGCACGCGGCCAGCCCGGCGCACAGGCCGAGGCTCATCAGCAAACGGGATCTGTTCATTGCGTACTCCCCACAGACAAGGTCTGCGACAAATGCAGAGGCAGGTAGACCAGGCTCAGTTCCAGCTCGGAAATGCCGGTGATCTTCCAGGTTTCGTCGATCACATCCCCGTTGCGCACGACGTAGATTTTTTCGCCGTCCTGCAAGAACACCTGCAGGTCGCTGCGGTCATGCAGGCGGCCGACGAACTGGAACGGCACCGGTGGCAGGCTCGGGGCTTGCACCACCGGGGTCAGGTTGACGGGTTGCTCGGTGACCGTGGCCAGAGTCGGCGCGGCCTTCCAGGATTTGGCGGCGAACAGGTCACCGGCAGGGCTCAGGTCCTTGATCGGCGCTGCGCCGGCCTTGGCACTGCTGGCCGGCAAAGCGCCATGGGCGTTGGCTTTGGTCGGGGTAGAGACGGCGATGTCAGTGGCGTCCGCGTCGTCGCTCGGCGAAAAATATTCGGGCAACCAGGCCAGCGCCACCGCCACGCCGAAGAACGCCACCCACCCGGTTACGCGCTTGGTGTTCATCACGACCTCGACAGGTAAAGGGTCATACGGATCCGACCGTTGAGGTCGGTGTCGGCGATCTTCTTGCGTTGAAACTCGACGTCTTCCACCACCACCGCCGGCAGCTGGCCGAGCAAGGCGTGAAGGAACCGGCGCAGTTGCGGATAGCTGCCGCGCACCGGCAACAGGATCTGGTAGCGCGCCAGATGAGTCTTGGGATCGACGCCGAGGGAATATTCGCCGCGCGCCAGGGTGATGTGCTCCTGCGCGGCCAGGGCGTAAATGCGGTCAATGGCGACGGTGGCTTGCGGCTGGGCCGGCAGCTTGTTGCGAAAGTCATCGAGCTGACGTTGCGGCACCACTGGCGGCGCGATGCTGCCATCCTCGACCTTGGCCAGGTATTCGGTGGCTTCCTGGGTCTGCTGGCTGAGCTGTTGCAGCGATTGCCAGCCCGGCAGCAAACCACCGAGCGCCCAGGCGACGCTGATCAGCAGCAGCGCCAGCCCGGCCAGACCGGGAACGCCGAGGCCTTGCAGGTATTCGTGGACGATCAGTCTAGGGATTCGCATCGCCCATCTCCCAGGTTGCCGACAGGTTGAACTGCACCGGTTGCTCCGGCGATTTGACGACGATTTCGTGGCTCAGCAGCGACACGTCGGACAGCTCGTCGCTGGCCTCCAGGCGCTTGTGGAAATCCAGCATCGCTTGCAGATCCCGCGCTTCGGCGCTGATTCGCACCTGCCCTTTGCGCGCATCCGGGGTCAGGGTCAGCAAGGCGATGTCGTCTCGGGGCATGGCTTCGAGCATGGCGAACAGGCGTTCCCAGGGGCGACGCAGTTGCTGCGAGACCTTGCGCATTTCGGCGAGATTCTGCGCCTGCTCACGGGTTTCCGCCGGGCTCAGGCTGGTTTTGGCACCGCTGTCGCCGGTGAGCTGGCGCTGGGTGTGCTGCAAGTGACCTTGCTGCTGTTCGGCCTGATTGCCGAGGTGCTGCTGCACGCCGAAGCACACCAGCGCGAGAAGCAAGCCGCCGCCGAGCAGGCTCCAGCCCAACGGGCCGGAACGCGGACGGGGCTGGAAATCGAGGTTCAGGGCGCGCATCTCAGGCCACCGCCCGGGACATGACGTACAAGGCGTCACGCACGGTCATCGAGTCGTCTTCGAGGGTGCGCAGATGCACCCCCGCTACATCCGGTTGCGCATCGAGACGCGCCGGAGCGTGCAGATAAACGTTGAACGCGCGTTCGCTGGTCGAGGCTTGCAGTTGCCGTTCGCGACCGATCAGCGCGGTCAATGCCGCGTCACTGTCACTGCCGCCCACCGAGCGCACCGACGCCCAGCGCCCTTCCCTGGCCAGCAGCAACACGCTGCGTTGCGGCTCGGCGACCACGAACAGGAAGTCGCCGGCATCGAGGCTTTTGTCGAAGCGGTTGAAAGCGCTCATCAAGTACGGCTGCACTGAGCGCAGACGCAGGCCGCGACCAGTGACCTGCGTGCGCAGGCGTTCGAGCAAATCCTGCGGCAAGGCACTGGCGATCCGGTCGTGACCGGCCGGCTCGGCGGACAACACCAGACTCCAGGGTTGAGTCGGTGCGCCGAACAGGTCTTCGAAACACAGCTGGGCGAAGCCGCGCAGTTCTTCAGGGCTGCTGATCTGCTCGCTCCACGGCACCAGGCAGAAACGGCTGAAATGCCCGGAGATCACCACGCTCAACTCCGAACCTGCGCGGGCGTGTTCACCGAGCAGACGGTCGAGGGTGTCCAGCGCCACCGCGTAGCTGTGGAAGCCTTCGTCGATGTAGCCGACGCTGCCCAGCCACAAGGTTTCGCTGCCCCTGCGCTGGCCGAGGCCGACACCGCTGGCGCCGAGCACGGCGACAAATTGATCACGCGATAAAAGTGACACGATTGATCTCCTCCAGCGTGGTCCGACCGTGCTCCACCAGCTCCAGCGCCGATTCGCGCAACAGGCGCAAACCACGGGAACAGGCCAGGGCCTTGATCCGGGTGATGGGTTGCCGCTCGACGATCATCTGCCGCAGTTCGTCGTCCAGGTGCAGCAGTTCGGCAATCGCGGTGCGCCCGCGATAACCGCTGCCCCGACAGTGGCCGCAGCCCTTGCCGTGGACGAAGTGGTAATGGCCGACCTTGAGCGGGTCGAGGCCGGAAGTGCGCAGTTCTTCATCGCTCGGGGTGGCCGGTGCGCTGCAGTGGCTGCACACCAGACGGATCAGGCGTTGGGCAAGAATCGCGTTGAGCGCCGAGACCAGGCTGTAGGGGTCGATTTCCATTTGAGTGAAACGACCGATCACGTCGAACACGTTGTTGGCGTGGATGGTGGTGAAGACGAGGTGCCCGGTGAGTGCCGATTGCACGGCGATCTGCGCGGTGTCCGGGTCGCGGATCTCGCCGACCATGATCTTGTCCGGGTCGTGACGCAGGATCGAACGCAGGCCACGGGCGAAGGTCAGGCCTTTTTTCTCGTTGACCGGGATTTGCAGCACCCCCGGCAACTGATATTCCACCGGGTCTTCGATGGTGATGATCTTGTCCACGCCGTGGTTGATCTCGGTGATCATCGCGTACAGCGTGGTGGTCTTGCCGCTGCCGGTGGGGCCGGTCACCAGCACCATGCCGTAGGGTTCGGCGGCCAGACGCCGCAGCTGGCGCAGGGTTTCGTCTTCAAAGCCCAGCGCCTGCAGCTGCACGCCGCAGACCTTGTCGGCCAGGTCCTGCTTGTCGAGCACCCGCAACACCGCGTCTTCGCCGAAGATGCTCGGCATGATCGACACCCGAAAGTCGATCTGCCGGCCGCTGATGCCGATCTTGAAGCGACCGTCCTGGGGCACGCGCTTTTCGCCGATGTCCAGTTCGGCCATGACCTTGACCCGCGAGATCACCTGCTCGGCGAACTCGCTGCCCTGGATCTTGCTGATGTTGTTGAGCACACCGTCGATCCGGTACTTGATCACCAGACCGTTGCCGGTGGTGCCGAGGTGGATGTCGCTGGCGTGCATTTTCAGTGCGTCGTAGAGGGTCGAGTTGACCAGTTTCACCACCACGCTCGAGTCTTCGCTGATGCTGGTCAGCGACAGGCTTTGCAGGGTGTCGACCTCGCTGCCGGCGTCAGCCTGGGCGTTGAGCGATTCGACGGCGTGGAAGCTTTCTTCGTGGCGGGCCAGGTAGGCCTTGAGGTCGTCGGCGTGCACCAGATAGAGCGGCGCGCCATGCAGGCATTCGTCGATCCAGGCCAGGCGCGCGGTGTCGAAGGGGTCGGCGAACACGCCGATGACTTCGTCGTTGTGCCGCAGCAGGATGAATTCACGTTTGAGGCATTGCGCGAGGGTGACCCGGTCGAACACCGGGGTCGCTTGAAACAGCGTGTCGGTGTCGAGCACCGGGTAATGCAGGGTGGCGCCGAGGCTGGCAATGAACGGCATCGGCGCCAGTTCGCAAAGGACGTTGAGTGCATCGAGCACCCGTTCCCCGCAAGTGCCGGCCCGCGCCCGGGCCTGGGCCAGTTGTTCACTGGAGAAGCGTGTCGGGGCACACGCAGGCTGCAACGCATCGACGACAACGGACAGACGTTCCATGGCTTGCTCTCCAACACCCGGGGCTTGAGGCCCTGACGGCGCGGGAGGCGGGTTCGGCGAGTGCCGGAACGTCTATCGCGCCATTACTCCCCGGTGAGCATTTGATCGTCGTCCGGTGCCATGACCTCCGACCGGTTTCGTCGGCGGTCCGCCAGCACCCAACTGCCATCGTACAACTGCAACGGGAAGCTCTCGGTCCTGCTCTGGCGTCGTTCGACGAAGCCTTCGGATGGGCTCGCACCGGGTTTCGCTTCGCGCTGGATCCCCAGAAGGTCGCAGACAGCTCGGGCCAGTTCCGCCAAAGGAAACGGTTTGAACAGGATGTGACTGACCCCCAGTTGCCGCGCCCGCTCACAGACTTCAGCGGTCGGGTGACCCGTTATCAGCACGAAATGGCACGTCCTGTTCTGGCGGACCGCGTCGAGCACCTCGAACCCTTCCATATCGGGCAAGCGGTAATCGAACACCAGCACGTCGGGAGCGAAGGTCTCGGCCTGGCCGATTCCGTCTGCGCCGTCATGTGCAATCCGGACGTCCAGCCCTTGCGCCGACAGATAATCCTGAAGGTTCTGTGCAAGCAGCAGTTCGTCTTCGACAACCAGTACTTTGTTAACCAAGGTGAACTCCTTGCAGCTACAAATCCGGCCTCTTCACATCAACTGCCCGAACCTGCTGGAGTGCGCCTCACAAGAGGTAACGCACACTTCATGCCAGGCCGAGTGCCGGTCAATTTTGGTCTTCATGTCCTTGAATTTGATGACAATGCCCGCTCGTCCCGGTACCCCGTTCCCCAGAAACGGGGAAGCACCTGAATGGGCATCGAAGCCATTCCCCACTATTGGGGGGGAACCTTCAATCGTCGTCAATTCGTTCGATCCTGTTCTGCGCCCGCAATTGCGCGAGCACCTGGCGACGAGCCAGGGCCTGTTGCTGTCGGGCACGCTGTACCCGGACTGTTGCAAGCCCCTGCACCTCTGGGACATCGGCTGCCTCCAAGTGGTTCGGCAAATAAATCAAATGCCAGCCGAATGGCGAGCGCACGGCATCACTGGCGAACGTTGCGCCCTCGACCACGGAGGCGCGCATCTGCATCAAGCGTAGACGCGCCGCTGCGTCTGTGGCGGCATCGGCACCCGGTGCCACCCGAACCAGCAGATGCCGAGCCTGCAAGGTGTTGGCGCGGATCAATGTGGCGAACATCTGCTGGGCTGCCAGTTCACGGCGGGTGTACTCGGTGAACGAGGCCTCGTCGAACCCCGCCTCCTGCAAGCGCCGCAGGAAGTTGTCGCGACCGCCGATGGCCACGCGAATCTGCTCGACCTGTTGCTGCACCGATTGGTCGTCAACCTTCAGGCCACGTTTTTGCGCCTCCTGCCACAGCAGCTCCTTGTCGATCAGCGTGTCCAGTGCGGCCTGACGCAGTTGTTTATAGGCCTTGGGACTGCGAATGCTCGCGACGGCGCGACCCCGGTCTTCCAGGTATTCGGCGAAAAACCGTTCCAGACGAAACCCGGAAATCACCTCGCCGTTGACCCGCGCCGCCACCGGTTCCGGATTGGCGAACGTCATCGGCAACCAGCACGCCAGCAGCCACAACACGCTTATGAGCTTCATGATCAAGGCCTCCGTTCAGGGGCTCGCGAGAATCGGTTTGTAGGGCGCGACCAGATAGAAACGCTGATCGGGCAAGTCCACGGTGACCACATGCGCCCCGCTCAGGCCCGATCGTCGCCCAGGGCCGAAGCTGAGGCGCGGGGTCAGGCCGGTGTCGAAGTCGTGCAGGCCTTCGAGGGCCGTCACCATTTTTTCGCGGCTGGCATCGCGCCCGGCCTGCTTCATGGCTTCGCTGAACAGCAGCATCGAGGCGTAGGCGCCGACTTGCAGCACCGCATGCTGCGCGCCGAGACCCTGATGTTCGCGCAGCAGGGTCAGGGCCATGCGCCCGGCCTGGGTCCAGTCGCTCGGCACAAAGGGATAGGCCAGAAACACGCGCCGGGAAAAGCCCTCGGGCACTTGCAGCAGGTCGCCCGCGACCTGACCCGAAGTCGCGAACAGATACGGCACCTGCCCCGCATGTTGCAGCCCCGCCGCGAGTTGACTGAAACCGCTGCCGCTGCCCAGGTAGAACACCGAACGCGAACCCAGCGGCAAGCTGTCCGCTGCCGGGTTGTAGGCCTGTAGCCGGACCTTTTGCCAGCCGTGATCCTGCAAGTATTGCCCCAGCGCCTGGGCGGCCTGCACTTGAGTCGGGTCGTCGGGATAGGCGATCAGCGTCGGTCCTTGCAGCACTTTCAGGCTGGCGGTGGCGTAATCGGCCAGGGCAATCAGTTGCTCGCGCAATCCCGGCAGCGGTTCGAAAATCTGCGCACTGGCCTGCACCGAGCCCATCAAGGACAACGGCCCGATCAGGGGCAGACCGGCCTGTTCCAGGCGCGGCGCCAGTTCGTTGTCCAGCGCCGGAGCCAACGGAGCAATCAGCGCAAAGACCTTTTCCTCGTCGATCAGCCGTTGCAGGGCCTGCTCGGCGCTGGCGCGGTCCGGGCCGGGATCGACCACGGTCAGACGCAATTGCCGGCCATGAATGCCCCCGGCCTGATTGATCCGCGCCACGCTGCCGTTGAGCACCGCCGCGACGGTGGCGCCCTCCTCGGCCAGCGGTCCCCGGCTCGGCAGCAAAGTGCCCAGGTGCAAGGTCTGGTCGTCGAGCCCCGGATCGCGATCATCGGCCAGGCGTTTGAGATAAGCGGTGAGGTTGCGCTGATCCTTCATCGACAGCAAAAAGCGCGGCATGCTCGGGTCGAGCCGGTTGTTGCCGGGGTCGCGGCCCTCCTGAATCACCCGCGCCAGACTGCTGTCGGTGTACGCCGGGTAGTTGCGGCCATTGATCTGTTGCTGACCGTGGAGGCTGGTCAGCCGTGACCAGTTCAGCTCCGGCGGCCGCACCCCGCCTTCAGGCCGGCCAAGGCCGTCGGCGCCGTGGCAGTTGGCGCACGGCAGACTCGTGGCCGGCAGCAACACGTCCGCCGCGCCGACCCGCGCCATGATCGCCTCGCCGCTGGCCGACAGGCCTTCGCGGAACAGGCGCTTGCCGGCGCTTTCTTCATCGGTCAGCGGCAATGCGGCCGCGCCAAGGCTGACGCCAGCGAGCAGGATCAGGGCGAGGACGCGGCGCAGGTTCATGGCGCGGACTCAGCGGCCGGCCACGGGCATTGTCAGCAGCTGCAAGCGCTGGGCAATGGCGGCGGCCGGGGCGTCGGGACGGATCTTGCTCCAGCGTTTGTTGGCGACATCGCCGACGATCAGCTGGGTCGAGTGCTGCTCCGGCGTCGGCACGATCTGGCCGATGCGACCGAGCACCAGATCCATCTGCGCCTTGTCGCCAGTCAGGAAAAGCCAGTGAGGGTCATCGGCGCCCTGCTTCAAGGTGTAAGCCTTGAGCACCGCCGGCGTGTCGCGCAGCGGATCACTGGTAAGGGAAATGAAGGTGACGTCATCGGCCTTGTCGCCCAGCAGCTCGCGGACTTCCTTGAGCTTGCGGGTGATCAGCGGACAGGCATCGTTGCAACTGGTGAAAATGACGTTGAGCAGCACCACGCGGTTTTGCAGGGCGTCACTGTAGAAGCGCTGAGTGTTGCCATGCTGATCCAGCAATGGCGTGTCGGTGAACCAGGTCTTTGCGTCGTGGGTGCCTTTGGCCGGCGCGGCGGCAACCGTTGCCGGAGCCTCGGGTGCATGGCCTTCGTGGGCGAATGCCACCGCGCTGAAAATACAGAAGCAGATCATCAGGGTGACCCAGTCGAGCATTCTCATGGCTGTTGCTCCATGGCAATCGCGGTGTGTCTGGCGTGGGTGCGCAGGCCACTGAGTTTTTCCACTTCCTTGGCCAGCAGCGCCGGGTCGGTGAAACCGTAGTAGCGCATCCAGTGGCGGCTGTTGCCGTCACCGACGAGGATCAGCGGCTGGTGATTCTTGAAGTCACCGCTGAAACTGCCGAGGCCCTTGAGGGTGGCGTTGATCGACTGAGGTGAACCGGTCAGCCAGCTCCAGCCCGGCCCGCGCTGGAAAGAGCGGGCGTAATCCTGCAGGCGTTTCGGGTCGTCGCGCTGCGGGTCGATGCTGATCGACACCAGTTGCACTTCGCCGCCGACCCGCGAACCCAGCTGTTTCTGCACCTTGCCCATGATCGACGAGACCACCGGGCAGACCGTGGTGCAACTGGTGTAGATGAAGCTCATGACGACGATTTTGTTGTGCACCAGATCCTGTTCCAGGTGCACGGTCTTGCCGTTCTGGTCGAGCAGCGGCACGTCGACGAATTTGACCTGGGTGTGTTCCTGAGTGCTGGCGGCCGACGCCTTGTGCCCCGCGTGTTCATCCGCCGAGTGCGCCCGGGCCTGATGAATGCCGGCGGCCAACAGGCACAGGGTCAGCAGGCCGGATGATGCGAATCGGTTCATGGCGTTGTCCTCGTCACTGAGTCTGGCCGGGCAGCACCCGGACACTGGCAAAGGTCTTGTCGTCGAAACCGGCGCCCAGCGATGCCGCGCGCACATGCAGGTACCAGGCGCCGCTGCGGTCGAGGGTCAGCGGGGCTTCGTACACACCGTCGGCGACTTCCAGCGCCGCGACTTCACGGGGCCGCGATGTCGGCGCGAGGAAGTAGCGCAACTGCACGTCTTTCACGCCGGTGCGCTGCACTTTCTGTTTGCCTTCGACGATGCGGAACCGCACCACGTACGGGTCGTTGAGCGCCACGGCGGTCTTGCCCGGCAGGAACTCGACTTGCGGCGGGCCGACGTGTTTTTCAGTCGCGCCGTCGGACTCCACCTGGGCGCTGAAGCAATGAATGATGTTCGGTTGATTGAGCAGGAACGCCACGTCGAAACGCCCCGCCGCCGGCAGTTTCACCCGGGCGCTGTACAGCCCCGGCGACACTTCGCGCAGGCTGCGGTCGACCACCATTGCCGCACGCGCCACCTGCCCGCGATTGGGGTAACCGGACATCGGCGCGTTCATGCCTTCGGCGTAGAAATAGGTGGTGTTGTCCACCGGGTTGACCACGAACACCGCGTTGTCGTCTCGCGACACGGCGAGGCTTGACGCCAGCGGCAGATCCCCGGCCAGTCGTGGCGGCTGCGGCCCGGCCTCGAAACCCTGGCTGATCGGCTGCCGTCCTTCGCCGAGTGAGGCGAGGTTGATCATGGTGACCTTCGGCGACGCCAGCCCGCGCACGTAGGCGTAGGCCTTGGTGAACACCACTTGCCAGGGTTCGGCCGAGACGTCCAGATCATGGATCGCTGAATCGTTGGCCGCATCGATGACCGTGGCGCGGTTCTCCAACGTGTTGAGCACCATGCCGAAGCGACCATCAGCGCTGAAGCCCATCGGGCCGAGGCCCTGTTGCAGCCTGATCACCCGTCGCACGGCGCGGCTGCTGGCGTCGATCACCGTGACGGTGCCGTCCTTGCCATCGGCTACATACACCGCACCGGACAGCGGTGAGTACGCCACAGACAACGGGCTGGAGCCGGTTCTCAGCTGTTGCAGCAGGCTCAGGCTGGCAATGTCGATGACGCTCAACGTACCGTCGTCGCGGTTGCTGACGAAGGCGTAGCGGCTGTCCTTGCTGAAGGCGATTTCGTGGTGGCCGCGACCGGTTGCCAAATGTTTGAGCGGTTTCAGGCTTTGGGCGTCGATCACCGTGACCCCTGACTCTTCGGCCTTCGCCGCGTTGTTGCCGACCCACAGCAGGCGCTCGTCCGGTTGCAATACCACCCGCACCGGTTGGCTGCCGGCGGCCACCGAGTCGAGCACCTTGAATTGCTCGCTGTCGATCACCGCGACTTCCCCCGCTGTCGGCATCGACACGAAGACCTTTTTGTTGTCTTTGGGCGTAACCCAGTCCATCGGCGGTTGCTTGAGTTCGATCCGCGCAAGCGTGCTGGTGATGCCGCCGACCGACACCGACGGATCAATCACCGAAACGCTGGCATCGCGGTTCATCACCAGCAGGAAGTAGCTGTTGAGATCGAGTAGCGGCCGCGCGCCGATGTTGGATTTGAGGAACGTCCCGACCCGGGATTTGCAGCTCTTGTCGCGGCCCTGGGCCTGGTCGGCGGCAACGGTTTCCGGATCGATCCATGCCCCCGGCGCCACCCCGGACAGCGGCTGGCCGGAGGCGCCATCGGTGACCCGGAACTGCACGTCGGCGAACTCGCCTTCACGCAGTTTGCCGTCGCGGGCCAGCGGTTGCAGGTTGAACGCGATGGACACGCCATCACGGGTCAGCGTCTGCGCCAGGGCAAGCTCGCCGAGGGTGAGCAGCGCACCTGCGATGGTCAGCAGACACACGCCAATGATGTTGATGATCCTGTTCATGTCGTTCTCCCCTGCCAATACATTCCCGTCCGGCTACTGAGCGGGCGGTGCCGGCTCCGGCTCATTGGTCACCCGCAACAATCCCCACAACCCCGCCGTGTTGCCGAACGAGGCGTTGTCGCGGAACAGGTAGTCCCCCGCTATCGCATTGGCACCGCCGGCGCTCGGCAACATGAAGCTGAAGTGCGCCGCCGGCAGCACGCTCTCGCGGGCGCCGATGTACATCGACATCGGGTTGTAGCCGAACTTCACCGAACCCACGCCGGGGGTGTTCATCGGGTAGCCGCCGACATCGCTCTTCTCCGACTGGAACGGATTGACCGACCACAGATGCCCGTCGAGCTGGAAGGTCGAACCACGGCTGCCACCGGTCGGCATCAACACATGGGTACGGAACGGCTGACCCGGTCTGGCGTAGAACACCGGGGTCTGCGGATCGCCGCCGACCAGCGCGTTGCTGTAGGCCATGTGCGCGTTCGGCACGTCGCCGTAGCCATGGCCGTCGGCGCGGCCGAACGGTGCGTCCGGCGCCAGGCCGAAGCGGTACCACATCGGTTCGGCCTTGTAGTTGATGGCCATGCCGGCGTTGTCCTTCGGATCGTTCGGCACGCCCAAGCCTTCGGAGGCGATGCCTTCCACCGGCCGGCCATTGGCCCAGCGCAGGTTCAGCGCGCGCTGCCAGACCATCGCAAAATCGCGATAGGCCGTCTGCCCCGCCGCCGTCACCGTGGCGCTGACCTTGCGTGCATCGTCGACCCAGGTGGCGCCCGCAGGCAGGATGCTCATTGCCCCGCCCAGGCCTTTTTGCGGTTGCTTGATCACGTCCGCCGGGGTGAAGTTGAGGCCGCCGAACTCCACCGCCGTGGCATTGATGTTGTCGACGCTGCGCCCCAGTTGGGTGATCGGTTTGCCTTCGCGCTCCAGGTGCCCGGCGTAATACTGATAGGTACGGGTCGGGTAGGCACCGGTGCTGCCGATACGCGGTGGCACGGTCTGGATCGGGTTGGCGCCGACGTTCACGCCATCGGATTTGGTGATGTCGTAAGCCAGCAATTGTGCGTGCAGTCCGACATGGCTGGAGGGCCGCAGCAGGTTATTGTTGAAGGTGGTCGAGCCGTCGCCACCGTTGCGGTCACGTTTGACCAGACCTTGCAGAATCGCGGTCTGCGCCAGATCGGGCATCACGCTCGGCAAGCGGTTCTCCAGGCTGATGTTGATGCAGTCCCCGGCAGCGGCGCGCAGCACCAGCGGCTCGACGGGAATGCCGGGTTTGAGCTTGCCGGTGGCCGGATCGAGATCCGCCTTGCGCACGTACAGGATCACAGTCGGGTCATGGATCGGCCCGCTCTGACCGCCAATGGTGAGGGTCTCGCCATCCTCAGGATCGGTCACCGTCACCTGCGGAATGCTCACTGGCCGCGAGTTGAATACCAGCGTACCGCCCGCTGGATTCAACGGCCCGCCGACGTGCTGGCCGAGCCCGGCCGGATCACCGATGGTCAGCCCCAGCGGGTTACGCAGGATGTCGTTGGCCAGCGCCGCGACCACTTCATAATTGCGCTGCACCGTCGGCCGGGTGCCGATGCCGTTGGGGTTGGCGCTGATCCGTGGGCAACTGCCTTCGAATGCCACGGTGTTGCGCATACCGGTGGGTTTCGGGTTGTTCGGCAGCGCGAACAGGTCGGTGCGTTGCGCGGTGTAGTTGCGCATCACGCCCCAGATGCCGTTCCAGTAGCCTTCGATCGAGGCGTCCATCGAGTACAGATAATCCCCGGTGGTCGCCGCCGAACTCGACAGCATCGACACCGGCGCGATGAAACCCATCTGCTCTGAGATCCCGACCATCTGCGAAGCGCGCCAGCCGGAGTTGGAACTGTTGCCGAACCCGGAACCGCTCTGCAGCCACTTCACGCCGTGCAGGGTGACGTTGTGCTCTTCCTCGTGGCCGCCGGCATGCACCCGCAGCCGCACGTTGTCACCGGTGTAGGTGCGCAGCATCGGCGTGAACGGATCACCCGGTTCGGCGCCGCCCTTGTTGATGTGCGGCGGGAACAGTGTGGTGCCGCCGGTAGGCCCGGTGGCGGAACTGATCTGATTCGGCGCCAGGTTCAGCGCCGGGATGGCGCGGTCGGTGCGGCTTTGCATGGCGTACGCCAGGTCACCGCCGAGGCCGTCGGCCTGCATGCCGCGCTTGCCGTCCGGGCCGACCTTGTTCGGGTCGAACACCCGCAGGCCCAGCGGTTCGTTGCGATAGTTGACGACGAACATGCCCGGGTCATCCACGGAAATCGCCTGCGGACATGGCCGGCTCGGGCAGCCCGGTTTGATCCCGCCGCGCGCCTCGACTACCGCTTCGAGCAGGTTGCCGGCGTTGTTGCGCACCGGCGGGTTGATCGCGAAGCGGAAGCTGTCGGCCGTGGCCGGGAACGCTTGGGCATTCGGGATGCCGTTCGGGCCGGCGCCCACATACACACCGGCTTCATAGGCGTGCTGGAAGTCGCTGTATTCGAGGAAGAACTCGCGGAAGCTGTCGTTCAAACCGTCACCGTCGAGGTCGCCGGTGTTGATCACCGCTTGCCATGACGTCGGCCCGCCGTCCTGCCGGGCGCCGCTGTACAGAGGCTCGCCGGTTTCGGCGTGGAACCAGGTGGAACCGGCCGGCTCAGCCAGCACGGTGGCATAGAGGCCAATCTGTTGGTGCGTCGATGGGCCGAGATGGTCGTGGGTAAAGATCGTGCCCAGGCCACGATCCACGCCTTTGCTGTTGATCACCGGGTCGACGAACCAGCGCTGCATCGCCGTGCGCGCGCCCATCCAGTCGCTGCGACCGTACTGGCCGAAAAACGGATGCGCCTTGGCTTTCGGGCAGGCCGGGGTGCCGTCGCGCGGGTCGGTGCCGGCGCACTGGTTGAACTCGCGAATCGCGTGCACGCGTTCCTGTACGGCGCCGGGAGAAAGCACGCCGTCTTCATAGTTCCAACCGTTGGAGGAACCGTCCGCAGCGGTCAGGTCCCACTTCGGCAGGTGAATGTGCTGGCCGATCACGTCGGTCGGGGTGCGCACCTGATAGTCGTCCATCTCGTAGACGGCCGGAACCAGGTTGGTTTGCTGGTATTGCACGCAGTCGAAGGTGTTCATGCGCATCACCAGCGGCTCTGGCGGACGCTGCTTGGTGATCACCGGCCAGGCGTCTTCCCACAGCGCCAGAATCCGGGCTTGCGGGAAGTGATAACCGACCTTGTTGTACACGGCGTCGAACTGGATGTTGGCCGCTTTGTAGACCCGTGGCCGGTCGGCGGTGAACGTCGAGGCGCCGACAAACGACATGCCGTCGATGCGCTCGCCGCTGTTGAATTCACCGCTGCCGGCGCTGCTGGTCAGGCGCTTTTGCCGGTCGTCCATGCACGGTTCGTAGTACGGCGCGCCGGCAATCGGCAGAGCGCCGTTGGTGCGGAAGGCCTTGGCCACAATTTGATTACCGGGCAGCAAGGCGAAGCTTGGGTGATCCTTTTTCGCGTGGAAGGCCATGGCAGCCTGTTCGACTTCGGTGCCTTCTTCCGGCAGGTAAATCGGCTTGGCGCGGGTGACTGCCTTGGAGAAATCCAGCGAAGTGGTCACGGTGTGCGCTTCACCGCCGGCGGATTTGCCGTCCAGGGCATGGCGCGGCAAACCACCGTCCCAGCCGCCGGATTGCGTCGGATCGAGGTTGGCCCACAACGCCTTGCCGCTGGCTTTGAGCGATTGCGCGGTGGCGGCGTCGAGCATGTCCAGCGGTGGCGTCGGCGGACGCTGCCCGACCGAACTTTCCATGCCGCCGATCCAGAACGGATAGCCGGGATTTTTCAGACTGCCATCGGCGTTGCGGTTGGCTTCGCTGCGATCCACCAGCGCCAGCGAACCCACAGCTTGCCCGCCCGCATTACCGCCAGGGTGATCGTCGTCGCCCTCTTCTTCCTCATCGTCGTCATCGTTTCCGGCAACCATTGCTTCGCCGATTTTCGGCACCACTACAACCTTGCCCGGCATCGGCGCCATGGCTTTGCCGGGCAACGGCACGATGGCCGGAATCGGCGTGCCGGCAATGATTTCTCCATCCGGCAAGGCGCGGGCGCCCGCAGCAGGTTTGCCGCTGCGAAGTGCATAAGGTTCGCTGTGGAAACCGTCGGCACCTTGCTCGGAGACCTCAAGTCGGGTGCCCTCTTCAAACACATCGTGCACCCGCCACATGGCCCACATGCCCTGGGCGAAATGCGGATAGAAATGGCAGTGGTAAATCGCGTCGCCGGCCACCCGGTTGCGGTTGCCCGAGCCGCCATTGGCGATTTCATAGGTGTAACCGGCGCCCGGACCGATGCCTTGGGCGTCGACGTAATCGGAGTTGTCGTCGTTGGGGTTGAACAGCCATTGGTGCCCGTGCAAATGAAAGATGTGGTGTTCGTAACCGTTGTGGGTGTTGCGGAATTTGACGAAGTCACCGATGTAGCTGTGGGCGACGTTCGACGGCTCCGACGGATACAGCGCCATCGTCGCTTTGACGCCGACCTGATCGGCGCGCGGGGTCTGGCCGGGGGCGATGTTCTCAAGCCCGGTATTGGCCGGCACGTCCACCAGCATCGCCACGTCACCGACGGTGTGCGAGCTGAGGAAGAATTCTTCGTAGGCGCAGGACAGGCAATCGTGCATCGGCCCCACGCCCAGACGGTTGGCAATCACTTCGGCGCCCATGCCGCCAGCGCCGTAGTTGATCATGAACGAGTCGCGGGTCGGCTCCAGCACATGGCCCATCACCGGGTCGGCGAAGTACGCCGGGAACGCCTGGGTGACGGCGGTTTCGTCCTGGAACTGCGCGGCGAAATCACGAAACGGTTCGAGCCGGTTGGGCAGCGCCGGGTTGCGTTTGCCCACCGATTCCAGCGGATAGGTGATCGGCGGAAAGCTGCCATCCGGATTGCTGCCCATGACAATGGCATCGCTTTCGCTGGAGATGATTTCGCTGCCGTCGACCATGCTGATGATCGGCGAGCCGGCCTTGCCTTCGCGCAGCCACGGCTCGCGCTGCGGATAGCGGGCCTGGTAATCGACGATGGGGTGTCCGGCGGGAGTACGGCCCGTGCTGGCCAGGCGCATTTCTTCTTCGGTGAGGGTGTTGCGGTAAGTGCGGCCGCCCTTGGGCACGACCACCACCTGGGCAAACAGACCGTTGGCATTGTTGCCGGCCGCGCCCTCCCCGCCGAACGTCGCGCCCCGGCTGCTGACATCGAACGCCCCTTCGCGCTCGGCATACAACAGGTAGGAACGGCTGGCACCGGGGGCGACCAGACTGTTGGCGTTGCGCCCGGTGAACGAGGCGATGTCGTCGATGCTGTTCACCGCTTGCAGGCCGTTGACCTGGAAGCCGACATGCCGGTCGGCGACTTGTTCGTCGGCCTTGAAAGCTTCGCCGACATTGGCGTTTTCCGCTTCGCCCTCAGGCTCGGCGTGATGGTTCGGGTTGGCCTGATACGCCAGAAGATTCTGCAAATTGATGGTCAGGCAATCCCCCGCCGCCACGCGCAGCACCAGTGGCCGTGGTCGCTTGTCCGGGCGCAGCGAGACTTTGCCCGGCACCGCCGAACCACCCTGGGCCAGTGACCGGTCATGGTCATCGACCACGTCGCGACGCAAGGCGAACATCATGCCGTTGACGTTCTGTGCACCGAGGCGGTTGAACATCAGCGGCTGATCGAAGGCCACGACGTTGGCCACCAGATTGCGTTCGCAGCGCACAGCGGCGCTGGCCAGTTCGACGCTGAGCATCGAGACCAGCAACAGCAGCCAGTTCAACAGGGACGGTGCGTGGTGAATGCCAACCATGATCGGAAACCTCGTAGTGGGTGCTCACAGGGAATGATTCTCGACAAACCCGCTGGAGCAATCCGCATGCCACAAAAAATTTCATTACTGCTCAGTCGGTTACACAAGCCACTTGAGAATCCGGGGGATATTCCCCACCCGATTCCCCGTTTTTCCGACCCGGCGGATTTACCCCGAAAGTGGGGAAAACCGGGTTGAAGGTTTACAACGGCGCGTCCGCCGCGAGCCCCTGCAAACGCCGGTACTGACGCAGGACGCTGGGCACATAACGCTGGGTTTCGGCGAACGGCGGAATCACCCGGCCACGGCTGAGCACCGCGTCCGGGCCGGCGTTGTAGGCCGCCACGGCGAGGGCGATGTCGTTGTCGAACAGGGTCATCAGATGCTTGAGATACCGGGCCCCGCCCTGGATGTTGGCGCGGGGGTCGTAGACGTCAGTCACCCCCAGTTCCCGGGCGGTGTCGGGCATCAGTTGCATCAGCCCGCCGGCGCCTTTGGGCGATGTCGCGCCGGGGTTGTAGTTCGATTCGGCGTTGATCACCGCGTGCAACAGCGCTTCGGGCAAGTGATTGGCTGCAGCGGCGGCCGACACCAGCTCGGCGTAAGGTTGATTGGCGATCAACTGCGGTTGTTGATCGAGACTGACCACGGGCATTTGCGCCTCGTGAATCACCCGTTCGTAGGTGCGTCCGGGGCGGTGGACGTTGGACAGCACGTAGCTGCCCTTGGCGTCCACGGAGACAAACACATCGGCCTCGGCGATGCCGGTCAACAGCATGCAGCCAAGCAGTCCTGCGCAGATTGGATTGAGCATTGGGCCTCCCCTGACAGGCCCGAAAAATTGGGGGAAATGCCCCACTGACCTGTCGTGAATCAGCCGTACGCAAACACTGTGCCGACTCTTCATAGGCCCGTATTTCAAGGGCTTCAGCCCGGGCGCAGGAATTATCGGGGGCTGAGCATGGCAATTGCATAGGCCCTGGGGCGACTCGGCTGCCACTCACCGGAGGTCATCATGAAGCTGCATGTTCGTCCGCGCGCCCAACGGGGTTTCACCCTGCTCGAATTGCTCGTGGTGCTGGTGGTGCTCGGCCTGTTGGCCGGGATCGTCGCGCCCAAATATTTCGCCCAGCTGGGGCGCTCCGAAGTGAAAGTCGCCAAGGCGCAGATCGAAGGCCTGGGCAAGGCACTGGACTTGTATCGGCTGGAGGTCGGCCACTACCCGTCCACCGAACAGGGCTTGCAGGCACTGGTGACGGCACCGAGCGACGAAGCGAAATGGACCGGCCCGTACTTGCAGAAAAAACTCCCGCAGGACCCGTGGGGCCGTAATTACACCTACCGCTACCCCGGCGAAAACGCCGAGTACGACTTGCTGTCGATGGGCAAGGACGGCCAGCCCGGCGGCGAAGGCGAAAACGCCGAAATCACCAACTGGCAATGAGCGGAGCACACGGCATGCGTTTTCATCTGAAGGCAGTGGGCAAGGCCGGCGTGTTGTCGCTGAGCATCGAGGCACCCGGACACAGCGAAGCGCGGCGCATCGCCGAGGATCAGGGCCTGCGCGTGGTCAGCCTGCACGCCGAGCGGCACTGGAGTTCGTTGCGCCTGAGCCAGCGTGAGACCTTCAACCTGGTGCTGTTCAGCCAGGAATTGACCACGTTGCTCAATGCCGGTCTGCCGTTGATCGATGCACTGGAAAGCCTGGCGGAAAAGGAAACCGCCCCCGCTGCGCGCAAAACCCTGAGCGAGCTGGTGCGGCTGCTGTACGAGGGCAAGTCGTTCTCCCAGGCACTGGCCCAGTTGTCGGCGGTTTTCCCGCCGCTGTACGTGGCGCTGGTACAGTCCAGCGAGAAAACCGGCGCGGTCGGCGATGCGCTGGGACGTTATGTGAGCTATCGCCAGCGCATGGACGAGGTGCGGCAGAAGATCGTCAGCGCCTCGATCTACCCGTTGCTGTTGCTGGTGGTCGGCGGTGGCGTGGTGCTGTTTCTGATGGGTTACGTGGTGCCGCGCTTCAGCCTGGTGTTCGAAGGGCTGGGCTCAAACCTGCCGTGGCTGTCGCAGATTTTGATGAGCAGCGGCATGTTCCTGCACGCCCATCAGGGTGAATTTTTCGGGATTCTGGCGGCGATCATCACCGCCCTCGCCGTGTTGCAGAAACAACCGGCGTTTCGTCGTGGGCTGGATCGGCTGGTGGAAAAACTGCCGGCCGTGCACCAGCGAATCTTCATGTATGAGCTGGCGCGATTTTATCGCTCGCTGGGCATTCTGCTGCAAGGCGGGATTCCGCTGGTGACGGCCATGGGCATGGTGCGCGGGCTGCTCACTGTGGCCTCGCGGGCGCGGCTCGACCAGGCCTGCGAGCGAGTGCGCGAGGGGCAATCGCTGTCCACCGCGCTGGAGCTCAATCGGCTGGTGACGCCCGTATCCCTGCGCCTGCTGCGCGCTGGCGAGCAGTCCGGCAACCTCGGGCAAATGATGGAACGCAGCGCCGATTTCTACGACGAGGAAATCAGCCGCTGGATCGAGTGGTTCGTGCGGTTGTTCGAACCGCTGCTGATGACCTTCATCGGCCTGTTGATCGGGGTGATCGTGATCCTGATGTACATCCCGATCTTCGAACTCGCTTCAAGCATTCACTGACCTCGGGAACGGGTCGGATCACACGCAAACAAGGCACATCCACGTTCCCAATCAAGACAACAAAGACGGAGAACGATATGCACATTCAAAAGCTCATGCTCGCAATGGCCATCGGCGCAGTCCTGTCGGCGTCTACCGTATTGATCCCGGACAACCTGTCCGGGGTGTCCAGCGTTCAGGCCAAGGAAGGTGGAAGTGGGGGTGGAGGAAGCGGTGGTGGGGGCGGCGGCGGAGGTAGTGGCGGTGGTGGAGGCGGAAATGGCGGTGGCGGAAGCGGCAATGGCGGTGGCCATGGCGGCAGTGGTGGCAACAGTGGCAGCGGCGGCGGTGGAAACAGTGGCCACAGCGGCAGCGACCATGGTTCGGGCCATTCCGGCGACAGCGCCTCATCAGGACGCAACGGCACCCACGCCGAAGCGGGTGATGATCATGGGGTTCATCGGGCAGGCGAAGTAGGCGATGACCATGGGGTCCATCGGGCCGGAGAAGTCGGTGATGACCATGGCGTACACCGCGCTGGAGAAATCGGTGATGATCGCGGCGTGCACGTCGGCGGCGAGCCGGGCGATGACAAGCGCGCCAACTGAGCAACGCTGAAAATTGTGTGAGCGGTTGGGGCTACAACACCCCCTGACTTTGATCCAGCCGCTCACGCAAAAACTCGATCAACGCCTGCACCGGCCGCGATGCCTGGCGGTGCTGCGGGTACACCGCCGACAGAATCAACGGCTCCGGGCGCAAATCATCCAGCACCGGCACCAGCCGCCCGTCCTTCAATGCCGCGCCGACAATGAATGTCGGCAGGTAAGTAATCCCCATCCCCGCCACCGCCGCATCCCGCAGCAACTCGCCGTTGTTGACCCGCATCCGCCCGGTGACATTCACCAGTTGCGGCTTGCCCTGCCCTGCATTGAACCTCCACTGCACCGAACGCCCGTGGCCGTAAGGCAGGCAGTCATGGTTGAGCAGATCTTCCGGTTTGACCGGCGTACCACGCTCGGCCAGATACGCCGGACTGGCGCAGTACACCCGCTCGATGGCGGCGATGCGTCGGGCGATCAGGGTCGAGTCTTCCAGCACGCCGATGCGCAACGCCAGGTCGTAACCCTCGCCGAGCAAGTCCACCGGCCGGTCACTCAGATCGACCTCCACCGTCACCTCGCGATAACGCTGCAGGAACAGCGGCAGCAGACAACCCAGATGCGCCACCGCAAACGACAGCGGCGCGCTCACGCGAATCGTCCCGCGCGGCTCGGCGGTCTGCCCAGCGATGCCCTGCTCCACCTGTTCGACTTCGCTTAACAGCCGCAGCGCCGATTCGTAATAGCTCTGGCCCAGCGGGGTCACGTCCAGACGCCGGGTCGAGCGGTTGAGCAATCGCACGCCGAGGCGCTCCTCCAATTGCATCAACCGACGGCTGACGAACTGCTTGGACAAGCCCAACTGATCGGCCGCCGCCGTGAAGCTGCCGGAGTCCATCACCTGGCAAAAAATACGCATGTCTTCGAACGGGTTCATTGTCACTCTCTGGTTGACAGTTAAACGCTTTATAGCCGCTTTTTCACTTTCGGGCACCTCATTAATCTGTGCTCACGGTGTTGCTGAGGCCTGAAGCCCAGCGCCACAGCAGCCCGCTCCCAAGGCATACAAAAACTCAAACGACTTAAAAAGGAATTGCACATGAACATCAAGAAAACCCTCGCCGCTTCCCTCCTCGCCCTGTCCATCGGCAACGCATTCGCCGCCGAAGGCACTGGCGTCGAACACAACACCCAGGCCTTCCTCGATGCCCTCGCCGCCGGCGGTGGCAAACCGCTGGAGCAACTGAGCCCGAAAGACGCCCGTGCGGTGCTGACCGGCGCCCAGGCTTCGGTGAAGGTGGATCTGTCCGGCGTTGACGTCAGCGACAAGGCGATCAAGGTCGATGGCCAGACGATCAACCTGAAAGTGGTGCGCCCGGCCAAGGTCAAGGGCGAGTTGCCGGTGTTCATGTTCTTCCACGGTGGCGGCTGGGTGCTGGGCGATTTCCCGACACACCAACGCCTGATTCGTGATCTGGTGGTGGGTTCTGGCGCGGTCGCGGTGTACGTCGATTACACGCCTTCGCCGGAAGCGCAGTATCCGACCGCGATCAATCAGGCTTACGCTGCGACGAAATGGGTGGCGGAGCACGGCAAGGACATCAGCGTGGACGGCAAGCGCCTGGCGGTGGCCGGCAACAGCGTCGGCGGCAACATGGCGGCGGTCGTGGCACTGATGGCCAAGGAACAGAAAACCCCGGCCCTGCGCTTCCAGTTGCTGATGTGGCCGGTGACCAATGCCGGGTTCGATAACGGCTCGTACCAGCAATTCGCCGAGGGCCACTTCCTGACCAAGGGCATGATGCAGTGGTTCTGGGACAGCTACACCACCAACCCGGCCGAGCGTGCGCAGATCCATGCCTCGCCGCTCAACGCCAGCGCCGAACAGCTCAAGGGCTTGCCCGCCGCGCTGGTGCAGACTGCCGAGTTCGACGTGCTGCGTGACGAAGGCGAAGGCTACGCCCGCCACCTCGACGCCGCCGGTGTACCGGTGACCTCGGTGCGCTACAACGGGATGATTCATGACTTCGGCCTGCTCAATCCGCTGAACGGGATACCTGAGGTGAAGGCCGCCGTGCGCCAGGCCGCAGCCGAACTCAAGACCCATCTGAACTGAGTGCAACCTCTCGCCACACCTTCGGGTGTGGCGTTTTCTTTTGTGCCCGCCGGAGTTCATTCCATGAGCCTTTTTTCTGCCCACCTGCTGTCCTGGAGTGCCCTGCTGCTGGTGCTCGACGCCCTGCTCTGGCATCTCGTCCCGTTCAAGCATCGCGCGCAACGGGTCGGTGTGCGGCTGGTGCTGTTCCTGGCCTTCAGCGCGCTGATCATCAATGCCGGCGTCAGCCCGTTGCAGGCGCCGCTGTTTGTCGATGACCCGGTGGCGCAACTGGGCGCGACGGCGCTGGGGATTTTCTGGTGGCTGTACGCCGCACGGGCGCTGACCGAAGTGATCGGTCTGATCCTGATGCGCCGCATCGGCCACAGCGGCCGTTTGTTGCAGGACGTGATCGGTGCGCTGGTGTTTCTGGCGGCCATCGTCGCGGCGGCCGGTTACGTGCTGGAGCTGCCGATCAAAGGCCTGCTCGCCACCTCCGGGGTATTTGCCATCGTGGTCGGTCTGGCGCTGCAAAGCACCTTGGCCGACGTGTTCTCGGGCATCGTGCTCAACACCACCAAGCCATATCAGGTGGACGATTTTGTGGTGATCGACGGCGTCGAAGGCAAGGTGCTCGACATCGACTGGCGCGCCACGCACCTGCTGACCAGCGCCGGGACCCTGGCCGTAGTGCCGAACTCGGTGGCGGCCAAGGCCAAGATCGTCAACCTCAGTCGCCCGAACAACCTGCACGGCGTGTCGATCAGCATCAAGGTGCCGAACCACATCCGCCCGCGCCGGGTGCTCGACGCCCTCGACCGCACGCTGCAAGGCAGCAGCAGTCTGCTGCTGTCGCCTGCGCCGAAAGCGCTGCTGAAAGAGGCCGGCGAAGAAATGTCGGAATACGTGGCCAGCGGCTTCATCGCTGAACTGGGCAAGAAAGGCGAAGTGCGCAATCAACTGTTCGACCTCGCCCACCGCCATCTCGAAGCCGCCGGCATCTCGCGCCACCCGGATGGCGTGATCGAACCCTCGACCCGCGCCCGTGCCTTGCTCGATGAAGTGAAAATCTTCCGCTCGCTCAGCCATGAAGAACGCGATCGCCTCGCTGAATCGATGGTCGCGCAGCAGTACAGCGCCGGGCAGGTGGTGCTCGGTCTGGAAGAAGTCCCGGACAGCCTGTTCGTGATCGCCACCGGCGTGGTCAGCGCCAGCGTGCCGGACGGCAATGGTTTCACCGAGGCCGGACGCATGGGGCCGAGTGAGGTCATGGGTGAGCAGAGCATTCTGGCGGATACGCCTTCGCAGGCGACGTTTACCGCGCTGACGTCTTCGATCATTTATCGCCTCGACAAGAACCTGACCCGCCAGTGCATGGAACAGCGCAGTGAAGTCGGCCAGGCATTGAACAAATTGCAGGCGGTACGGCAGCAGAACAGTCGGCTGGCGTTGATGGCCAAGCCTGTGCCGATTCGCAAGGGTGGCTTTTTGGGGTGGTTGCAAAAGCGTTGAGCCCTTTTCGGCAGGCAAAAAAATGCCCGCTCTTCAGCGGGCATTTTTCTTCAGCCAATTACTTGGCAGTGAACTTGGTGTAGCTGTTGATCAGGTTGCGATAGTTCGGCAGGCGTTCCGACAGCAGATTCGCCAGGCCTTCCATATCGTTGCGCCAGTCGCCCTGCAGCTCGCACGCCACCGAGAACCAGTTCAGCAGGTGTGCACCGGCGGCCGACATGCGCGCCCAGGCCGCTTGCTGCACGGTGGTGTTGAAGGTGCCGGAAGCATCGGTCACCACGAATACTTCAAAGCCTTCCGCGATCGCCGACAGGGTCGGGAACGCCACGCAAACGTCGGTCACCACACCGGCGATGATCAATTGCTTGCGGCCGGTGGCCTTGATCGCCTTGACGAAGTCTTCGTTGTCCCAGGCATTGATCTGGCCAGGGCGAGCAATGAACGGCGCGTCCGGGAATTGTGCTTTCAGCTCAGGCACGATCGGGCCGTTCGGGCCGCTGTCGAAGCTGGTGGTGAGGATGGTTGGCAGCTTGAAGAACTTGGCGATGTCGCCCAGGGCCAGCACGTTGTTCTTGAACTCGTTCGGCGAGAAATCCTGCACCAGCGAGATCAGACCGGTCTGGTGGTCGACCAGCAGCACCACGGCGTCGTCTTTGTTCAGGCGTTTGTAAGGAACGTTGCTCATGTGAAACTCCTCGGGGATGGGTGATGCGGCAAGCGCCGGCCACGAAGACCGGCGCCGTTTACGGGATCAGAAAGCGAAGCAGGAACAACCGAACGCGCCCCAGAAACCGGCGAAGTCGCTGACCGGGGCATTCGACATCCGGGCTTTTTCATGGCTGTGGGTATGCACCGCGCACGGGCCGCTGCACTGGTGCACCTGGGCCTGCAATGGCGAATTCGGGCGCCAGTGGCCAGGAACCTTGACCACCGGCGACCAGTCCGGCAGTACCGGCAAGGCACGCGGGCCGAGGTCTTCGAAGTCGCCGGCGGAGTAAACGATCTTGCCGCCGACCACGGTCAGTACCGACTCGATCCACTTGATCGCTTCTTCTTCGACATGGAAGAAGTCCGCACTCAGTGCCGCCAGATCCGCCAGTTGCCCGACCTTGATCTGGCCCTTCTTGCCCTGCTCGGACGAGAACCAGGCGCTGCCGTGGGTGAACAGTTCCAGCGCGGTGGTGCGAGGCAAGCCCTCTTCGTACAGCGCCAGACCGCCAACGGTACGACCGCTGACCATCCAGTACAGCGAAGTCCACGGGTTGTAGCTCGATACCCGCGTGGCATCGGTGCCCGCGCCGACCGGCACGCCTTCGGCGAGCATGCGTTTGATCGGTGGTGTGGCTTCGGCGGCTTGCTTGCCATAGCGATCGACGAAGTATTCGCCCTGGAACGCCATGCGATCCTGAATCGCGATGCCGCCGCCCAGCGCCCTCACCCGCTCGATGTTCTGCGGGGTAATGGTTTCGGCGTGGTCGAAGAACCACGGCAAGCCGTTGAACGGGATGTCGCGGTTGACCTTCTCGAACACATCCAGCATGCGGCTGATCGATTCGTTGTAGGTGGCGTGCAGACGGAACGGCCAGCGCTGCTCGACCAGGTGGCGCACCACCGGCTCCAGCTCCTGCTCCATGGTCTGCGGCAGGTCCGGGCGCGGTTCGAGGAAGTCTTCGAAGTCCGCTGCCGAGAACACCAGCATCTCACCCGCGCCGTTGTGGCGCAGGAAGTCATCGCCCTGATGCAACTTGACGCTGCCGGTCCAGTTCTGGAAATCGGTCAGCTCTTCTTTGGGCTTCTGGGTGAACAGGTTGTAGGCGATGCGCACGGTCAACTGGTCGTCTTTGGCCAGTTGTTCGATCACCTGATAATCGTCCGGGTAGTTCTGGAAACCACCGCCGGCATCGATGGCGCTGGTCAGGCCGAGGCGATTGAGTTCGCGCATGAACTGACGGGTCGAGTTGACCTGATATTCCAGCGGCAGCTTCGGCCCCTTGGCCAGGGTCGAGTACAGAATCATCGCGTTCGGTCGTGCCACCAGCATGCCGGTCGGGTTGCCGTTGGCATCGCGCACGATCTCGCCGCCCGGCGGGTTCGGCGTGTCGCGGGTATAGCCGGCGACGCGCAATGCGGCGCGGTTGAGCAAGGCGCGGTCATACAGATGCAGGATGAACACCGGGGTATCCGGCGCTGCCTGGTTGATTTCTTCGAGGGTCGGCATGCGTTTTTCGGCGAACTGGAATTCGTTCCAGCCACCCACCACGCGCACCCATTGCGGGGTTGGCGTACGGTCAGCCTGATCCTTGAGCATGCGCAGCGCATCGGCCAGCGACGGCACGCCTTCCCAGCGCAGTTCGAGGTTGTAGTTCAGGCCGCCACGAATCAAGTGCAAGTGCGAGTCGTTGAGGCCGGGAATCACGCAGCGGCCCTTGAGATCGACCACCTGGGTGCCGGCACCGCGCAGGGCCATGGCCTGCGTATCGTTACCAACGACGACAAAGCGTCCGTCCTTGATCGCTACGGCACTGGCGAGAGGTTTTTCGCGGTCTACCGTATGAAATTGGCCATTGAACAGAATCAGATCGGCGTTCATCGCAGTTCCTTCGAGATAAGTGAAACGAAGCCAGTACCCGCCACTTCAGCGCGGAGGATTGGCGTTGGATTCCAGGTGTTCATGGGACTGACTGGCCGCCAGCCATGGCGCGAACAGACGAGTCGCGGCCGGCATGCACACGTACACCACCGACACCACGATGGTCAGGGTGATCAGGAACGTGGCGACCACATAGTTGGAGAGAAACCCGTTGAGTTTGAGCAACGGCCCCCAGATCAAGGGCACCAGCAAGGTGTGTGGCAGGATCACGAAAAGTGAGACCACTGCCTGCTTCCAGCGTGGTGGCGGCGTGGCTGCATCGATCAGTGGCGTGAACCAGAATTCGTTGGCCGCATTGACCTCGGTCTGGTCGCCGTCGGCGAGCATCGGTGCAGCCTCTTCGATCAATGCCTGACGCTGCGGGGAGTCGAGCCAGCGCTGCATCGCTTCGGTCGAGCAATAACGCAGCACGCAGGTGAACAGTGCGAGGCCACCCTGTTTGCTGCGCATCACGTCCACGCCCAGGTGCCCTTCTTCACGCCCCGCCACGCTGACGATATTGCGCAGCCAGGCCTCGTAAGGCTGTTCGAAACCGGCCTTGACCCGGTGCTTGACGATCAGCGTCACGGTTTCTTCGGTTCCCGGTTTTCTCAGGGACTGGGTATCAGGCATAGCGAAGCACTCCGGGCAAACGGGCATTGAGCGCCAGCCGTCCGGGCCCGGCGATCAGAACAGTGGTGAAGAGGATCAACAGCAACCAGCCGAACTGCCCTTCGGCCACACTCCATTGCGGATGCACGATGAGCAGCGCCACCAGCAGCACAAACAGAATAGGCAAGCACGCCAATCTCACCAGTAACCCGGCGACGATCAGCAGTGGGCAGAGGACTTCGGCGAAGATCGCCAGGATCAACGTGAGGTGGGCACCGAGGTGAAACGGGTCTTCGATCAGCTGCAGCTGCGCAGTGAAGTCCAGCAGCTTGGGCAAGCCGTGGACGAACAGCAGAAACAACCCGCCGGTGACCCGCAGGAACAGCAGGCCGAGGTCTTGCGCCTGGTCATTGCGTTGTACAGCGTTCATGGGCCCATCCTTGATCAATCATTGCAGGCAATGGTGCAACGATTGATCGGGGGGAAATTGGATGGGTGTGCTCTCTTTGCGAGAACACGCAGAACGCGCGAGCGACACAAGTTGTTGTGGGAGCGGGCTTGCTCGCTCCCACAGGGTTATGAGGCGATGAACGAATTGTGTTTCAGGTCTTGTTACGCCGGAATATCCAGCGACGCCGACATGAACTGACTGATCCGCGACCGCAGCCATTTCTCTGCCGGATCGTTGTCATGCACCCCGCTCCACGCCATCGACAATTGCGCCGCATCAATCGGAAACGGCGGATCTTCAGCCCGCAACGCACAACCTTCCACCAACGCACACGCGGCGTAATCCGGCACGGTGGCGATCATCTCGGTGCCCGCGAGCAAGGCGCGCAGGCCGCTGAACTGCGGCACACCGAGCACTACGCGGCGACTGCGGCCGACCTTGGCCAGGTCCACGTCGATGTTGCCGCTCAGATCCCCCGAGAACGACACCATTGCATGAGGCCGCTCGCAGTATTCGTCGAGGGTCAGCGGGCCCGGGCGGTCATCGCCGCGCAGGACTTTGCAGGGAATGTCACGCAGCTTCTTGCGCTTGGCGTTGGCTGGCAGATCGGTGGTGTAACTCACGCCGACGGAGATTTCCCCCGACGCCAGCAATGTCGGCATCAATAGATAGTTGGCTCGGCGCACCACGACCACGATCCCCGGTGCCTCTTCCTGCAACTGGCGCAATAGCGGTGGAAACAGACCGAACTCGGCGTCATCCGACAGGCCGATGCGGAACACGTCGCAACTGGTGGCCGGATCGAATTCCTTGGCCCGGCTGACCGCGCCGGAAATCACGTCCATCGCCGGTTGCAGTTCCTGAAGAATCGCCAGTGCCCGTGCCGTCGGCTCCATGCCGCGACCGTTGCGCAGCAGCAGCGGATCGTCGAACAGATCGCGCAGGCGGCCCAGCGCCGCGCTCACCGCCGGTTGGCCCATGAACAGTTTTTCGGCGACGCGAGTCAGGTTCTTTTCGAACATCAGGGCTTCGAAAATCACCAGCAGGTTCATGTCGACGCGGCGCAGATCGTTTCGGTTCATGGGCGTGTTTTCCTTTTTGGCCAGGCGCAAGTGCTACGCACTTTACTTGATCGGCGGCCATTCGAAATCAGCTTTGGCGGCGGAATTAACAACGTTTAACTCGTCAGCCTTCGCCCCTCGCCAAACAATGAATCCCTCTGCGCAGCGTTGTTTTATTGACCTGAGGGAAAGCGCTGACCGTGCCTTCCCCCCTCGACACGGACATTGGCCATGGCTCACTCACAGCAAACCGTCGCCCTCGCCCCTGCCAGCGAACCCCGCAAAACCAGCACCGGCGGTCTCAGCCCGCAGCGCGAGCGGCTGGTGAAACAACTCATCCTCGAACGCCTCGGTGACAGCCTTGAAGTGACCGAACTGGCGAGCGCCTGCTCACTCTCTCGCAGTCACTTTTCCCGGGCGTTCAAGTGCAGCACCGGGCTCTCGCCACAAGACTGGATCCGTACCCAGAGGATCGCCCGGGCCAAGCTGTTGATCCAGCACACCAACCACAGCCTGACGCAGATCAGCCTGGAATGCGGCTTCTGCGATCAGGCGCACTTCTGCCACATCTTCACCCGCAGCGAAGGGATCAATCCGTTTGCGTGGCGTTGCCAGGTCATGAAAAACCGCTGAGGCGGTTTCACTCCCGAGCCATACGCTTCACTCCCGAGCCATACGCTGAGCCAGTCGTGCTACCCGCTCGCCCAGGTGCGCGGCGGTCAACTGGTCTTCCAGCGGAGGGGCTTGTTCGGGCGGTTGCTCGACCGAGGATTGGGACATGGCGCCAAGGGAGCTGCCGAGGCGATTCAACTGGCCGTCAAAAGCACCTTCGCGTGCACGCGCCGGCAACAGATCGAGCCCGACCCAGATCATCGAATGCTGGGCCGCAAACACCGCCATTTGCAGCAAGGTATTGAGCTTGTCGCCGCACAGGCTGCCGGAATTGGTGAAACCCGCCGCGAGCTTGTCGCGCCACGGGCGGGCGAGGTAGAAGGATGCCGTGGACTCCATGAACTGCTTGAACGCCGCCGAAGCGCTGCCCATGTAGGTCGGCGCACCGAAGATGATGGCGTCCGCGTGGTGCAGGTCATCCCAGTGGGTTTCCACGTCTTCCACTGCCAGCAACAGGCAGGTGCTGCCCACGTGGCGTTCCACACCCTGGGCCACTGCCTGCGCAATGACGCGGGTGTGCCCGTAGCCACTGTGATAGACCACCACTACCTTGCTCATCGCAGCGTCCTCCGGACGTATGCATTCCATTGCCTTGGAGTTTTGGCTCTGGAACGGGCGCGGACGAGTTAATCGTTGTTAATTTTTCCCGGCCGTCGGGTGAACCGACGCAGGTTTCAGCCTTTAAATACAGTGGTAATGGCATTGGATGTCGGCCGATGTCCAAACGGCAGGACTTCACGCCCGTTGCGCTGGCATCAAATCCTGAGGAATATGCTCGGATACCGCGGATTAGACAGCTTGCGTGACCCTCAAGTCTCTATCCGCCCTGCCCGTCACAGGTTCTTCACCACGACAGCGCAGGATTACAAAAACATCGCAGGAGTGAGCGGTTGAGTCTTTCCCCGAATCAGGCCATCGGTTTCGGCCCCTATCGGATCTACCCCGGCCAGCGGCTGGTGCTTGAAGGCGACCAGCCTTTGCGCCTGGGTCGGCGCGCCATGGACATTCTGCTGATCCTGCTGGCCAACGCCGGCGAGGTGGTGAGCAAGCAGCAATTGATCGCCGACGTCTGGCCGGACAGCGTGGTGGAAGACATCAACCTGCGGGTGCACATGGCGGCGCTGCGCAAGGCCCTCGGCGACGGTCAGGCCGGGCAGCGTTACATCATCACGGTGGCGCAACGCGGATACAGCTTCGTCGCGCCGGTCCTGCTGCAATCCATCGAACAACGCCCGGCCGCCGCCAACCCGGGCCGGCATAACCTGCCGCTGCGCCGCACGCGGATGATCGGGCGTCAGTCGGTGGTCGACAGCCTGATGACGCAACTGCCGCGCCAGCGCTGCATCACCCTGGTCGGCCCCGGCGGCATCGGCAAGACCACCGTGGCCCTGCGCGTCGCCGAACAGTTGATCGGCCGTTATCGCGACGGTATTCGTCTGCTGGATCTGGCGCCACTCAACGATCCGGGCTCGATCTGTTCGCACCTCGCCGCCCTGCTGGACCTTTCACTGCACGACAATGAACCGATGGCCTGCCTGATCAACAGCTTGCGCGAGCGGCAGATGCTCTTGGTGATCGATAACTGCGAGCACTTGATCGACGCCGTGGCGCTGCTCAGCGAAAGCATTCTGCGTGGCGCGCCGCAGGTGCACATTCTGGCCACCAGCCGCGAAAGCCTGCGTGCCGAGGGCGAGTACGTACAACGTCTGGAATCCCTCGACTGTCCGCCACCGATTGCGGTGCTCGATCGTGATCAGGCGATGGGGTTTTCCGCACTGCAGCTGTTCGTCGAACGGGCGATGGCCGCCCACGAACACTTCGAGCCGGACAATGCCGACCTGCCCTTGATCATCGAAATCTGTCGGCGGCTGGATGGCATCCCGCTGGCGCTGGAACTGGCGGCCGCGCAGGTGGCGAGCCTTGGGCTGGACGGTTTGCTGAGTGAGCTTCAGGGGCGCTTGCCGACCGGCAATCAGACTCATCTCGGTCGGCATGAAACCCTGCGGGCCACGCTGGACTGGAGCTTCAACCTGCTCAATGGCTGCGAACAGACCGGTCTGCGCCGACTGGGTGTGTTTCGTGGTGCGTTCACGCTGGAGTCTGCGGCGGCGGTCATCGTGGGTCAGCATATCGAGCCGGGCGAAGTGTTCGCCTCGATCACGCAACTGGTCGCAAAGTCGCTGCTTAACGTCGAGGTCGGCGATGAGGAGGTGTTCTATCGCCTGCTCGATACCACTCGCCGCTATGCCCTGGAAAAACTC
This sequence comes from Pseudomonas sp. MWU12-3088, assembly GCF_023242405.1. NCBI lineage: Bacteria > Pseudomonadati > Pseudomonadota > Gammaproteobacteria > Pseudomonadales > Pseudomonadaceae > Pseudomonas > Pseudomonas sp. MWU12-3088. Next base: position 92,300 of record NZ_JALJEA010000016.1, read on the forward strand.
GAACAGGCCACCGAGCTCGGCGAAACCCGCGAACGTCATGCCGAACGCTGCCTGGCGCTGATGCATCAGGCCCAGGCCGATTGGGAGAACACGCCGACCGCCGTCTGGATCGAGCGCTACACCCGAGGCCTCGAAGACCTGCGGGCGGCGCTGGAGTGGACGCTGAACGATAAAGGCTCTCGTCATCTTGGCGTGCGGCTGACGGCGACGTCGGCGCCATTGTGGCAGGAATTGTCCCTGCTCAAGGAGTACGGCGTGCATGTGCGCCGGGCACTTGAATTGCTGGAGTCCTCCGTAGAATCTTGCCCGCGGCTGGAAATCGCCTTGAAACTGGCTCTCGGCAGTGCCTGCTATCACACCTGGGGCGGTACACCGGAAACCATCGAAGCCTTCGTCAGCGCCCGACGGCTGGCGCAACAGCACGACGACATGGCCGGCCAATTGCGCGCCGTGTCGGGACACATGGCGGTCAACCTCAGTTGCGGCCATTACCGCATGGCGCTGGAGCAAAGCGAACAATTCGAAAGCCTCGGCCTGCATGGCGATGCGCAGTTGTCCTTGAGTACCCATCGTTTGCGGGTGCTCGCGTTGCATTACGCCGGCGATCAGCATCAGGCGCGGATCCACGCCGAACAGGTGATCCAGCGCATGGCCCACAGCGGCCACCTCAACCGTTTCACCCACGGTTTCGGCGTGCAATACGATCAGAGCGTCGCCTCGCTGACCGTTCTCGCCCGGGTGTTATGGCTGCAAGGTTTCCCCGAGCAGGCCTGGCGCACGGCGCGGCAGGCACTGGACATCGCGGTGCAGATCAACCATGGCACGTCGATCTGCTACACCCTGGCCCTCGCCTCGTGCCTGATCGCCCATTACAACGGCGATGTGCAGAACGCCCGCGCACTGCTGCAACTGTTGCTCGAACAGGCGCAGAAGCATTCGGTGCTGCTGTTCTACACGTGGGCGCGGCACTATGCGCAGGTGATCGACGCCGATAGAGCCCCCGCCATCCCGCCTGCGGATAGCGGTCTGGTCAGGGAAATCATGGTCACGCTGGATCCGGGTTTCGTTGATGACGCCTTGCTTGAACGGGCACAGAGCGGTGCGGCTGGCTGGAGCACGGCGGAGATATTGCGGGCACGGGCCGAGCGATTGCTGGCCGCTGAATCGCCCTGTCATCATTCGGCCGAAAGCGCCTTGCAGCAGTCCCTTGCGATTGCGCGGACACAAGGCGCCCTGGCCTGGGAATTGCGCAGCGCGACATCACTGGCCCAGTTGTGGCAACGCCAGTCGCGCTATCGTGAGGCGCTTGAATTGCTCACTCCGATCTACCAGCGCTTCACCGAAGGCTACGCCACCCCGGACTTGCGCAAGGTGCGTTTACTGCTCGACGAATTGCGCGGTCAGTCTGCCGCTTGAGGCTGGCCGGGTGCGGCCCAGGTAGCGCGCGTGCCGACGCTCGACATCACTCAGCTCGCCGCCCTGTTCTAGCCGTTCGCGGGCATAGCGGCGCGTGGTGTTGAGCATTCGATAGCGCAGTGTTCCGCTGGATCGATCCATTGTCAGCAACGACTTGGCCGCCAACTGTTCAACCACTGCCACCAGCATCGAAGGTGGCAGTTGCGTGCAACTGATCACGCCGATGGCGGCATCCAGGGTGAATGCCATCTTGAACACCGACAAGCGTTGCAGCACACGCTGTTCCTGCTTGCTCAAGCGCTGATAGCTCCAGTCCAGTGCGGCGCACATCGACTGATGGCGTGGCACGGCGGTCCGGCGGCCGTGACTCAGGACTTGCAGACTGTGGTCCAGTTGCGCCTGCATGCCGACCAACGCCAGTGCATCGATCTGCGCCGCTGCCAGTTCGATCGCCAGCGGCAGGCCGTCGAGCCGGCGACAGATATCGCGCACGGTTTCCAGATCCTGCTCACGCAGACAGAAACCGTGCTGACGCGCACGGGCACGACTGACAAACAGCTGCACCGCCGAGTAACCCATGACCTCGTCGACACTGTTGAGCGCCGAGGCTTTGGGGACGGTCAGGGGCGGCATTGGTTGCAGGACTTCCAGACCAAGATGCAACGGTCCGCGGCTGGTGGCCAGGATCGACAGACGGGGCGCGGCGTCGAGCAGAGTTTGCAGCAGGCTCCGGCAGGCTTCGTGCAGGTGCTCGCAGTTGTCCAGCACCAGCAAGGCGTGGCGCGCTGCCAGTGTGGGGAAATCGATGTCGAGGGTTTTCAGCAGGTGATCGAGAAGCGGGATGTCTTCGTCGATCAGCGACAGGTCCACCTGCCACACGCCGTCACGAAAATGTTGCAGCAGCAGTTCGGCTGCGCGCAGTGCCACGGTGCTTTTGCCGACGCCGGCAGGCCCCGTCACCGTTATCAGTCGGGACAGCGGAAGTTGCCGCACCAGACCGCCGACCAGTGAATCACGACCCGTAACAGGGGTCAGCCGTGCCGGCAGATTATGCTGTGGCACTTGCAGGCTTTCGAATACCACTTGCGCGACGCTGTCACCCTGCACCGGCGCAACGAAGCTGTACCCGCATTGCGGCACGTTGACGATGTAGCGCTGCCCGGTCTCGCCATCGCCGAGGGCCCGGCGCAACGCCGCGATGTGCACCCGCAGGTTGATCTCTTCGACCACCGAGTTCGGCCAGACCAGCGCGATCAATTGCTCTTTGCTGACCACTCGCCCGGCGCGTTCGACCAGCACTTGCAGAATGTCCAGCGCACGACCGCCCATGCGCAGTTGCCGATCCCCTTCGAGGATCAGCCGTTGGCGCAAGTGGAACGCGTACGGCCCGAAACGCAGGACCGACGCCGAGCTCAATTCGTCGAGGCTGTTCATGTCCGTTATCTTGGCAGGCCTCGATGACGGTACAACCACCACACGGGGCCCGACACGGACATCCGCATGCCCGTAACGGACAAAACCGCTCTAGCTGAACTGTTCGCGGTACTGGGCCGGGGTCAGCCCGAGTTTTTCGCCGAACAGAAAACGCATATGCCGCACGCTGCCGAAACCGCTTTTATAGGCCACGGTCTTCAACGGCAGATCGCTGGTTTCCAGCAGATTGCGCGCGCAATCGATGCGTGCACTCTGCAGGAATTCCATGGGCGTCATGTTGACCTCGCGGGCGAACACCCGGGCGAAATGGCGAGCACTCATATTCGCAAGGCCTGCCATACGTTCGATGGTGAAGCTTTCTTCAAGGTGTTCCAGAACGTGATTCTGTACCCGGGTGATGGGTGTTTCCTGAGGCGAAACCGCCGCCATCAACGGACTGAATTGCGCCTGCCCGCCCTGACGTTTCATCACCACCAGCAGCACTTTGGCCACGTCCTGAGCGAGCTTCTTGCCATGATCGCGAGCCACCAATGCCAACGCCAGATCGATGCCGGCGGTGACGCCGCCAGAGGTGATCAGGTTGCGGTCCTCGACAAAAATCTGGTCGGTGGCGACATCCGCCTTCGGAAAGCCCTTGATCAAGCGTTCGGTGTAATTCCAGTGGGTGGTCACGCGGTAGCCGTCGAGTAATCCGGCGTAACCCAACACAAAGGCTCCCGTGCAAATCGAGCCGTAGCGCTCGGCACGGCCCACCGCGCCTTGCAGCCAGGCCAGCAGCGGCGGACATTTTTCGTTGTAGGCTCCGGGACCGCCCGGCACCAGTAGCAGGTCATAGCGATCATCGGCTTCGTCGATATGCCGGTCGGTATGCACCCGCACACCGTTGGAGGCGCGCAGCGATCCGCGTTCAGTACCCAGGAGCGTCAATTGGTAGTGGTCGTCCGGCTTCAGGTATCGGTTGGCAACCGAAAACACTTCCAGCGGCCCGGCCATATCGAGCAGTAGAAACTCGGGAAACAACACCATTGCCACGGTTTTCATGAGCAGACATCACTGAAATCAATGAACGGTTATAAGTTGCCGCATTATGGCCAAGTACAGCGCCAACGTTGAAAAAGAATGCGCGAACTGACGCACATTACTGTCAACCCTAAGGGGACAGTATTTCAATTTTCACCTACTTATTGCACATCAGAGTAACCAGTAACCTTCTCCTCACTCGGACGAATCAACGTCCTGAAAGGAGATTTCATCATGCTGACCCTTCGCAAAGCTTCCGACCGTGGTCTGGCCAATCATGGCTGGTTGAAGTCGTTCCACACCTTTTCTTTCGCCAGTTATCGCGACCCGCGTGAGCAGGGTTTCTCCGACCTGCTGGTGATCAACGATGACCGTGTCGCAGCCGGCAAAGGCTTCGGCCAGCACCCGCACCGCGACATGGAGATTTTCTCCTATGTGCTCGAAGGCGCGCTGGAACACAAGGACACCCTTGGCACCGGTTCGGTCATCCGCCCCGGTGACGTGCAACTGATGAGCGCCGGCAGTGGAGTGGCTCACAGTGAGTTCAACCACTCGGCGACCAAGCCTGTGCACTTCCTGCAGATCTGGATCGTGCCGGACGTGAGCGGCGCAAAACCGCGTTATCAACAGGAGCACTTCAGCGAACAGAAAAAACGCGGTCGCCTGCAATTGATCATCTCGCCTGAAGGCAGCCACGGCTCACTCAAAGTTCGCCAGGATGCACGGGTGTATGCCGGGCTGTTCGATGGCCAGGAAAGCGCCACACTCGAGCTGCCTGCAAACCGCTATGCCTACGTGCACGTTGCTCGCGGCAGTGTTGAACTGAACGGCGTGCAGTTGAAGGAAGGTGACGGTGTTCGGGTTCGCGAAGAACAGGCGCTGACCCTGAGCAATGGCCAGGATGCCGAAGTACTGGTGTTTGATCTGCGGCCACAGGAGTTACCGGAAATGCCATGAGGCAGTCTGGTTTTCATCGCGCACAAAAAACGGCCTTCGTTGAAGGCCGTTTTTCATTCTGCGGACAAGGTCGTCGAAACTGCCGGTACGGGATTTCCAGCCTCCTTCACCGACTGGACCATTGCCAGGGTGGTCTGCATCGTCACAAGCACATTTGACTGATTCGCGTAGTAGGAGCCTACAAGAATGGCAACCATTCCCAGAAAATGAACGGTCGTCGCCGCCCAGTAGTTCGCCTTGATTGTCGAGACCATTCTCATTGACTCGTCCAATCGCTCCATAGCCCGATCCGAGCGAGCCGCCATGGACGCATAACGCGCATCACGCTCAAGGTGAGCCTTTTCTTGCTCCAGACGGAGTTTCTCCTGTGACTTCTCGCGCTCCTGCCAGGCCTTCCTGGATTCTTCTTCTCTTTCCAGTCGTGCTTTTTCCCTCTCCTGCCGAATCTCCTCCAGATGCCGCTCCCTGGCCAGACGCACTTCTTCCTGAGCCTCCTCTCGCTTCAGCCAATCTTCTTGCCGAGCCGTCTCTTCCTTCAGCCATTCCGCTTGTCGAGCCTTCTCGTCCTTCCGCCAATCCTCTTGCCGAGCCTTTTCTCGCTCCAGCCGCACATTTTCCTGGATGCACTCCTGCTCCAGTCGTGCCCTGTCTCGCTCGGCCTGCTCGATGAGAAACCCATCGATTTTCGCGGACATCGACTCGATCCGTGCATCGATTCTGGTCTCGATGATCTCGATTCTGGCGCTGAATTCGTCTCGCGTTATGTAGTTCATAGATTCCGCACTGTCCGTTTGCCCGACCATGCCACCTGTTTGAAATTGGCTGAATTCCCTTGCAATCAACTCCACACCTCTGACGTTTATCAATACTTCCCTGATTGATGACCCTGGAGTGCTTTGCCTGCTCGCCCAAGGTTTGAGAAACGATAGAACTCGGGCAAAAAACTCACAAGACAGCGAATTCTGGCTCGGATGTAGGCAATGTCGCCGGGTTATGTAGCCGTCCTACACGGCTCGAATGAGCTATTCATTTTCCAGCGCAAACGCCTCGACAATCTGTTCGATCACCGCCCTCACCCGCGCTGTGTGGCGCAAATCTGCATGGGTCACCAGCCACACCTCATAGGGAAGCGGGCGCGTGCGCTCCGGCCAGAGCCTGACGAGGCCGTCGCGCTCCCCCATGCAAACCGGTATTTCTCCTACACCCAGACCGGCCGCAATCGAGCGTCGTATCAACAGGCTGGAGTTCAGACTTGCGACAATACGCCCGCGATTCACCGGGTCGCCTGCCAGGGTGATCTCCTTGTTGCCTTGCAGGTACGGTTGGTACACCACCAGATCGTGGCCCTCGAACGCAGTGCCTGGCGTTGGCACGCCATGGACATCCACATAGGCCCGGGATGCGAACAACCCCACCGGCCAGCGCGCCAGGCGTCGGGCGATCAGGTCAGGGTTTTCCGGTCGGGCGTTGCGTACGGCAATGTCAGCCTCGCGCTTGGCCAGGTTGAGCATCTGCGTGGAGGCGTCCAGTTGCACACGCACGTCAGGGTGTTGCCCATGCAAGCGCGCGATGGCCGGGATCAGGAAGTCGATGGCCAGCGAATCGGTGGTGCTGACCCTCACGTTTCCGGTCAGGCGATCATCCAGGCCCTGGATCTGCCGCTCCAGCTCCAGCGCCGAATGCTCCATTTTCTCGACTGCCTTGAGGGCGGCTTCGCCCATTGCAGTCAGTGCATATCCCTCTGAAGTCCGCAGGAACAACGTGGCGTTCAGCGACTTTTCCAGTGCCGCAATACGCCGTCCGACCGTGGCCTGGTCTACCCTCAATACTCGCGCGGCACCGCGTAATGTCGACTCGCGGCAGACCGCCAGAAACACCCGTGCATCATCCCAGTTCATGCTGCCCTCTCACGATGCAGAATCGCATCACCAGCAAGCAAAATTGCTGCATTTATGCAGCCACGATAGCCGATATGCTGGACGTCATGAACCTTTCACGGGGCCAAACGCCCCAAAGCACGACAGGAACCGACATGACTTTGCCCACCGAAATGACCCGAATCGAAATAACCGAACCTGGTGCTCCCGACGTTCTGAAACCACGTCGTGTACCGCTGCCGGTCGTCGCGCAGGGCGAGCTGCTGATCCGCGTGCACGCTGCCGGCATCAATCGGCCGGACGCCTTGCAACGCGCGGGCAAGTATCCGATGAGACCCGGCATGAACCCGATTCCCGGTCTGGAAGTGGCTGGAGAAGTCGTGGCGCTGGGTGCGGGTGTCAGCACTTTTGCCATAGGCGACAGGGTTTGCGCGCTGACCAATGGTGGTGGTTATGCCGAATACTGCACCGTTCCGGCGGGCCAGACTCTGCCGATCCCCGACGGAATGGATTGGGTCAAGGCCGCGGCGATCCCCGAAACCTTTTTCACGGTATGGGCCAACCTGTTCGGTCTCGGTGGTGCCAGCCGTGGCCAGCGTGTGTTGATTCACGGTGGCACCAGTGGCATCGGCACCACCGCACTGATGCTGTGCCGCGAGTTCGGCATCGAAGCCTTCGCCACCGCCGGCAGCCCCGACAAATGTGAGGCTATCCGTGCTTTGGGCGGTGAGCCGATCAACTATCGCGAGCAGGATTTCGCTGCCGTAATTGCCGAGAAAACCAACGGCCAGGGCGTCAATGTGATCCTCGACATCATGGGCGGCTCGTATCTGAACGCCAACCTCGGCGCCCTGGCAATGGATGGCCGTGTGGTGATGTTGGGTTTCCTCGGCGGTGCCCGTGCCAACGATGTCGACCTTCTGACCATTCTCGGCAAACGGGCCGTGGTCACCGGTTCCTTGTTGCGCGCTCGCACTTCCGCGGAAAAAGCTGCCATCGCCGATCAATTACGCGAGCACGTCTGGCCGATATTGGCTGCCGGACGTTGCCTGCCGATCATCGACAAGATTTACCCGCTCACCGACGCGGCCCGGGCCCACGCGCACATGGAGGCAGGCGAACACATCGGCAAGATTGTGCTCAACGTGGCATGAGTCACAGCATCGTTTTGTAAAGATTGCTGGCGGGCGACGGTCGAAATTGTCACGCGGGAATCAAGGCATCTGGTAAAAAGCCTTCTTTGTCCGTGCTGTGGTGAAACCGTCCATGTTCCTTGCCTTCATGACCCGACTCCGACGCCGTCGACTGGCGTTCGCTTGCATGGCCGCGCTGATCATCGGCCTGCCGGCGAGTTGCGCCGTACTGGAGCACACCGAACGCAAGCTGCTGTTTCGCATCGAACCGGGCACAGCCGGTTGGTATCACGGTTTGCCCGGCAGCGTTCAGGAGCTGGATCTAAAGCCCAAAAGCTTCAAGGCCGGGCAGAACATTCATGCCTGGTGGTGGCCGGCGGAACGGGCCAATGCTCCCGCCATTCTTTATCTGCATGGCGTGCGCTGGAACCTGACCGGGCAATTGTTCCGCATCGAACAGCTGCGCGCAGCGGGATATTCGGTGCTGGCCATCGACTATCGTGGTTTTGGCCAGAGTCATGGTGACTTGCCGTCAGAAAGCACCGTTTATGAGGATGCGCGGGTAGCCTGGGAACGCTTCCAGCAACTACAACCCGACCCGGGTAAACGCCTGATCTATGGACATTCCCTCGGGGGTGCTGTCGCCATCGACCTCGCCGCCGAACTGGGCCGGGACGCCGCCAGAAACCATACGCCGCTGCCGGTCCGGGGCCTGGTGATCGAGTCCACCTTCACGTCACTGGCCGACGTCGCTGCGTCGGTGGCCAACACGTCGCTGCCCGTTCGCTGGTTGCTGTCGCAGAAGTTCGACTCCATCGACAAGATTGCCGACATCCATATGCCGTTGCTGGTGGTGCACGGTCTGGCAGACGCGTTTGTACCATCACGCTTCAGCGAGCAACTGTTCGCGGCCGCCAGCCAACCCAAGCGATTGCTATTGGTGCCCGGCGGGACGCACAACAACAGCATGGCATTGGGCGGACAAAACTATCGCAAGGCGATAGATGCCTTGATGCAAACCAAACCTGCCGCACGCGTCGCAGGCGCAACGTTGTTGCAAGGCGCGCGCGACTCCTGAAGACAGAGACCATCGGTCATCCCGGCGTAAATAATTGCCGCACTGACTGGCAATCCGTCGATCTAACGCTTTGCTGGATGGAGTCAATCCATGACGCAGCCTCGGCACACCCGGCCGCGTTGCGTTTCACTGCCTGTTCGGGAGCACCACCATGAAAATCAACCCGTACCTGATCTTCAACGGCGACTGCCGTGCCGCCTTCACGTTTTACGAACAATGCCTGCAAGGCAAGCTCGAGGCGATGATGACGTTCGGCGAAACGCCTGCCGCTGAGCACGTGCCGAAAGAGCACCACAACCTGATCATTCATACCTGCCTGAAGGTGGGTGATCAGATGCTGATGGCATCGGACACCACGCCCGACCGTCCGACCCAGGGCATGAGCGGTTGCTCGGTGTCCTTGAACGTCGACACCGTCGCCGAGGCTGAAAGAGTCTTCAATGCCTTGGCCAGAGACGGTCGAGTGGACATGCCACTGGAAGCGACCTTCTGGGCCGCGCGTTTCGGCATGCTCGTGGATCGTTTTGGCGTGTCGTGGATGGTCAATTGCGAAAGCGACAAATGATGCAGCCATTGCACCAGACATGAAAAAGCCCGACCTCTTCAGGTCGGGCTTTTTGTTTATCGC
>NZ_JALJEA010000017.1:0-75884 GCF_023242405.1 Pseudomonas sp. MWU12-3088
TCCGCAGGAAAGTTTCTATTTCTGCTTATCCATTGAGCACGCTAGACCTGGCCAAGGTTTGCTCGCTTAAAAAAGCCCCGCGCAGGATGACCTGACGGGGCTTTTTTATTGTGCGTTTCACAGATTATTCTGCGGCGCCGCCTCCGACTTCGCCAATCGAAGTACTGATCTCGATAATGCGTCGGCGGCCATTGACCTCGTAGCTACGCTCCTCGTCTCCCGAGCCTGGCTTGCGCAAGGTCAGCTGCCCAAATAATCCGCGTTTTTCGCTGTAGGTTCCGAACCAATTGTTCAATCTTGCAATAAAGCATTCGGTGCCAATAATCACCGGGAAGTCAGCCACCGATTCTATGGCGTAATAGCCCGCGCCATAGCTGTAATACTCCTCAACGTCTTTGGCTGACGGAGGAATGGGGCAAATCGGCTGCCTCTCCTGCGTGGAATCGGATGGCACTTGATCCATACCGACCAAGCCTTGGGCGAGTGCGCGTTGCAATTCCGGTTTCAGCTTGTAAGTGGTGTTGCTGTCTTCATGCTGCTGTGTGAGTGGAATGTGCAGTTGATAGCGGTAGCGAACTTTGACGGTAGGTACCTGGCGGTTGATTTGCAGAGGGCTGAGAAGGTAGACCTGATCAATACCATATCCACTGTCACGATAGGCGGCGTAAACCTTTCCGTGAATGCTGATCCAGCTCACTGATTGATTGGCACCGCGATCATTAATCGAGTACAGCGAACTGCCGGCAACTGATTCCTGACCGCGCGCAGCTGTTCTGCGGATAAATCTATCGCCATCACGGCGGTAGGTTTCGATGAAGGTGAACAGTCCCGTGCCGCCTGTATAAATCTGAACAATCAGATCGCGATGACCGTCGCCATCCAGATCAAGCAAGGTAAACGAGGTTTGACCGAGTTCGGTGTCGGCATCCAGGTTTGAGGCTTGCAAGGCGCTCCATTCACTCTCGCCAACGCCCTTGGGAATGGTCTTCGGGAAGTGCGTTTTTTCGGAGTATTGATCGTCATCAGGCTCTGCAGAAAATGAAGTCTGACCATTTTTGATCGATAGGGCGTCGAGTGTTCGCTCCAGCGCAAACTCCGGATCGATTTTGCTTGCCGCCCGGATGTTCTTTTGCAGATCCTCCAGAACCTCTTGGTCGATCTCATTCGGTTTGTAGACAACAGCTTCCTTCCACTGCGCCTGCAACAACTGCAAACGTTCGCGATAGCTTTGCCCGAGGCACGAAATGTCTTCGGCACACTCGTTCCGTGCTTTCAGCCAAAGCCGTTGAGTGCGTTTGAGGTCCGGCAGTTTATCAGTGGGGTTTTTCATCAATCCCCGATAAACCACTCCCATTTGTGCATCCAATTCATACAGCCCTTTATCGGCACAAATAGTGTTTTCGACGGTGTTTACCGCTTTTGTGCAGTCCATTCCGGTCGCCATTGCCTGCTGGAGAAACAGCAGAACGCCGGCGGACACGATGTAGCGTCCTTTGATGTGCACGATCCAAGCCTTTTATGAGGGAGTGAGCAGCCGAACAGGCCAGTTGTTGCATAAGGAATCTTGAAGTGTCTGCTTCAGAGAACGTCACTTCTGGCCGATAACCCGATCGGCACTTGCAATCTCATCGGCTGCGCATGAAATCGCTTGATAGCATTTAGCCTCCAGTTATCATCTGCGCGCTTGTGAAAGCCCTCGTTCTTCTACTTCAATTGTCTGGAAATCCTCGATGCTGTCGTATCACCAAAAGAGTTTTCTGATCGTCGATGATTTCTCGGATTTCCGCAGTTCCGTACGCTCGATGTTGCGCGAGTTGGGCGTCAAGGACGTGGACACCGCCGACACCGGTGAGGAGGCGCTGAAAATGTGCGCGCAGAAGTCCTACGATTTCATCCTTCAGGATTTCCACCTGGGTGACGGCAAGAAAAACGGTCAGCAGGTGCTGGAAGACCTGATGATGGAAAAGCTGATCAGTCACGAAGCCGTGTTTGTGATGGTCACCGCCGAGACTAGCCAGGCGATGGTGCTCAGTGCACTGGAGCACGAGCCGGACGCCTACCTGACCAAACCGTTCAACCGAATCGGCCTGGCGCAACGTCTGGAGCGTCTGGAACAGCGCAAAACCCTGCTCAAGCCGATTCTGCAGGCCCTCGATCGTGGCAAGCCGGTCGAGGTGCTTAACGCCTGTATCGCCCTGTGCAAGCAGGACATCCGCTATTCGCCGCTGTGCCTGCGCTACCGCGCCGATGCCTTGCGCGACATGAATCAGAACGAAGCGCTTGAGCGTCTGTATGACAGCATCATCGCCGATCGGCCGTTGCCTTGGGCCTTTGCCGGACTGGGCAAATTGCTGTTCAAGCGCGGTCAGGTGGCCCAGGCCAAAGGCGTGTATGAGAAAGCCCTGAAAGTGTTTCCGATGATGCCGGCGCTGTACGACGGCATGGCGGACGTCCTGGTGGCCGAAGGCGATACCAAAGGCGCACAGCGGACACTGGAGGAGGCGATTCGTCTGTCACCGCTGGCGGTACGCCGGCAGGCGCTGCTCGGCAAACTGGCAATGGCCAACGAGGATTTCGACACGGCGTCGCGGGCCTACCGTCAGGCTGTGGCGCAGGGTGCGCAGTCGCGCTTCAAGGATCCGGAAAGCAACCTGGGTCTTGCCCATGCGCTGATCAGCAAGGGCAGCGAAAAGGGCCTTGATACCCGCACGCGGCTGGAAATCAACACCACCCTCAGTGCCGTGGCCAAGGAAAACCCGACCGATCCGGGCCTGCAGATTCGCGCGCGCCTGATGAAGGCCACCAGTCTGTTGCTCAATGACGCCGAGACCGCCGAGAAGCTCACCGAACAAGCGCTGATGCGTCTCGACGGCATGGAACAGTTCATGAGCCCCGAGGCCGCGCTGCTGGTCGCCAAGCAATTGCAGATGCTGGGGCAGGCCGAGGCGGGCACGTCGATGCTCAAGAGCTGTGCGGAAATCTACGGCGATGACCCGACGGTGATGAAAGACATCGCCAAACTCACCGACGACCCGACTATTCTCAGCTCCAGTAATGCCGCCGCCGACCTCAACCGTCAGGGCGTGCGCGTGTACAAGACCGGCAACCTGGTGGAAGCCCGCGAGGTATTCCGCAAGGCGCTGAAGATGCAACCGAAGAACATCAGTATTGCGCTGAACATGGCGCAGTCGCTGCTGCACGGCACCGACACCAGTGTGCCCTCGGCGGAGCTGGAAGAATGTCGGGCCTGCCTGAAAATGGTTGGCCTGATGCCCGACACCGACGCGCGTTATCCGCGTTATCAGAAGCTGAAAAGCAAGGCGTTTGGCGAATGAACCAAGACGAGCAGGCACTGGATTTTTCCATGGTGATTGCCTCCACCGTGCACGACATGAAGAACTCCCTGGCCATGCTGATGCAGGCCCACAGCCAATGGCTGGCGCGTTTGCCCGAGGCTCAGCGGCAGGCGCCGGAGCAGGGTGTGATCGACTTCGAGTTCGCCCACCTCAACGGCATGCTGGTGCAGTTGCTCGGGCTGTACAAGCTCGGCGTCAACCAGATGCCATTGCAGCCGGCCTATCATGAACTGGACGATTTCATCGAGGCGCAACTGGCGGCTCACCAAGAGGTGTTCGCCAGTCGCGGCATTGTCGCGACTTACGAAGTCGACCCGCTCAGTCCATTGGGTTTCTTTGATCGTGAACTGATCGCTTCGGTACTGGGCAACTGCATCAACAACGCGATCCGCTACGCCCGTGAATCGCTGCTGATCACCGTCAGCGACGAGGCAGGGCAACTGGTGCTGAGCATCAACGACGACGGCGACGGTTACCCGGTCGAGATGCTCGAACGTCAGGCCGATTATGTGCAGGGCATCAATCACAGCAGTGGCAGTACCGGCCTCGGTCTGTACTTCGCCGGGCGCATCGCGGCACTGCATCAGCGCAACGGTGTCGGCGGTCGTACCGAGATCCGCAATGGCGGGCCATTGGGTGGCGGCGTGTTCAGTATTTACCTGCCCTGATTCACGAATTCATCGACTGGCATTCTTTTTGTTGGCCGCTGCTTGATATTCCGAACAGCTGAAGCCTATTTTGTCCGGGTCGCCGTTCGCGGCTCGCACAATAACAAGGATTGCGTCATGACAACCGATGGCCAGCGTTCACTCGCGCAGCGATTGACGGGCATTGATGAAATTGAATGTGTCACGCCGGATTTGAACGGCGTGCCACGGGGCAAGGTAATGACCGCCGAGGGTTTCCTCGAAGGGCGGCGTTTGCAGATGGCCCGGGGGGTGCTGCTGCAATGCATCATGGGGGGCTATCCCGCTGCACGGTTCTACGGCAGCGATGACGGCGACCTCGCGCTGGTCGCCGATCCTGCGCAGATCTATCCTCTGCCGTGGAGCCAGGAGCCGCGTGCGCTGGCCATTTGTGATGCCGATGAGCTGACCGGCGAGAGCTCCAACCTGTCGACTCGTGGCCAGCTCAAGAAAGTCATTGCCCGCTACGCCGCCCTCGGCCTGGCGCCGGTAGTGGCAACTGAGCTCGAATTCTTTGTGTTCGCGCCGAACACCGATCCGACGCAACCGTTCCAGCCACCGGTCGGCCTCGACGGTCGTCGCGAGGACGGTCACTCGGCGTTCAGCGTCAGTTCCAACAACGGTCTGCGGCCGTTCTTCAGTGAAGTCTATAAATGCATGGCGGCCCTGGGCCTGCCGCGCGATACCTTCATGCACGAGATGGGTGTCAGCCAGTTCGAGATCAACCTGTTGCACGGTGATCCGCTGTTGCTGGCCGACCAGACTTTCCTGTTCAAGCACCTGCTCAAGGAAGTCGCGCTCAAGCATGGCCTGACCGTGGTCTGCATGGCCAAGCCTTTGGCGCACACGCCGGGCAGTTCGATGCACATCCACCAGAGCATCGTCGAGATCGGCAGCGGCAAGAATGTGTTCAGCGATGAGAACGGTCAGCCGACCGCGATGTTCCGCCACTTCATCGGCGGGCAGCAGGCGGGCATGGCGGACTTCACCGCGCTGTTTGCGCCGAACGTCAATTCCTATCAGCGCCTGTGCCATCCGTTCGCCTCGCCGAACAATGCTTGCTGGTCTCACGACAACCGCGCTGCGGGTCTGCGGATTCCGGCCAGTTCTCCGGTTGCCCGTCGGGTCGAGAACCGTTTGCCGGGCGCCGATGCCAACCCTTATCTGGCGATTGCCGCGAGCCTGGCGGCCGGTCTGCACGGTATTGAACATGAGCTGGAGCCAAGTGCGCCGATCCAGGGTGAATTCGAAGTGCCGGACAATCTTTCGCTGCCGTGTACGTTGCACGCCGCGATCGAGCGTCTGAAGCGCAGCCAGTTGGCCAAGGAACTGTTTGGCAAGGAGTTCATCGAAGGCTACATCGCTTCGAAGACCATGGAACTGACCAGTTTCTTTGATGAGATCACTCCCTGGGAACGGCGCGTTCTGGCAGCCCAGGCCTGACGAAATGTCGTCATCGGGCTATCGTTCGATAGCCCGACACTCACCGCAAGGAGCCGCTCGGAACGCCGATGCGCCAAATCTGGAAATCCTTTCGAGCGCTGTATTTCGCCTCGCTGATGATGTTGATCGGCTCGGGCCTTCTTTCCACCTATCTGGCGTTGCGCCTGGCGGCCGACCATGTCGACGGACTGTGGGTCGGTGCGTTGATGGCGGCCAACTATTTCGGTCTGGTGCTGGGCGGCAAGATCGGCCACCGGTTGATTGCCCGGGTCGGACATATTCGCGCGTACTCCGCTTGTGCGGGGATCGTCGGCGCGGCGGTGCTCGGTCATGGTCTGGTGGACTGGCTGCCGGCGTGGCTGGTGCTGCGGACCATCGTCGGCCTCGGCATGATGTGCCAGTACATGGTCATCGAGAGCTGGCTGAACGAGCAGGCCGATGCCAACCAGCGCGGCGTGGTGTTCAGCGGCTACATGATTG
Source organism: Pseudomonas sp. MWU12-3088 (assembly GCF_023242405.1). Lineage (NCBI taxonomy): Bacteria > Pseudomonadati > Pseudomonadota > Gammaproteobacteria > Pseudomonadales > Pseudomonadaceae > Pseudomonas > Pseudomonas sp. MWU12-3088. The sequence goes on from NZ_JALJEA010000017.1 coordinate 5,966, forward strand.
CTTCGTATCTGGGGCTGGTGCTCGGTCAGCTGATTCTGGTCATGCACCCGGGGCTGGGCCTGGAACTGTTGATGCTGGTCGCCCTGTGTTTTGCCCTGTGTCTGGTGCCGGTGGCGCTGACCCGGCGGATTCACCCGGCGCCGTTGCATCCGGCACCGATGGAGCCGCGCTTCTTCATCAAGCGCGTGCCGCAGTCGTTGAGTACGGTGCTCGGGGCAGGGCTGATCATCGGCTCGTTCTACGGTCTGGCGCCGCTCTATGCGTCGCAGCAGGGGTTGTCCACCGAGCAGGTCGGTCTGTTCATGGGTACCTGCATTTTTGCCGGGCTGCTGGTGCAGTGGCCGTTGGGCTGGTTGTCCGACCGTTATGACCGGGCCTTACTGATCCGCTGCTTCGCCGGGTTTCTGGCCGTCGCCGCATTGCCGCTGGCGATCATGCCGCAGGTGCCACTGGAGATTTTATTCGTCGTCGGCTTCCTGTGTTCGCTGGTGCAGTTCTGCCTGTACCCGCTGGCCGTGGCGTTCTCCAACGACCATGTCGAAGGCGATCGGCGAGTGTCGCTGACGGCGATGCTGCTGGTGACCTACGGGGTGGGCGCCAGCATCGGACCGCTGCTGGCCGGTGTGTTGATGAAAATGTTCGGTAGCCAGAGCCTGTATGCGTTCTTTACCTTTTTCGCGCTGGTGCTGGTGTGGCGCATCCGGCCGAAAGCCGTGACCAACCTGCACCAGGTCGACGACGCACCGCTGCATCACGTGGCGATGCCGGACAGCATGTCCAGTTCGCCGCTGGTGGCAGCACTCGATCCACGAGTAGACGAGCAAGTGGTGCAGGAGCAGATGCAGACCACAGTCGCACCTGAACCGGCACCCGAGCCCGCCACTGAACCTGAATCACCTGTGGAGCCTGATGCCGGCAACGACAATCCTGCGCCGGACATCAGTGGCGCCAGGCCTTGATCCTGAAAAAACACCAGGCATAAAAAAACGGGCAGTCACCGCAAGGGACTGCCCGTTTTTCATGGCGCGTTTGAATCAGAGATCGTCTTTGTCGAAGCGCCGTGCTTCACGTTGCAGCTGATAGACGAAACGCTCGACGTTGCGCGCTGCCGGGCCGCTGATGTTGTGAAAACGCAGGCCGGCGAAGGTGATGTTGAGTTTTTCTTCGAAGTGCAGGTAACGCAGCTCGACCGCTGCGGGCTGGTTGCCGAACAGCGGCGGGGCGATCAGGCGATCGTAGACCTGGCCCAGTTGCAGGCGGTCGGTGATGTCACCTTCGAAACGCAGCTTGCAGCCGGTGGCGGAGATATCCAGCAGTTTGCCACCGATCGGCGACTTGAGCTTTTCGCCGCCCAGTTCGACGCTCACCAGATCGGTCAGCTTCAGTGCGGCGCGGAAGGCGTTGCGGCGCTGGTGATAGACCACTTCGGTGGGCATCTCGCCGACATAGAAGCGGTCACCGTCGGATTCCTTGATGTCCAGCGTGCCGTTGTATTCCCAGGCGATGCGTACGCCTTCATGGAAGCCTTCGACCTTGAACGGTTCACCAGCCAGCAGGAAGCGCTCGCCATCGCGCGGAATCATTTCATCCAGGGCAATCGTGGCGGTTTCCCGGTCGACCTTGATCAGGTAGCTCTGGAAGCGCTGGCTGCGCTCGTGAAAGGTGATGATCAGCGGATCGTGGCTCTCTTGCAGCTGGCGCAGATTGCTGGAGATCTCCAGGGGCGTGGTAAGCACCTTTGGGGGCTGCGGAGCGTCATCATTGGACACGTTAAATCAATCTCCAGACAAATTTTGACTACGGCTGGCCAGTATTTTGCCAGCATGTATCGCGCGTTGATAGGGCGCAAGCATAGAAGAAAGAATCACGCCTGGCTGAGCGCGCGCGGTTTCTGCAGTTTGGAGAAGGTGCCGCTGGCATCGTAGAGCGCGGGAGGCTCGCCACCGGTGAGGATTTTCAGCTGATTGGCCGTGGCGGCCTGCTGCATCACGATCGACTGGCCATTCTTGACGTTGGCCGCCTGGCACTGGGCGATCAGGTCGGTCAGGACATCGCTCTGGCTCAGCAACTGATCGCCGATGCTCGACTGGCTGGCCAGTTGTTCCAGGCCCTGGCGGTCGAGCGACAGATTGAGGCTGGCGAGGATTTCGCTGCGCTTGCGGCCATGCTGCTCGAGCAGAATGATCAATGCCTGTTTGCGCGCCAGAATTTCTTCCAGCAGGGGCATGTCGCGACCGTGCAAGGCGAGGGACTCGGTATGCAGTAACTCCAGCAGTTGTTGAGCTGGAGCAAAGTCGTCGGTGATCAGTTGCAATAAAGTAGTGTCGTGCATGGCTGGCCTTGGGTTTTAAGCGTCCAAAAGCCTGGCGCAGGCCGAGGCCTAGCGCTGGGCTTCGAAGTTGAGCAGTTTGCTGGCTACACGGTTGCTGTCGACTTTGTAGCTGCCATCGGCAATCGCTGCTTTCAACTCGGCCACGCGGGCTTTGTCGACGGCAGGCTGATCGCGCAGCTTGTCAGTGACCTTCTGCAACTGTTGAGCCTCATTGCTGAGGTGTACCGATTCCCCGCTTTTTGCGGTACTGGCCTGTTCGGCCGGGGTATTCAGCGGCGCGGAGGTGCCGGTTTCGGCGGTTTCCTTGGGCGCGCTGGTACGTGTACTGCCCGTAAGTGACGAGGAGCTGTTCAAACGGCTGAAATCGATGACCATGTTAAAAACCTCTGGGAATTTGGACGCTTGCCATGTTCTCGGCCATCCCCTGGAAAACTTTAGGCTCTTTTACCAATAAGCCTGCATGCGCCGCACAGATCCTGCTGCGGAACAGTTTAGGGAACAGCTCAGGTTGGCGCCAGTTTTCTGCGCGATCACTCACGAGGCTTTCCTGTCATTGCTCCAGTCGTTGCTCACATTGCCACTTCCACCTGGCCCGGCGCCATGACCTGCGCCTTGATGACCCGCTGGGAATTAAGGTTTTTCACTCGAATCTGTTCTTTCAGGCCGCCATTGGACAGGGCCTCGCCCGGCATGCGCACGGCCAGTGTGCCGCTACGGGCGGTAATCACCACTTGATCCCCTTTGCGAACGACTTCCGCCTGTTCCAGATGCACAAGGGTAATCACCTGATCGGCGACCGTTGGTCGGGTCAATTTCTGCCCGATCGCCTCATCCACCGACGTCAGGAAGCCCTGATTGATCTGACTGACATCATGCTCGCGCAGGGTCACGTCCTGGGGCTCGATGATGCCGGCGCGCTTGAGCGGGCGAGTGGTGGTCACGACCTCGCGAAACAGGCGGACTTGAGCGGGTACGAACACGGTCCAGGGGGAGGCGCCTTCGCAGCGGACCTTGACCGTTACACGGCCCAGGGGGCGTCCCGGACTCTCCAGGGACGCTGTCAATTCCTTGTCGCACATAGGCATGCGCATGCGCGGATCGAGCTGCTTGACCTCGATTTCATAACGCCCTTCCGTTTGACTGGTAGCCAGATAGTCTTCTACGGTGAATTCAAGAAAGCCCTGAGTGACGCCGATAAGCATGTCAGGCAAGGTAACCGCATCAGCACTGGCAGGGCTGCCCGCGAAAAACAGGCAAGCGGCAGACACCGCGCAAAGTCCTCTGCGGATAGGGGATGTCAGGCGTCGGAAAAATGTCGTTTGAATGTTCATACGAGTTAAAAAGCAAGCGCCGTGCCGTTTAGCAATGAATGTGCGTCGCAACAACACTTGGCGTTGGTGTAGGAGTCTGGGCATGGCTGGTGTAATGGATTCGGTGAACCAGCGCACGCAACTGGTGGGGCAGAATCGCCTGGAGCTGTTGTTGTTCCGTCTCGACGGCCAGCAGCTCTACGGGATCAACGTGTTCAAGGTTCGGGAAGTGCTGCAGTGCCCGCAACTGACGTTGATGCCCAAGTCCAGTCCTGTCGTGTGCGGGGTGGCGAATATCCGGGGGGCGACCATTCCGATCCTCGATCTGGCAATGGCGACCGGCTCCGGGGCGTTGAAAGACAAGAACAGTCCGTTCGTGATCATCACGGAATACAACACCAAGACCCAGGGTTTCCTGGTGCGCTCGGTGGAACGTATCGTCAACATGAACTGGGAAGAGATCCATCCGCCACCCAAGGGGACCGGTCGCGATCATTACCTGACCGCTGTGACTCGGGTGGACAATCAGTTAGTCGAAATCATCGACGTCGAGAAGGTGCTGGCGGAAGTCGCACCGACGCCGGAAGCGATTTCGGTCGGCGTTGTTGATGTCGAGACCCAGAGCAAGGCATTGTCGTTGCGGGTGCTGACGGTCGATGACTCGTCGGTGGCACGCAAGCAGGTGACGCGCTGCCTGCAGACGGTCGGTGTCGAAGTGGTGGCGCTGAACGACGGCAAGCAGGCGCTGGATTACCTGCGCAAGCTGGTCGATGAGGGCAAGAAGCCGGAAGAAGAGTTCCTGATGATGATCTCCGACATCGAAATGCCGGAGATGGACGGGTACACCCTGACGGCGGAAATCCGCGGCGACCCTCGCATGCAAAAGCTTCATATCATCCTGCATACTTCGTTGTCGGGTGTGTTCAACCAGGCGATGGTCAAGAAGGTCGGTGCCGATGACTTCCTGGCCAAATTCCGTCCTGATGACCTGGCATCCCGGGTAGTCGACCGGATCAAAGCAGCAGATATCAGCTAGGGACTTTCCGTCCCTGGCGGTCAACACGATTTAAGAGGCGGCATCATTTGTCTACGGGTAATTTGGATTTCGAACAGTTCCGGGTCTTCCTGGAAAAAGCCTGTGGCATTTTGCTCGGTGAAAACAAGCAGTACCTGGTCTCGAGCCGTCTCAACAAACTGATGGAGCAGCAAGGCATCAAGTCCCTGGGTGAGCTGGTACAGCGCATCCAGACCCAGCCGCGCAGCGGTTTGCGCGAGCAGGTGGTCGATGCCATGACGACCAACGAAACCCTGTGGTTTCGTGACACCTATCCGTTTGAAGTCTTGAAGAACAAGGTGCTGCCCGAGGCGATCAAGGCCGCTCCCAACCAGCGTCTGCGGATCTGGTCGGCGGCCTGTTCGTCGGGTCAGGAACCCTATTCGCTGTCGATGTCGATCGACGAGTTCGAGCGGACCAACATCGGTCAGTTGAAGATGGGCGTGCAGATCGTCGCCACGGATCTGTCCGGCAGCATGCTGACCAACTGCAAGACCGGCGAGTACGACAGCCTGGCGATCGGTCGCGGTCTGTCCGCCGATCGTCTGCAGCGCTACTTCGACCCGAAAGGGCCGGGGCGCTGGGTGATCAAGGCGCCGATCAAGAACCGGGTGGAATTCCGCTCGTTCAACCTGCTCGACAGCTATGCCAGTCTTGGCAAGTTCGACATCGTGTTCTGCCGCAACGTGCTGATCTACTTCTCCGCCGAGGTGAAGAAAGACATCCTGTTGCGCATTCACAGCACGCTGAAACCGGGCGGTTATCTGTTCCTCGGCGCTTCCGAAGCGCTGAACGGTTTGCCGGACCATTACCAGATGGTCCAGTGCAGCCCGGGGATCATTTACCAGGCGAAGTGACCGGCACCGGCAACACAAAAAACGGGAGTCCTCAGGGGCTCCCGTTTTTTTATGCCTGAGGGTTTTTGCGGTGGCGGCAAGCGGCAGAAAAGCGGCATCCGGCGGAAACCCGTTGCCGCTTTTCTGGCATTGCCGCCTTGCCGATCCCCTGCAAAGCCCCGGAATCCGGGGCTTTTTAAAACTGGCACGACGCTTGCTATAACCCTGTTACGAAAAACCCGGTCACCTGAAGGTTCCCGACATGAGCATCAGCTTCGATAAAGCGCTCGGAATTCACGAAAAAGCCCTGGGCTTCCGCGCCCAGCGTGCCGAAGTCCTGGCCAACAACATCGCCAACGCCGACACCCCGAACTACAAGGCTCGGGATCTGGATTTCTCCAAAGTGCTCGAAGCACAGAGCCAGAAGAACGCCAACGGCACCATCGCCCTGAATATGACCAACAGCCGTCACATCGAAGCTGAAGGCCTGGGCAATGGCGACGAGTCGCTGATGTATCGCACGCCGATGCAGCCGTCGATCGACCAGAACACCGTTGACGCCCAGCTTGAACAGTCGAACTACGCGGAAAACGCCGTCGGCTTCCAGGCCAGCTTCACGCTGCTCAACAGCAAATTCAAAGGGCTGGTTTCAGCCCTGCGCGGAGAGTAATCCATGTCCCTGTCCAGCGTTTTCAACATTGCCGGCAGCGGCATGAGCGCCCAGACCACGCGTCTCAACACCGTGGCTTCGAACATCGCCAACGCCGAAACCGTCTCGTCGAGCATCGACCAGACCTATCGCGCCCGCCACCCGGTGTTCGCCACCATGTTCCAGGGCGGCCAGAGCGGCGGCAGCAACTCGCTGTTCCAGAACCAGGACGCTGCGGGCCAGGGCGTGCAGGTGCTCGGCGTGGTCGAAGACCAGAGCAACCTCGAAGCGCGCTACGAGCCGAACCATCCGGCCGCTGACGCAAAGGGCTACGTCTACTACCCGAACGTCAACGTGGTGGAAGAAATGGCCGACATGATTTCCGCGAGCCGGTCCTTCCAGACCAACGCCGAAATGATGAACACCGCCAAAACCATGATGCAGAAGGTACTGACCCTCGGTCAGTGATAAGGGGCGACTGCCATGAGTGTTACCGATACCACCAGCAGCCTGACGATGAACGACATACTGGCCAACTCTTCGAAGAAGACCAGTAGCACGACCACCGGCGGCATTGCTTCGGCTACCAACAGCGCCACCGGCGGCCAGGCCCTGGGCAAGGATGCGTTCCTGCAACTGCTGGTAACCCAGCTGAAAAACCAGAACCCGCTCGACCCGCAGGACAACAGTGCATTCGTTGCCCAGCTCGCGCAGTTCAGCAGCCTCGAGGGGATCACCACCCTCAATAGCACCGTGAGTTCGCTGGCCGGCAACTACAACTCGTCGCAAGCCTTGCAGGCTTCGTCGCTGGTTGGCCGCAACGTGATCGTGCAGACCAACTCGGTCCAGCTCGACGATCCGAGCAAAGGCATGACCGGTTCGGTCACCGTTCCGTCGTCGATTGCCGGCGGCACTGTCAGCATCACCGACAGCAGCGGTACGGTCGTTCGCACCATCGATCTGGGCAGTCGCGCCGCAGGCAATGCGAGCTTCACCTGGGACGGCAAGGACAAGGACGGCAACCTGGTGAAGACCGGTACTTATACCGTCAAGGCCAACGCCTCGATCAATGGCACCTCGACCGATATGGCGACCTACCTGCCGGCCACCGTCACCAGCGTGACGATCAGCCAGACCGGCGGCGAGCTGATGCTCAACCTGTCCGGCAAGGGCACCGTCGCCCTGTCCAAAGTACAAACCATTGGTATATAGAGCCGACTAACCGGCACAAAGGAGTGGAATATGTCTTTCAATATCGGCCTTAGCGGTCTCTATGCAGCCAACAAGCAACTGGACGTGACCGGCAACAACATCGCCAACGTCGCGACTGCCGGTTTCAAATCGTCCCGTGCAGAATTCGAAGACGTCTACTCGGCGACTCGCCTGGGTAGCGGCAGCAAGGTCATCGGTAACGGCGTGCGCCTGGCCAACGTTTCCCAGCAGTTCACCCAGGGTGACATCAACAACACCGGCAACGTGCTGGACATGGGGATCAACGGTTCCGGCTTCTTCACCCTGAGCAACAACGGCTCGGTGTCCTACACCCGTGCCGGTACGTTCAAGGTCGACAAGGACGGCTACATCACCAACACCGACTACACCTCGCGTCTGCAGGGCTATGGTGTGGATTCCAACGGCAAGATCATCAACGGCGTGTTGACCGACCTGAAGATCGATACCTCGAACCTGGCGCCGAAGTCCTCCTCGCTGGTGACTTCGACCATCAACCTGAACTCGACCGCTCCGGTGATCGACGATACTGTGGCGGCCGGCAAATTCGATCCGACCAACACAGCGACCTACACCAAGTCGTTCAGTACTCCGATCTATGACAGCCAGGGCAACCAGCACACCATGGATCAATACATGGTCAAGACCGGTGCCAACACCTGGAAGGTCTACACCCTGGTGGACGGTCGTAACCCGGATGCTACCGGCAGTGATCCAAAGGTCACCGCGCCAGTGGCTTCCACCATGACCTTCGACTCCACTGGCAAACTGACTCAGGTCAGCACTCCACCAGCCACGATCAGCAGTGACCTGAAGCTCACTGGCTGGGTACCCGGGACTGTGACCAATGGTGTCTGGACTGCTAACGGTGCTTCGGCAAACCCGGCCGGCATCACCATCTCCATGGCCAAGACCACTCAGTACAACGCCGATACCGCACGCTCGATCCCGACTCAGGACGGCTACGCCACTGGCCAGATCACCAACCTGACCATCGACGGTACCGGTACCCTGTTCGCCAACTTCAGCAACAACCAGAGCAAGGCCATCGGCCAGGTTGCGCTGGCCAGCTTCACCAACGAACAGGGCCTGCAGCCTATCGGCGGTACCAGCTGGAAAGAAACTTATGCTTCGGGTATCCCGGGCTACGACGCGCCGGAAACCGGCACCCTGGGTTCGATCGCTTCCAACTCGCTGGAAGAGTCGAACGTTAACCTGACCAATGAGCTGGTGGACCTGATCAAGGGCCAGAGCAACTATCAGGCGAACGCCAAGACCATCTCCACCCAGAGCACCATCATGCAGACCATCATTCAGATGACCTGATTTTTGGTTGTTCAGGGAGCCCCTCTTTTGAGGGGCTTTTTTTTTGTTTGGCGTGGCGTTCTGGTAGACGGCCATGCTGTGGTTGATTGGGTGAATATCCGTTGTTTCGGGTGTGGCGGCTGGCGGTTTCGCCCTTACGGCGACTCACTTTTTTGACAAACGCCTCAAAAAAGTAAGCAAAAAAACGCTTGCTCCTGCGTTCGGCCCACTCGCTGGGGCTCGGGGTTCCTTCGCTCCGGGATTCATCCGGGGGGCATCGCCTACGGTTTGCTTCGCTGCACCTCCTCTCGATGTGTTTGGCTTCGCCAAACGGTCGCTGCGCTCCCACCCCCGGATAAATCCCTCCACTCAGCCTTCCGACGTCGCCCGAAGATCAAAAGCGGTACTCGAGCTAACGCTCATCGTGTTGAGTGGTGGAAAGCCAAAGCCAAAGCCAAAGCCAAAGCCAAAGCCGAGGCAGGAGTAGGAGTAGTAGGAGGAGTGGAGGCAGAAGAAGCTGAGTTGCATGGCATGTGTTTTAAACCCGAGTTCAACTCGGTATTTCACGTCGGCGTATCTCTCCAAAACAACTCGGTCGGTTCCCTCTCCCTAGGGGAGAGGGCTAGGGTGAGGGGGCTTTTGATTTTTTGTCGCGAGCAAAAGAAAACCCCCGACAAACCAGAAGTCTGTCGGGGGTTTCTCGATCAGGCGTTTCGCAACGCCCGATTCAGCTCAGCTTATTGGCAAGCTTCGCAATCCGGCTCGTCGATGGCGCAGGCCTTCGGCACTGGAGCAGGGCCGGCAGGCGCTGCCAGGACCGAATCGTCACCGTGGTTGCCGCCGCTGGAAACAGCGTTCAGCTTGCCGGTGTTGATGGTCGACTTCTCGGTGCTGGTCGCGGCCAGGGCACGGAGGTAGTAGGTGGTTTTCAGGCCACGGTACCAGGCCATGCGGTAGGTCACGTCGAGTTTCTTGCCCGATGCGCCGGCGATGTACAGGTTCAGCGACTGGGCCTGGTCGATCCACTTCTGACGACGGCTGGCGGCGTCAACGATCCACTTGGTGTCCACTTCGAACGCGGTCGCGTAGAGCTCTTTGAGTTCTTGCGGGATGCGTTCGATCTGCTGAACCGAACCGTCGTAGTACTTCAGGTCGTTGATCATGACCGAGTCCCACAGACCGCGAGCCTTCAGGTCGCGAACCAGGTACGGGTTGATCACGGTGAATTCGCCCGACAGGTTCGATTTCACATACAGGTTCTGATAGGTCGGTTCGATCGACTGCGATACGCCGGTGATGTTGGCGATGGTCGCGGTCGGTGCGATGGCCATGATGTTCGAGTTACGGATGCCTTTCTGTACACGGGCGCGAACCGGTGCCCAGTCCAGGGACTCGGTCAGGTCGACGTCGATGTACTTCTGGCCACGTGCCTCGATCAGGATCTGTTGCGAATCCAGCGGCAGTACGCCTTTGGACCACAGCGAACCCTGGAACGTCTCGTACGAGCCGCGCTCGTCAGCCAGGTCGCAGGAAGCCTGGATCGCGTAGTAGCTGACCGCTTCCATCGACTTGTCGGCGAACTCTACGGCAGCGTCGGAACCGTAAGGGATGTGCTGCAGGTACAGCGCGTCCTGGAAGCCCATGATGCCCAGGCCGACCGGACGGTGACGGAAGTTGGAGTTCTTCGCCTGCGGTACCGAGTAGTAGTTGATGTCGATCACGTTGTCGAGCATGCGTACCGCTACGTCGATGGTGCGCTTGAGCTTGGCGGTGTCCAGCTTGCCGTCGACGATGTGGTTCGGCAGGTTGATCGAGCCCAGGTTGCAGACCGCGATCTCGTCCTTGTTGGTGTTTAGGGTGATCTCGGTGCACAGGTTCGAGCTGTGGACCACGCCGACGTGCTGCTGCGGGCTGCGCAGGTTGCACGGGTCCTTGAACGTCAGCCATGGGTGGCCGGTTTCGAACAGCATCGACAGCATCTTGCGCCACAGGTCTTTGGCCTGGATGGTCTTGAACAGCTTGACCTTGCCCGGGTACTCGGTCAGGGCTTCGTAGTACTCGTAGCGCTCTTCGAAGGCCTTGCCGGTCAGGTCGTGCAGGTCCGGTACTTCGGATGGCGAGAACAGGGTCCACTTGCCGTCATCGAAGACGCGCTTCATGAACAGGTCAGGGATCCAGTTGGCGGTGTTCATGTCGTGGGTACGACGACGATCATCACCGGTGTTCTTGCGGAGTTCGATGAACTCTTCGATGTCCATGTGCCAGGTTTCCAGGTAGGCACACACAGCGCCTTTGCGCTTGCCACCCTGGTTGACGGCAACGGCGGTGTCGTTCACCACTTTCAGGAACGGAACCACGCCCTGGGACTTGCCGTTGGTGCCCTTGATGTACGAACCCAGTGCACGAACCGGAGTCCAGTCGTTGCCCAGGCCACCGGCGAATTTCGACAGCATGGCGTTGTCGTGGATCGCGTGGTAGATGCCCGACAGGTCGTCCGGAACGGTGGTCAGGTAGCAGCTCGACAGCTGTGGACGCAGGGTACCGGCGTTGAACAGGGTCGGGGTCGAAGCCATGTAGTCGAACGAGGACAGCAGGTTGTAGAACTCGATCGCACGGTCTTCTTTCTGCTTCTCTTCGATCGCCAGGCCCATGGCCACACGCATGAAGAAGATCTGCGGCAGTTCGAAGCGCACGCCATCCTTGTGGATGAAGTAACGGTCGTACAGGGTCTGCAGGCCCAGGTAGGTGAATTGCTGGTCGCGCTCGTGATTGATCGCCTTGCCCAGTTTTTCCAGGTCGAAGTCGGCCAGCACAGGGTTCAGCAGTTCGAACTCGATACCTTTGGCGACGTAGGCCGGCAGCGCCTTGGCGTACAGGTCGGCCATCTCGTGGTGGGTCGCGCTCTCGGCGACGCCCAGGAAGCCCAGGCCTTCGGCGCGCAGGGTGTCCATCAGCAGGCGGGCGGTCACGAACGAGTAGTTCGGCTCGCGCTCGACCAGGGTACGGGCGGTCATCACCAGCGCGGTATTGACGTCGTTCAGGGCCACGCCGTCGTACAGGTTCTTCAGGGTTTCGCGCTGGATCAGGTCGCCGTCGACTTCGGCCAGACCTTCGCAGGCTTCGGTGACGATGGTGTTCAGGCGGCCCATGTCCAGCGGCGCGAGGCTGCCGTCGGCGCGGGTGATGCGGATCGACGGGTGCGCTTGTACCGGTGCGTCGGCGGTGGTGCGGGTGGCGCGTTCCTTGGAACGGGCGTCGCGGTAGATCACGTAGTCGCGAGCCACTTTCTGCTCGCCGGCACGCATCAGGGCCAGTTCGACCTGGTCCTGGATTTCTTCGATGTGGATGGTGCCGCCCGAAGGCATGCGACGCTTGAAGGTCGCGGTGACCTGTTCGGTCAGGCGGGCAACGGTGTCGTGGATTCGCGACGAAGCGGCAGCGGTGCCGCCCTCAACTGCGAGAAACGCTTTGGTGATAGCGACGGTGATCTTGTCATCGGTGTAAGGAACGACAGTGCCATTACGCTTGATCACACGCAGTTGACCAGGCGCGGTGGCAGCCAGATCCGAATTCGAATCGGCGGCCTGCGGCAAGGTGCCCTGCGGGTTCTCGCGAGTTGTGTCGGTTTGCATGGGTGTCTCCACGTTCTCTATGTTTGTTTGGGCACCATCACGGTGCCCACCGTTCCGTCCTGAAGCACTACGACCGGCCAGCGCCGGGTAACGACTTCGGGACAGTTCAGGAAGTGGGCCTTGTGGGCGCCGCTTCCATGCCGAAGTCTTCGGTTCGCGCGATACGCGTGAAACCGCATTCCTTTCGGGGAGCAGTTTCGCCACTGCAACACCCGTACCGTTTACGCCGTGATCGGCTGAAAAACGGTAGCCATCCGCAGGCGCGGTTTGGGCTTCTGAAAATACGTTTGGTTCAACCCGACAATGGCAATAAAAAGCCTTGAATTCACTGTCCGGTTTGTGTTTGGTTTTTGGCGCGAACCCCTACATGTAGGGTTTTTTTGAGCGCGGGCTACAAGATAATGCGTTTTGGGGGGCGATTGCAACGGACAGCCTGTGGATAACCCTGTGCGTAAATTGTGTGCGAAACAGGGAAAACCTTTGTAGGCCGTGAACCTGCTGAGCTAGACCGTTTGTCACTGTTTTTTCGCCGGGAAAAACGCTTCAGCGGATTTTTAAGGGCGCGAACCCTATCACAAAAAACGGCCTTGTCCGAACGCATTTACCGACTTGTGTTCTCGCTGTACGCCGTTTATACAATCGGCCCTGACACACGCATTCTTATCCTCCTTAAAGATGACAAAAAGACGGGAGGATCCTTCCTTTATTCGCAGCATCGGCAAGCAGAGGTCACCCGTGGAGCAAGAAGCCTGGCAGGTATTGATAGTCGAGGACGACCAGCGTCTGGCCGAACTGACCCGCGAATACCTGCAAGCCAACGGATTGCGTGTGGAGATCGAAGGCAACGGGGCGCTGGCGGCGGCGCGGATCATCAAGGAACAGCCGGATCTGGTGATCCTCGACCTGATGCTCCCCGGTGAAGACGGCCTGAGCATCTGCCGCAAGGTGCGCGACCAGTACGACGGGCCGATCCTCATGCTGACCGCGCGTACCGACGACGCCGACCAGATCCTCGGCCTCGACATCGGCGCCGATGATTACGTGTGCAAACCGGTCCGCCCACGACTGTTGCTCGCGCGCATCCAGGCGTTGTTGCGACGCAGTGACGCACCGGAGCCGGCGGCGGGCAAACCACGCCGTCTGCAATTCGGCCCGCTGGTAGTGGACAACGCCTTGCGCGAAGCCTGGCTGAGCGACAGCGGCATCGAGTTGACCAGCGCCGAATTCGATCTGCTGTGGCTGCTGGTGTCCAACGCCGGGCGCATCCTGTCACGGGAAGAAATCTTCACCGCGTTGCGCGGCATTGGTTACGACGGTCAGGACCGCTCGATCGATGTGCGCATCTCGCGCATCCGCCCGAAGATCGGCGACGACCCCGATCATCCGCGCCTGATCAAGACTGTGCGCAGCAAAGGTTATCTGTTCGTGCCTGAAGCCTGCGTAGAACTGCCGCTGTGAACTCGATCTTCCTGCGCATCTATGGCGGCATGTGCGCGGCGCTGATTCTGGTGGCGGTACTCGGCGTGCTGGCGCTGCACCTGCTCAACCAGGTGCGCAGCGAGCAATACCGCGAACGCCTGGCCCATGGCACGTTTTCGCTGATGGCCGACAACCTGCAACCGATGAACGAGACCGAGCGCCACCGCGCCTTGCTGGTGTGGGAGCGGCTGCTGGGGATTCCGCTGACGTTGCAGACGTTCACCCAGACCGATCTCGATCTGACCCAGCGCACCCGCGTGCAGCGCGGCCAGGCCTTGGTGGAGCAGACCGGGCCGCACGCGGCAAAGGTCTATCGACTGGTCAGCGACAAGGAGCAGTTGGTGCTGGTCGGCGAGGTGCAGCAGATCAGCGAGCAACTGGCCCGGGCGACCATCTACCTGCTGGCCGATGAACTGGTGCGGGTGCCGGTGGGCGAGCAGCCCAAACGCCTCGCGCAATTAAAGGAAGAGAAGGGCTTCGGCTTCGATCTGCGGCTGGTTACCGTGGACGAGGCCGACATGGATGAAGACCAGAGCCGTCGCGTCTCGGAAGGCGATACGGTGATGGCGCTGGGCAAGGGCGGTGATTCGATTCGGGTGTTCGCCGGGATGGTCGGCACGCCGTGGGTGCTGGAAATCGGCCCGCTCTATCAGATGAATCCGTACCCGCCGCAATGGCTGGTGCTGATTGCCGCTTTGGGTCTGACCCTGATCGGCCTCATCGTCTATTTATTGGTGCGTCAGCTGGAGCGGCGATTGCGCGGTCTCGAAGCAGCGGCCACGCGCATCGCCAAGGGCAGCCTGGAAACCCGTGTTCCGGCACGCGGTGCCGACTCGGTGGGCAAACTGGCGGCGGCGTTCAACGGCATGGCCGAGCACCTGCAACAGTTGCTGGCGATCCAGCGTGAGCTGGTGCGCGCGGTGTCCCATGAGTTGCGCACGCCGGTGGCGCGCCTGCGATTCGGTCTGGAAATGATCGGCTCGGCTACCACCCCGCAAGCGCTGGAGAAGTACCGCGAGGGCATGGACCACGACATCGAGGACCTCGATAAGCTGGTGGACGAAATGCTCACCTATGCGCGGCTGGAGCAGGGCTCGCCGGCGCTGACCTTCCAGCGCATCGACCTCGATGCACTGGTCAATCAGGTGATCGAAGAGCTGGCGCCACTGCGCGCCGACGTCACGGTGCAACGCGGCTTGTGCCTGTCGGCGGCTGATTGCGACGATGCCTGGGTCGAGGCCGAGCCGCGTTATCTGCATCGCGCCTTGCAGAATCTGGTGGGCAACGCCATGCGTCATGCACGCTCGAAGGTCACGGTCAGTTATCAGGTCGGGCAGATGCGTTGCCGGGTGGATGTCGAGGACGACGGCCCCGGTGTGCCGGAAAGTGCCTGGGAGAAAATCTTCACGCCCTTTCTGCGGCTGGATGACAGTCGTACCCGGGCGTCCGGTGGGCATGGATTGGGGCTGTCGATCGTGCGGCGGATCATTCACTGGCATGACGGCCGGGCGCTGATCGGCAAGAGCAAGAGTCTGGGCGGGGCGTGTTTCAGCCTGAGCTGGCCGCGGAATCAGGAGCGGCGCTGAAACCGCTCAAGCCTGGATGCTGACCAGGCTCAACAACTGCCCGTCGTGCACCCCGAACTGTGCATCCAGTTCGGTCCCGTTGCGCCATTCGCTGGACAGGTCCGTCAGCAGTCGCAACCGTACCTGACCATGTTCGGTCCACTCGAGCACTTCGGCGTGCTCGAAATAGAAACGCTTCTGAACGATCGGGTACAAGGCCTTGAACAGGCTTTCCTTCACCGAAAACGTCAGCGTCACCCACAGCGCCAGTTGATCGCGAGCGCCGGCGGCCATGCGCTGCAGCTCCGCTGGCGTGAGGATTTCCCCGGCCAGGCGTTCGGCCCGTTCGGCGTTGAGCAGGTTTTCCATATCCATGCCCAGCCCGCGCCAGTGTCGTTTGTTGGCGACAATCGCCGCCGCCCGACCGGTGCTGTGGGTGATCGAGCCGCAGATATGTGCCGGCCACACCGGTGCGCGATCCTCGCCAATGGCCGGGACACTGCCTGAGCCTTCCAGCTGCTCTAGCGCAGCCCGGGCGCAGACCCGCCCGGCGAGAAACTCCGCCTGACGCTTGGCCACCGAGCGCTGGATGCTCGGTGGCGGCTCGATGGCGCTGCGGCGGAAATCATCGCCGAGCAATTGCGACGGGTCGAAATGGGTGCTCAGCAGCACGGTGTCCGGCAGCACGATCGGCAATGGCCAATGGGCATCGAGCGGGGTGCAGCAGGCGGGGAGGAGAGGGCTGGAATTCATGGCGGGCATTTTGCCGGGTTGCTTTGAGGCTGGATAGTGCGCAGGTGTGGAACGTTCCCGCGCAGGGCGCGGGAACCAGTGGGCTCAGCCAAAGATTTTCTTGAAAAAGGCCTGCATGTCCGCCCAGGATTTTTCATCCGCAGCCTTGTTGTAGCCGATGTCCGGGCCACCGTGATCGCCGTGGCTCAAGCGATCCGCATCGGGGTTGGTGAAACCATGCTTGGCGCCGTCGAGGCTGACGAATTTATAGTCGGCGCCGGCCTTGTCCATTTCAGACTTGAACGCCGTGACGTTGTCGGCGGTGACCATGCTGTCCAGTGCGCCGTGCTCGACGAGGATTTTCGCCTTGACGCTGCCGGGCGTCGCCGGAGTCTTGGTGGCGAGTGCGCCGTGGAAGCTCACCACACCCGCCAGTGGTACACCCTGGCGCGCCGCATTCAATACCACGCCACCACCGAAGCAGTAGCCGATGGCGGCCAGTTTGCCGGTGTCGGTCTGTGGCTGCTTTTTCAGCAGGTCGAGGCCGGCCTCGAAACGTTTGCTGGCGGCATCGGCGTTCTGGGTGGCCGCCTGCATGAACGCCATCGCATCTTTCGGGTGCTCGGTGTTCTTGCCGTCACCGTACATGTCGATCGCCAGGGCGCTGTAGCCGAGCCCGGCGAGATCCCGGGCGCGGCGCTTGGCGTAGTCGTTCAGCCCCCACCATTCATGGACCACCACCACACCGGGGCGAGGTCCCTTGATCGCGTCGTCATAGGCGTAATAACCGATCAGTTTCGTGCCATCGGCGCTCTGATAAGGTATTTCCTCAGTCTTGATCGCAGCCGCGCTGAGGCTGCTGAAGGCGAGCAGGGTGAGGGCAAGGAACAGGCGCATGATCGGGTCTCCTGACAATAAAAGGTCAAGACAGCCTAGTTCATTTGATTGCGCCCGGGTTCAGGGTGCGTTCAGGGCAGGTACAGGCCGGGTTCAGTAATCTTGAACCACGTCCGAGGGATGAAATGAACAGGACCCTCAAAAGCGGCAGTACACCGTTGTCGCAGGTATGCTGTTGGAGATGCTGATTGGCCCGGGAGAGTGTCATGAAACTGTTGGTCGTCGAAGATGAAGCGCTGTTGCGCCATCACCTGCAAACCCGCCTGACGGAAAGCGGTCACGTGGTCGAGTCCGTGGCCAATGCCGAAGAGGCGCTGTACCAGACCGGGCAATTCAATTTTGACCTGGCGGTGATCGACCTCGGCCTGCCGGGCATGGGCGGACTCGATTTGATCCGCCAGTTGCGCCAGGACGGCAAGAGCTTTCCGATCCTGATCCTCACCGCCCGTGGCAACTGGCAGGACAAGGTCGAAGGCCTGGCCGCCGGTGCCGACGATTACCTGGTCAAGCCGTTCCAGTTCGAAGAGCTTGAAGCCCGGCTCAATGCGCTGCTGCGTCGCTCCAGCGGTTTTACCCAGTCGTCCATCGTCGCCGGGCCGCTGCTGCTCGACCTCAATCGCAAACAGGCGACCCTCGATGAGCAGCCGCTGGCGCTGACCGCCTACGAATACCGGATTCTCGAGTACCTGATGCGTCACCACCAGCAAGTGGTGCCCAAGGATCGCCTGATGGAACAGCTGTACCCGGACGACGACGAGCGTGATCCGAACGTGATCGAAGTGCTGGTCGGACGTCTGCGGCGCAAGCTCGAAGGCCCGGCCGGGTTCAAGCCGATCGACACGGTGCGCGGGCTCGGCTACCTGTTCAATGAGCGCTGCACTTGATCCGTTCGCTTCGCGTTCGCTTGATGTTGGCCGCCACGACGTTGGCGGTGTTGTTCATGCTCGCCCTGCTTCCGGCGATGCAAGGGGCGTTCAGCCTGGCGCTGCAGGATTCCATCGAGCAGCGCCTGGCTTCGGATGTCACCACACTGATTTCTGCGGCACGGATTGAAAACGGTCGGCTGGTGATGCCGATGCAGTTGCCGGACGAGCGTTTCAACCTCGCCGACTTCCGTCTGCTCGGCTACATCTACGACCGCGAAGGTCATCTGGTCTGGCGCTCGAAAGCGACCCAGGAAGAACAGATCAACTACAAACCGCGTTACGACGGGATGGGCAGCGAGTTTGCGCGGATTCGCGAAGCCAGCGGTCAGGAGTTCTTCGTCTACGACGTCGAAGTCAAACTGCTCGGCGGCAAGAACGCGGCATTCAGCATCGTCGCGCTGCAACCGGTGCGTGAATACGAAACCACCCTCGAAGGCCTGCGGGAAAACCTCTACCTCGGCTTCGGCGCTGCGTTGCTGGTGCTGCTTTCGTTGCTGTGGATCGGCCTGACCTGGGGCCTGAAAGCCCTGCGCAGGCTCAGTCAGGAACTGGACGAAATCGAAAGCGGCACCCGCGAAAGCCTCACCGAACAGCACCCTCGTGAACTGTTGCGCCTGACCGGCTCGCTCAACCGCTTGCTGCACAGCGAGCGTCAGCAACGCAGCCGTTACCGCGACTCCCTCGACGATCTGGCCCACAGCCTGAAAACCCCGTTGGCGGTGTTGCAGGGCGTCAGCGAGGACATGGCCCAGCGCCCCGAAGATCGCGATCAGGCCTGGGTGCTGCAAACCCAGATCGAACGCATGAGTCAGCAGATCAGCTACCAGTTGCAACGCGCCAGCCTGCGCAAAAGCGGTCTGGTGCGCCATCAGGTACGCCTGCGCCCGGTGCTCAAAAGCCTGTGCGACACTCTGGACAAGGTCTACCGCGACAAGCGCGTCCGCGTGGCATTCGACCTGCCGGAACACTGCTACCTGCCGATCGAGCAGGGCGCCTTGCTGGAAATGCTGGGCAACCTGCTGGAAAACGCCTATCGCCTGTGCCTGGGTGAAGTGCGTATCAGCGTGCGCGAAACCCTGGCCGGAATCGAGTTGTGCATCGAAGACGACGGTCCCGGCGTGCCACAGCATCAACGGGCGCGGATCCTTGAACGCGGTGAACGTCTGGATCGCCAGCACCCGGGGCAGGGGATCGGCCTGGCGGTAGTCAAGGACATCATCGAGAGCTACAACGCCAAATTGACCCTGGGCGATTCGCCGATGGGCGGGGCGGCGTTCAGGATTCATTTTCCGGCGGTGTGACCGCCTACTGCTCCTGCGCCCGATACGCCCCCGGCGTCAGCCCCGTCCACTTCTTGAACGCTCGATGAAACGCTGACGGCTCGGAGAACCCGAGCTGTTCGGCGATCTGTTGCAACGACAGATCCGCCCGCCCCAGGTGATAGATCGCAATGTCCCGGCGCAACTGATCCTTCAACTCCTGAAAACTGGTGCCTTCCTCGCGCAAATGCCGGCGCAGGGTTTGCGGGCTGATGTGCAGGTGCGCCGCGACGGCTTCCAGGTCCGGCCAGCGCGCACTGTCATGGCTGAGCAGGCGACGTAACCGGCTGCTGAGGCTGTTGCCGTCGTCCGGGCGAGACAGCAGGTCGGCGGGGGAGCGTTCGAGAAAGTGCTTGAGTGTGCGCTCGTCCTGCAACAGCGGCATGTGCAGATAGCGACTGTGAAACACCAGACTGCTTTGCGGCGCCGAAAACGCCAGCGGACACGAGAACAGCAAATCGTACTCTGCCCCGTGCGCCGGTTTCGGGTAGCTGAAACTTGCCTGTTCCAGACGAATCCGCTGGCCGATCAGCCAGCTGCCGAGGCGATGCCAGATCACCAGCAGGCTCTCGGAGAGAAAGTGATCCGGGTCCCACCATTGCGCATCGTCGAGGCTCAGACGCACCCATTCGTCTTCATGGGTCAGGCTCAGGCGCGGGGCCTCGGGGAATAGGCTATAAAACAATAAGCCGCGCTGCAGAGCCTTTTCCAGGCTGCGGCAATGGATGATGGCGTGGCACATCATGGCGAAACTGCCGGTCTTGCTGGGCGCGTTGCCGAAGCCCAGGCATTCGTCGTCCAGGGCCAGCCACAGGTTCTGGATCAGTCGGGTGAACAGTTCCGGGGCGATCCGCGCACGGGGCTCGTCGAGCAGTTCGGGACTGATGCCCAGTTGCAGCAGCAGGCCCGAATAATCGAATCCGCGACGGCGTGCGCCGACGAGGGCGGCACGGGCGAAGTGACTGGCGATGGTGCGTTCGCGCATAAGCGGCAAATCCTTCCTCTGGCGACCGATGGTAGCCGGCGGCCCTGATCGGCAACAAGGCGGATTTCCGCCAAATTGTAGGACGAGAGCAGGTGTGTTGGCGGAAATCCGCCACACTTGAGTAACCGGATGGTGACACAGAAAAACCTGCATCCCCTGATATCAAAAGGCTTGCAGCGATTTGCACCAAAGTGGCACGACGTTTGCGATAAGAGCGACAGAAGCGTGCGCCGAGCCGGTCCGGGCAAGCGCCGTTCGACACAACAAATCCCTCCAGTGCAGGAGGGTTCGCAATTCAAGTGTCGCGTTCAACAGATGGATGTTGCCACGCGGGACTCTTGAGGAACTTTGCAATGACGACTCGTCAGCCACTGTACAAATCCCTGTATTTCCAGGTGATCGTCGCAATCTGTATCGGTATTGCGCTCGGCCACTACTACCCGCAGTTCGGCGTGGCCGTAAAGCCACTGGGTGACGGGTTCATCAAACTGATCAAAATGATCATCGCCCCGATCATTTTCTGCACCGTGGTCAGCGGCATCGCCGGCATGCAGAGCATGAAGTCGGTCGGCAAGACCGGCGGTTACGCACTCCTGTACTTCGAAATCGTTTCGACCATCGCCCTGCTGGTCGGCCTGATCGTGGTCAACATCGTGCAGCCGGGCAACGGCATGCACATTGACGTCGCCACCCTCGACGCCTCGAAAGTCGCCACCTACGTGCAGCAAGGTGCTGACCAGAGCGTTGTCGGCTTCCTGCTGAACGTGATCCCGACCACCATCGTCGGCGCGTTCGCCACCGGTGACATCCTGCAAGTGCTGATGTTCTCGGTGATTTTCGGTTTCGCCCTGCACCGCCTGGGTGCCTACGGCAAGCCGATCCTGGACTTTATTGATCGCTTCGCCCACGTGATGTTCAACATCATCAACATGATCATGAAGCTTGCGCCGATCGGTGCCTTCGGTGCGATGGCCTTCACCATCGGCGCTTACGGTGTCGGCTCGCTGGTGCAGCTGGGTCAACTGATGGCGTGCTTCTACATCACCTGTCTGGCGTTCATCCTGATCGTGCTGGGTGCCATCGCCCGCATGCATGGCTTCAGCGTGCTGAAGATGATCCGCTACATCCGTGAAGAGCTGCTGATCGTACTCGGCACTTCCTCGTCGGAATCGGTACTGCCACGCATGCTGATCAAGATGGAGCGTCTGGGCGCGAAGAAATCGGTAGTGGGTCTGGTGATCCCGACCGGTTACTCGTTCAACCTCGACGGTACCGCGATCTACCTGACCATGGCGGCTGTGTTCATCGCTCAGGCGACCGACACCCACATGGACATCACTCACCAGATCACCCTGCTGGTGGTGCTGCTGCTGTCCTCCAAAGGCGCCGCCGGTGTGACCGGTTCGGGCTTCATCGTGCTGGCCGCCACCCTGTCGGCGGTAGGTCACCTGCCGGTAGCCGGTCTGGCGCTGATCCTGGGGATCGACCGCTTCATGTCCGAAGCCCGCGCCCTGACCAACCTGGTCGGCAATGCCGTTGCGACCATCGTTGTGGCCAAGTGGGTCAAGGAACTGGACACCGACGTACTGGACGCCGAGCTGGCCTCGGGCGGTCGCGGTATCGTCGACCAGCGTCACGAAGACGACCTGGGTGTGGCCGAAGGCCCGACCCCGAGCAATGTGAAGTAAGCATCGCTTGAATGGGAAAACCTGCTTCGGCGGGTTTTTTCATGTCTGCGATTTAAGTGCACGATTTGAGCACAACGGTCAGCGCAACTGACGCATCCGGTAATTGCCCCATTGTTCATGGCTGCCTAGGCTGCATGCATCGTTGATGGAGATCGCCCATGTCTGCACCGTTGGCCTCACTGAAGATTCTGGATTTCTCGACCCTGCTGCCGGGGCCGTTCGCCTCGCTGTTGCTGGCGGACATGGGCGCCGAGGTGTTGCGCATCGAATCGCCGACCCGCCTTGATCTGCTGCGGGTGTTGCCGCCTCACGATCACGGAGTCTCGGCCAGCCACGCTTATCTGAACCGCAACAAGCGCAGCCTGGCGCTGGATCTCAAGCAACCCGAGGCGCTGGAGCTGGTGAAGCAGTTGCTGGCGGACTACGACATCGTGCTGGAGCAGTTCCGCCCCGGCGTGATGGAGCGGCTGGGGCTGGGCTACGAGGCGCTGAAGGCGATCAATCCGAAGCTGATTTATGTGTCGATCACCGGTTACGGCCAGACCGGGCCGTACAAGGATCGCGCCGGCCACGACATCAACTATCTGGCGCTGGCCGGGCTCTCCAGTTACACCGGGCGCGCCGACAGCGGGCCGTTGCCGCTGGGCATGCAGGTGGCGGATATCGCAGGTGGCTCGCTGCACGGGGTGATCGGCCTGTTGGCGGCAGTGATATCACGACAGCAAACCGGGCAGGGCACGCACCTGGATGTGAGCATGACCGACTGCGCCTTCAGCCTGAACGCCATGGCCGGTGCCGGATATCTGGCCTGCGGCGAGGAGCCGGGCTGGGAGGATCAGATGCTCAATGGTGGCAGTTTCTATGATTACTACCGTTCTCGCGACGGGCGCTGGATGTCGGTGGGCAGTCTGGAGCCGGCGTTCATGCAGCAACTGTGTGCGGCGCTGGGGCGGCCGGAACTGGCGGCTCAGGGGTTGTCACCCAAGCCTGAGCAGCAACGCGCACTCAAGGACGCCTTGAAGGTCGAGTTCGAGAAGCATGACTTTGCTGAATTGTGCGAGCTGTTCGCCGGGGTTGATGCCTGCGTCGAACCGGTATTGAGCCTGGGCGAGGCGGTGCAGCACCCGCAGTTGCAGGCGCGGGAACTGGTGGCGCAGGTGCCCCGTGGAGATGGCTCGTCACAGGCGCAGATCGCTTGTCCACTGAAGTTCTCCGAAGCGTTGCCGGCGCCGCGACATGTGGGGGCGGCGCTGGGGCAGCATACGGATCAGGTGTTGGGGGAGTTGGGCTTGAGTGTTGAGCGCATTGCCGAATTGCGGCGAGCCAAGGTGATCGCCTGACTCACTCGACCCGCATCTCGCCACTGAACACCAGGGTGTTGCGACAGCGTCGGCACAAATAGCGCCGGCCTTGCCGCACCAGACTATGGCGCTGGGCCGAAAACGGAAAATCACTGTCGGCACACGGGCATTTGTAGATATAGCGGGTCACGCTGCGGCGTTTGATTTCATAAGTATGGCAGCGATCCGGCGGCAGCTCGTAAACGCCGCGCATGATCAGTTGCCACTCCTCGCCATGGGGCTGGATGCGGTCGCCGAACAGTTGATGGGCGATCAGGTGCGCGACTTCGTGGGCCACGGTCTGCTTGAGGAAGTGTTCGGTGTTCTCCCGGTACAGCTGCGGGTTGAAGCGCAGCAGGTTCTCGTGCAGATGCGCGACCCCGGCTTTTTGCCCGCGCAGCTTGAGGCTCACCGCCGGGCGTTTGAAAGGACGTTTGAAAAAGGATTCAGCGAGTTGGAAACAGTCTTCGACGCGGGTATTGAGTTGCTCGGGCATGCTTGATGGATCTCCAGAGAGTCGGAGTATGCCGCAACCGTCCGGCCTTGCGTATCGCCGAACTGCCGAATGGTCGTGGCGCTTTTCCCTGGCATGAGAAGGCCGCCTTGCGGCGGCCTGTGTTGGCGGATCTTGTTCTTCTCGGCGGTGCGACCAGCTAATTTGTGTAGACGGGCCCCACGCCCAGTCCCCAGACAATCACGGTAAACGCCATGATGGCCACCAGCACCACCAGACCCACCGCCAGCACCGAGCTGGAAAACAGAAATCCCTCGTCAGACGGAATGTTCATGAAGGTCGGCAGCCCCACATACAGCAGGTACACCGTGTAGCAGATGGCCGCCGTACCTACGATCATCCCCAGCCACATATGCGGATACAGCGCCGCCAGGCCACCGACGAACAGCGGTGTCGCGGTGTAGGTGGCAAACGCGACGCAACGGGCCAGGCTCGGGTTGGCGTCATAGGTGCGGGCCATCCAGTGCACGAAGGCACCCATGACCGCGACCCCGCCGAGCATCGCCAGGTACGACATGATGGTCATCCACAACGCGCTTTCGACGGTGAGCATCACCGGGGCGCGGCTGCCGATGACCCAGCCGACCTGCGTTGTGCCGATAAACGCCGAAACAGCGGGGATCGCCGCCAGAATCAGCGTGTGTGTCAGGTACATGTGGCTGATGCTTTCCTCTTGGTCGCCACGGATTTCCTTCCATTCCTGATCGGGGTGGGTAAAAAGTCCCACTACGTGATGGATCATGCCAGTCACTCCTCTCGTTATTGCCATCGCCCCCCAGCGGAGCGCCTACGGGCCAATGTGGCCGAGCAAATACAGGTCTTCAGATTGCGTGCGACCTTATGTCGCAGTATAGGAAGGTCTTAACCGCACAGGTATTGGGGTCTTAGAGCAAATCGCGCTGTAAACCGGCGGGGTAATCGCGTCGGGGTCTGTGCAAACGGGCATTCGAGGGGGCGACAACCTGTGGCCACAACCCCGGTGTTTTTGCGTAAAATGCCCGCCTTTCGTCACACCTCACGGATTTCGCGTCATGGGCACTCTTACGGTCAACCAGAACAAACTGCAAAAGCGCCTGCGCCGCCTGGCCGGCGAAGCAGTCACCGACTTCAACATGATCGAAGACGGCGACAAGGTCATGGTCTGTCTGTCCGGAGGCAAGGACAGCTACACCATGCTCGACGTGCTGATGCACCTGCAGAAGGTTGCACCGATCAAGTTCGAGATCGTCGCCGTGAACATGGACCAGAAGCAGCCGGGCTTTCCCGAGCACGTGCTGCCGGCCTATCTCAAAGAGCTGGGCATCGAGTACCACATCGTCGAGAAAGACACCTACTCGGTGGTCAAGGAACTGATCCCGGAAGGCAAGACCACTTGTTCGCTGTGCTCGCGCCTGCGTCGCGGCACGCTGTACACCTTCGCCGACGAAATCGGTGCGACCAAAATGGCCCTCGGTCATCACCGCGACGACATCGTCGAGACGTTCTTCCTCAACATGTTCTTCAACGGCAGCCTCAAGGCCATGCCACCGAAGCTGCGCGCCGACGACGGACGCAACGTGGTGATCCGTCCGCTGGCCTACTGCAACGAGAAAGACATCCAGGCCTACTCGGACTTCAAGCAATTCCCGATCATCCCGTGCAACCTCTGCGGCTCCCAGGAAAACCTGCAGCGTCAGGTGGTCAAGGAAATGCTGGTGGACTGGGAGCGCAAGACTCCGGGCCGTACCGAGAGCATTTTCCGCAGCCTGCAGAACGTGATCCCGTCGCAACTGGCCGACCGTAACCTGTTCGACTTCACCAGCCTGAAGATTGATGAAACCGCGGCTTCGCGTTTCGTCAACGTGGTGAACCTGTAAGCGATCCGATCGCTTGAAAAAAAACGGCGCTCGCGGGCGCCGTTTTCCATTCGTTTTTTAGGAGAGGGCATGCGCGATTACAAGTGGCTGCACGAATACTGTCTGAACCGCTTCGGTTCGGCGGCTGAACTGGAAGCCCATCTGCCCGTTCCCAAGACCCCGGCGCAACTGCGCCAGATCAGCGACGACCGTTATCTCTCGACCATGGCCCTGCGGGTGTTTCGTGCCGGGCTCAAACACAGCCTGGTGGACGCCAAGTGGCCGGCCTTCGAGGAAGTGTTCTTCAAGTTCGACCCGGAAAAAGTCGTGCTGATGAGCGCCGAACACCTTGAGCGGTTGATGCAGGACGCACGGATCATCCGTCACCTGGGCAAACTGAAAAGCGTGCCGCGCAATGCGCAGTTCATTCTGGACGTCGAGAAAGAGAAGGGCAGTTTCGGCGCATTGCTGGCGGACTGGCCGGTGACCGATATCGTCGGCCTGTGGACCTACCTGAAAAAGCATGGTCATCAATTGGGCGGGCTGTCGGCGCCACGCTTCCTGCGCATGGTCGGCAAGGACACGTTCGTGCCGAGCTACGATGTGGTCGCGGCGTTGAATGCACAGAAGATCGTCGACAAGGCGCCGAGCAGTCTGCGGGATCTGGCCACGGTACAGAACGCGTTCAACCAGTGGCATGAAGAAAGCGGTGGGCGGCCGATGAGCCAGATTTCGATGATGCTGGCGTATACCGTCAATCATTGAGACCGAGTGATCGTTCCCGCGCAATACGTGGGAACGATCTCGGGACAGCTGTCAGGCGACGGAGACTTCGCCTTCGCCGGCCAGCTTGCGGTTCAGCTGATACCGCCAGCGCACATACAGCAGCGCCGAGCAGAACACCGCCAGACTGGCGATCATCTCCAGCACGCCGAACACCTGGCGGCTCGGGTCATATGCCGCCAGTGCGCCCTTGATGAAATACAGGTTCACCACAAAGCACATCCACGAATGCCCGCGGGTGCTGCCCATGATCATGCCCGGTGCCAGCACCAGCCACGGGATCAGTTCGATCAGCAGAATCACCCACGGCCGTGCGCCGTGCAGGTCGGCGAACACCAGGTAATACGCGGCGAGCAGTCCGGCCAGACCGAAAAAGCACAGCAGACTGATCACCCGCATTGCCCGCACACGGGGCTCCAGCCATTCGACGGCGGGCAGGACTTTCGGCTTTCGGGCCATCTCAGTTCCCCAGCTTCTGGGCCGTTTTGGCCAGGCGTGCGCCCAGTGCGCGGCACAGCGCCACTTCGTGCTGATCGAGACCGCTTTTGCCATCAGCCCCGGCATGATGGCTGGCGCCGTACGGCGTGCCGCCCCCCTGGGTTTCGAGCAGCGCCGACTCGCTGTAGGGCAGGCCGGTGATCAACATGCCGTGGTGCAGCAGCGGCAGCATCATCGACAGCAGTGTGGTTTCCTGGCCGCCGTGCAGGCTGGCGGTGGACGTGAACACCCCGGCCGGTTTGCCGACCAGCGCGCCGGTCAGCCACAGGTTGCTGGTGCCGTCGAGGAAGTATTTGAGCGGCGCGGCCATGTTGCCGAAACGGGTCGGGCTGCCGAGGGCCAGGCCGGCGCAGTTCTTCAGGTCATCCAGCGTGGCGTACAGCGCGCCTTCATCCGGAATGTCCGGCGATACGGCTTCGCACTCGGTCGAAATCGCTGGCACGGTGCGTAGGCGCGCTTCGAGGCCGGCCTGTTCGACACCCCGGGCAATCTGCCGGGCCATTTCGTTGGTCGAACCGCTGCGGCTGTAATACAGAACCAGAATGTACGGCGCACTCACGGCAACAGCTCCAGGATCTGCTCCGGTGGGCGGCCGATGACGGCCTTGTCGCCGGCTTCGAGAATCGGGCGCTCCATCAACTTGGGATGCGCGGCGATCGCGTCGATCAATTGTTTCTCGGTGAGACTGGCATCGGCCAGGTTCAGGGTCTTGTATTCGTCTTCGCCGGTGCGCAGCAGTTGCCGGGCGCTGATGCCCAGCTTGCCGAGCAGGGCCTTGATTTGCGCGGCGTCCAGCGGCGTTTCGAGGTAGCGCACCACGTTCGGCGTCAGGCCACGGGCTTCGAGCAGTTCGAGCGCACCGCGGGATTTCGAGCAGCGCGGGTTGTGATAAAGCGTCAGATCGGTCATGGGCGGGTCGCTTCTTGCGTAGAGTGGCGGCTATTCTAACTGTGCAGCGCGCAATCCAGAACCTTGGGAGGCGATGGGTCGCAGGCGCATTCAATTTTTCACAAGGAACACGACATGACACGGCGACTGGCAGCGGCATTGACGATCATCGGGGCGTTGATGCTGGGGGGCTGCGGTAACGACTACGGCATCGATCAGAACGGGCAGAAAGTCGCGTCCGAGCGCCTCGACAAACAATGGGTGGTACTCAATTACTGGGCCGAATGGTGCGGTCCGTGCCGCACGGAAATCCCGGAACTCAATCATCTGGCCGAAGAACTCAAGGGCAAGAAGATCGGGGTGTTCGGGGTCAACTTCGACAATGTGCAGGGTGAAGAACTGAAAGGTGCCAGCGAGAAACTCGGCATCAAGTTCACCGTGCTGGCGCAGGATCCGGCGGATCTGTTCGAACTGCCGCGCAGCGAAGCCTTGCCGGTGACCTACATCATCGACAACAAGGGTAAGGTGCGGGAACAGTTGATGGGTGAGCAGACGGCGGCGGGGGTGATGGCGAAGCTTGAGGCGCTGCAGGCGACCAATTGAGGATCGTTCCCACGCGGTGCGCGGGAACGATCAGAAGGCTCAGCCCTCTTCCAGCCACCAGCGCAACGGCTTGCCTTCGGCAGGCCAGAAGCGCATCTGCTCGATGGGCGAAATGTCCCAGCGCTCGACTTTCTCCAGGGCCTGCAGGAAACGCTGTTCCTGTTCCATCAGCGCTGGAGCGCAGAGTTTGCGGGTCTTGCCGATCTTGCCGAAGCTGAGCTTGTCGCCATCGAGGGTGTAGGGCGCGAACCAGTGATTGCAGCCGCCATTGCCGTAGGCCCGGCCATCCTCGCCGAGGGTCACGGTCAGGTGGCTGTAATCCATCAGTGGCCGCTCGCCGATCCATTCCAGAATGTAGCTGCGGTCCTGTTGCAGTTGCACAGGCTCCGCGGCGCAGCCCATCAGGCCGGCGCCGACAGCGGCGGTCAGGGCCAGGCGTTTCATCATGCAGGCTCCTGGCATTTCGGGCACAGGTGCTTGTCACCGACGGTTTTCCAGCCCAGCTCGGCGATGCGCGCCGTGGCGGCCGGTTTCTCGGCCGGTTTGCCAAGTTTGGCGTCTACCGCGAATTCGAAGCTCAGCTCCTTGGCGCAACTGTCGCAGTTGACCTGCCAAGTGTGGATCGCCAGTTCGCCGAACACCGGGCCGGTGGTCATCGCAGTCCATTGACCTGGCGGGTTGATCAGATGGCGGACGGTGTCGACGGTCAGGCGCATGGACAAGTCCTTGCTGCCTTTGAGGGTCACGACCAGCACGTCACCGATACGGATCGAGCCACCGTTGCCGGTGACCTGATAACGGCCCGGTACGAGGGCGCGGCATTCGGTGAGGGTGTGTTGCGGGTTCATCAGGGTGTAGCGGAAATCGTGTTCGACCATGGGTCCTCCAAATATGCGCGACATGCTAGCACGGGCTTGATTGCAGAATAACGCGCACGTGCGACCTTCGATCCGGTTCAAATCGACACCACAGTCGTGGCAAACTGCCGCCTTCATCTCTAAGGAACGGAACATGGCGCTGATCGAATGTTATGAATGCAAGCGGAGCGTGAGCTCCGAAGCGACGGCGTGCATTCATTGCGGGGCTCCGTTGACGGAGGCGCAGGCACCGGCCAGGGCGAGCTCCGGTGGATCAACGATTTCCTTTGGCAGTCTGCCCCGGAACAAGGCGGTTCCCGAAGCTTTCGTCGCAGCCCCCGCGCCTGCCCCGGAACCCAAAGTCATGCCCGCCGCTGCCGGACGCCGGCGCCGGCAACAGGCCGAGCGAGCGGCCGAACCTCGGTTGAATGCCGACGGCGTGCGTCCGGTCGAAGGCTGGTTGAAGATCATGGCGTTCCTGATGCCGATGATCTTTGTCTGGTTCCTGCTGCGCAGCGGTCATTCCCTCAAGCAGCGGCTTTTCGGGTTCGGCTGGCTGGGGCTGCTGATCCTCGCGTCTTCCCTGTCCCCGTCCTGAAAAAACTGATGCTTCAACCCTCGACCTGGTTCTGCGGCGATCCCGCCGCCCAGGTCGCGATGTTATGCAGGGTGGTCGCGGCAATCGCACCCAATGCTTCGCGGGTCAGGAACGCCTGATGCGCGGTAATGATCACGTTGGGGAAGGTCAGCAGCCGCGCCAGCACGTCGTCCTGTAACGGCAGGTCGGAGCGGTCTTCGAAAAACAGCTGCGCCTCTTCTTCGTAAACATCCAGCCCCAGATAACCCAGCTGACCGTCCTTCAGGGCGTCGATCAGTGCCGGCGTGTCCACCAGGCCACCGCGGCCGGTGTTGATCAGCATCGCGCCCGGCTGCATGTGCGCCAGCGAATCACGGTTGATCAGGTGCTTGCTCTGCTCGTTGAGCGGGCAGTGCAGGCTGATGATCTGCGATTGCGCCAGCAGTTGCGGCAGGCTCAGGTAGCGCGCGCCCAGGGCTTCGACGGCCGGGTTCGGATACGGGTCGAAGGCCAGCAGCTCACAGCCGAAACCGTGCATGATTTTCGCGAATGTGGCGCCGATCTGGCCGGTGCCGACAATGCCGACGGTCTTGCCGACCAGATCGAACCCGGTGAGGCCGTGCAGGCTGAAATCGCCTTCGCGGGTGCGGTTGTAGGCTCGGTGCAGGCGGCGGTTGAGCGCAAGAATCAGTGCCACTGCATGTTCAGCCACCGCGTGGGGCGAGTAGGCCGGAACGCGCACGACCATCAGCCCCAGGCGTTTGGCAGCGTTCAGGTCGACATGGTTGTAACCCGCCGAGCGCAAGGCGATCAGCCGGGTTCCGCCGGCCACCAGACGTTCCAGCACGGGAGCGCCGAGGTCGTCGTTGATGAAGGCGCAGACCACTTCGTGGCGGTCGGCCAGTGGTGCCGTGTCGAGACTCAGTCGGGCCGGTTGAAAGTGCAGTTCGATGCCGGCCGGGCAGTCGACGGCAAGGAAACTGTCGCGGTCGTAGGTCTGGCTGCTGAAAACGATCGTGCGCATGCAATCCTCCTGAAGCATCGACGCGGGCGCGAATCACCCGCGACCACTTTAGCCGCATCGGCGTTGACCGGCATTGCCGTGGATCAGGCGCTGATCTTCGCCTGCGCCGCCAGACGATTGATCGCCCGCTCCAGTTCATCCAGTGCGGTCGAGGCCTTGGGATCTTCCTGTTTGAGCAGGGTTTCGCTGCGCTGGCAGGCTGCACGCAATTGCGGAACGCCGCAGTAGCGGGTGGCGCCGTGCAGACGATGCACCCGTTCGAGCAGACCGTTCTGATCCTGATTGTCGCGGGCCGTGCGAATGGCTTCACGGTCGGCCTCGAGCGAAGCCAGCAACATGGCCAGCATGTCCGCCGCCAGATCCGCCTTGCCGGCGGCCAGGCGCAAGCCTTCCTCGTGATCCAGTACCGGCAGGTCCTGATTACCCACGAGGCTTTCACCGCCACGGTCCGGTGCCTGATTGCGTAGGGCAAGGCCGGTCCATTTCAGTACTACTTGCGCCAGTTGCCGCTCGCTGATCGGTTTGGTCAGATAGTCGTCCATGCCGCTTTGCAGCAGTGCGCGTTTTTCATTGGCCATGGCGTGGGCGGTAAGGGCGACGATCGGCAGCGGCGTGCAATGACGCTCGCTTTCCCACTGACGGATCGTCTCGGTGCTCTGGCGCCCGTCCATGCCCGGCATCTGCACGTCCATCAGCACCAGATCGAAGGTTTCGCTCTGCACAGCCTTGACTGCGGCGTAACCGCTTTCGACGGCCAGCACCTTGGCGCCCATGTCTTCGAGCAATGTCTGCACCAGCAACAGGTTGGCCGGGTTGTCGTCGACACACAGCACTTTCGGTGCACGGCTCGACAGCGGTTCGCCGGGTTCGCTGCGCGTCTGGCGCGGGTTGACCATGTCCGACAGTGCCCGGCGCAGCTTGCGGGTGCAGGCCGGTTTGGACTGGAGCTGGCTGTGCGGGTTGGGCACCGAGAGATGGAACAGCGTCAGTTCGGTGGTCGGGCACAACACCAGTACCCGGCAGCCGAGGTGTTCGAGATCCCAGATGTGCTGGTTGAGGCGTTCCGGTGGCATGTCGTTGCTGGTGATGCCGAGCACCGCCAGATCGATGGCCTGATCGGTCTGATGGGCGCCGGTGACGCCATTGGTCAGGCTTTCCAGGGTATTGAACGGGGTGACGTCGAGCCCGCAGTCTTCCAGTTGATGCTGCAACGCCTGACGCGCCAGTTCGTGGTTTTCCAGCACCGCCACCCGGCGCCCGAGCAGTGGAGCGGCGGGCAGGTCTTCGGCATCGTCGCGGGTCTTGGGCAGACTCAGGCTGATCCAGAATTCCGAACCTTCGCCCGGGGTACTGTCGACGCCGATCTCGCCGCCCATCTGTTCGATCAGGCGCTTGGAAATCACCAGACCGAGACCGGTGCCGCCGGGCTGGCGCGACAGCGAGTTGTCAGCCTGGCTGAACGCCTGGAACAACGCGCGCACGTCCTGGTTCGACAGGCCGATACCGGTGTCCTGAATGCTGATGCGCAATTGCACGCTGTCTTCGTGTTCTTCTTCGAGCATCGCCCGGGCGACGATGGTGCCCTCGCGGGTGAACTTGATGGCGTTGCTCACCAGGTTGGTGAGGATCTGCTTGAGCCGCAGCGGATCGCCGACCAGCGACAACGGCGTGTCGCGATAGACCAGGCTCACCAGTTCCAGCTGCTTGGCGTGGGCAGCAGGGGCGAGAATGTTCAGGGTGTCCTGCAACAGGTCGCGCAGGTTGAACGGGATATGGTCGAGCACCAGTTTGCCGGCCTCGATTTTCGAGAAGTCGAGGATCTCGTTGATGATCCCCAGCAGGCTGTCGGCGGATTTTTCGATGGTGCCCAGATAGTCGAGCTGGCGCGGGGTCAGCTCGCTTTTCTGCAACAGGTGGGTGAAGCCGAGAATGCCGTTGAGCGGTGTGCAGATTTCGTGGCTCATGTTGGCGAGGAACTCGGACTTGATCCGGCTCGCTTCCAGGGCCTCCTTGCGGGCCAGGTCCAGTTCGATGTTCTGGATCTCGATGGTCTCCAGATTCTGGCGCACGTCTTCGGTAGCCTGATCGACGCTGTGCTGCAATTCTTCCCGGGCGTTTTGCAGGGTGCCGGCCATGCGGTTGATGCCGGATGCGAGCTCGTCCAGTTCCTGACTGCCGAGGGGCGGCAAGCGGGTTTCCAGATGACCGTCCTTGAGCTGCGCGACCGCCTGTTTGATCTGGCTGATCGGGCGATTGATCGTGCGGCCCATGCGCAGGGCCAGCAATGCGGCGCCGGCCAGACCCGCCGCAATCAGCAACAGGCTGGCGAACAGGCTGCGGTAGCCGCGCAGCAACATGCCGTTGTGCGAGAGTTCCAGTTCGACCCAGCCGAGCAGGCGGTCGGATTCTTCAGGGATCAGTTCTCCGGCGAGGTTGCGATGCTTGCCGAACACCGGCATCAGATAGCGGGTGGCGTCGTTGCCGCTGCGCCGCAGCAGTTGTGTGCTGTCGCCGCTGGGGGCCTGGTTGAGCATGGTCGGGCCGGCATGGGCCAGCGGCGAGCGGTCGGGCGCGAGGAAGGTCACCGCGCGCACGTCCGGCTGTTCAAGGGATTGGGTGGCGATGCGCTCGAGCAGATCGGAATCGCCGTGCCCCATGGCCGGCGCCACCAGTGGCGCGAGTTGCTCGGCGATCATTTCGCCGCGCTGCATCAATTGGGTCTGCAGGTCGGACTGCTGCGTCCAGGTGAAATAGCCGCCCAGCACCAGCGCCATCAGGCTGGTCGGCAACAGGGTCAGCAACAACACGCGACCTTTGATTCCCAGTTTCTTGAGCACGCCTATCTCCTGCATCCCGCTGATCATTGACTCTTGCGTGCTTCCGGCACGCGGCATGGGCGCAGTGTAGCGATTTGCTTGCGGGCATTCCCGGGAAAAATCATGTCGTGATCGGTCGTTTCGGCGCTGGTCATTTGTCCGGGAGGTCAACCTTGGGTTGCCGGGCGGCGGGCAATCTTTAATAATCCCCACAACTGAGAATTATTTGCAGATAGTCATGACTCCTGTCTCTGTTGGCCAGCCACGCATTCTTTCCATCGAGGACGATCCCGTCCTCGGTGCCTATGTTCACGAACAATTGGGGCGCAGCGGCTTCCAGGTCACCTGGTGCCAGAGCGGCAGCGAAGGCCTGAGCATCGCCCGGCGCCAGCCGTTCGATGTGGTGTTGATGGACATACTGTTGCCGGGGCTCGACGGCCTGAATGTGCTGACGCAACTGCGCCAGAGCCATTCCACGCCGGTGCTGCTGATGTCGGCGCTGGGGGCCGAGGCCGATCGCATCAGCGGTTTCCGTCTGGGGGCCGACGACTATCTGCCCAAGCCGTTCAGCATGGCCGAGCTGCATGTGCGGATCGAAGCGATCCTGCGGCGGGTCGCTCTCGATCGGCGTCCTGCAATCAGCGTTGAGCCTGTAGCGGCGGGCGGTCTGCATTTCGACGATGAGCAGTGCGAAGTGTCCTACCACAATCAACCCGCAGGCCTGACCCGCAGCGAGTACCGCTTGCTGGAAACCCTCAATCGCAATGACGAGGAGGTGCTGAGCAAGGCTTTCCTTTATCAGCACGTGCTCCAGCGCGGCTACGCGGCCCACGACCGCAGCCTCGACATGCACATCAGCCAGATCCGCCGCAAACTCAAAGCGATCGGCTACACCGAGCGGGAAGTGCGCACCGTGTGGGGCAAGGGCTATGTTCTGAGCGCTGTCGATGAAGATGTCTGATCTGCCGGGCCGGCATTCGCTGTTCTGGAAACTGGCGTGTCTGCTGGTGGCGTTTTGTCTGCTGATGATCTGGTTGAGCTGGTCCTGGGGGCGCTATATGGAGGAGCGCAACCAGTTCCTTTCCGACGAGGCGCGCGGAACCTTGGCGCGTTATGCCGCCGAAGCCGAAGCGGCGTGGCAGCGCGATCAGCGTGTCGGCATTGACCGCTGGTTGCAGAGCATGGAATTGCGCGAGGCCGGTTGGGTCGGCGTGATTGGTGGCAACCTGCAGTCGCTGAGCAGTGATCCGCTGAACGCACAGGAAATCCAGCACCTGACCTTTCTGCGCGGCCTCGACTGGCCGATTCACAAGCAGGGCCGACCGTGGCTGCGCGTGCCATTTCCCACAGAACCGGCCGCCGGCAGCCTGGTCATCGAGCTGCCTGAACGCTTCCTGCCGGGCAAATACCGGGTGTTCTGGCGAGTGATCACCAATGGTGTGATTCCCGGTCTGTTCACTTTGCTGCTGTGCGTGGGCCTTTACCGTTTGTTGGTGGTGCCGCTGAACAACCTGCGCGAACAGGCCAACGCGTGGCGCGCCGATCAACTGAATGTGCGCCTGTCGAGCGGCATCACCCAGCGCCCGGACGAACTCGGCGAGCTGGCCCGGGCCTTCGACTCGATGTCCGAACGCCTGCAATCGACCGTTGCCCTGCAGCAGCAATTGCTGCGCGACCTGTCCCATGAACTGCGCACGCCCCTGAGCCGCCTGCGGGTGGCCAGTGAAAGCGAGCAGGACCTGTTGCCGTTGCGCGAGCGCATTGGCCGCGAAGTCGATGGCATGCAGCGGCTGGTCGAAGACACCCTGCAACTGGCCTGGCTCGAAACCGAACGTGCACCGCTGCCGGACGAAGCGATCCAGATCCAGGCCCTGTGGGAAATGCTCACGGAAAACGCCTGTTACGAAAGTTGCTGTCCGACAGGGAAGTTGCAATGTGCGGTGGATGCATCGTGCTGGGTGCGCGGCAACCTCAATACCCTGGCCCAGGCGCTGGAAAACATCCTGCGCAATGCGATCCGTCATTCGCCCAGCGGCGGCATCGTGCGGCTGGATGGACGGCGTGACGGAGACTATTGGCATCTATGGCTGGAGGATGAGGGCGGCGGTGTGGCCGAGGCGGATCTTGAGCGGATCTTCTCGCCGTTCACCCGACTCGACGGCTCGCGGCCGGGGGACGGTGGTTTCGGTCTGGGGTTGAGCATTGCGAGGAATGCGGTCCAGCGCCAGGGCGGGACTTTGTGGGCCGAGAACGGCCAATCGGGATTGCGATTGAATCTGCGGTTGGTGGCGGATGACAGCGCCGCCCATTCCGACGCCTTCGCTGGCAAGCCAGCTCCCACAGTGGACATGAGTCACCAGCGAATTGTGTGAGCAGTAAAATTCGCACCACCGGCGCGACTTTTACTGCTTATTCCAAGAAACCATAAGCACCGCACTTTGCGTGATATGGGCCGCGCAGGTTTGCCGGTATGATAGGCGCCCCCGCTGTCCGGATTGCGAAAAACGCCATGACCTTGCAGTACCCAACCATCGCCGATTGCGTCGGCAACACGCCGCTGGTGCGTTTGCAGCGCCTGCCCGGTGTCACCAGCAACACCCTATTGCTCAAGCTCGAAGGGAACAACCCTGCGGGTTCGGTGAAGGATCGTCCGGCGCTGTCGATGATCACCCGTGCCGAGTTGCGCGGGCAGATCCACGCCGGCGATACGCTGATCGAAGCGACCTCGGGCAACACCGGGATCGCCCTGGCGATGGCTGCCGCGATCAAGGGTTACAAGATGATCCTGATCATGCCGGACAACTCCAGCGCCGAGCGCAAGGCGGCGATGACCGCTTATGGCGCGGAGCTGATTCTGGTCAGTCAGGAAGAGGGCATGGAAGGCGCTCGCGATCTGGCCCAGCGGATGGAAGCCGAAGGCCGTGGCAAGGTGCTGGATCAGTTCGCCAACGGCGACAACCCCGAAGCGCACTACACCACCACCGGCCCGGAAATCTGGCGTCAGACCCAGGGCTCCATTACCCATTTCGTCAGCTCCATGGGGACCACCGGGACCATCATGGGCGTGTCGCGCTATCTGAAAGAGCAGAGCGAAAACGTGCAGATCATCGGCCTGCAACCGATGGAAGGCTCGGCCATTCCCGGCATCCGCCGCTGGCCGCAGGAATACCTGCCGAAGATTTATCAGGCTGATCGTGTCGACCGTATCGTCGACATGGCGCAAAGCGAAGCCGAAGACGTCACCCGTCGTCTGGCCCGGGAAGAAGGCATCTTCTGTGGCGTGTCCTCGGGCGGTGCGGTGGCAGCGATGCTGCGCCTGTCCAAAGAAGTTGAAAACGCGGTGATCGTCGCGATCATCTGTGACCGTGGCGACCGATACCTGTCGACCGGCATTTTCGACGCGGCCAACTGATGGCCAAGCACGAGAGAGGCCTGCGCTTCCAGCCCACCGGCGGCAGCAAGGCCCCGCAACTCCCGACCGGCAAAAAGCAGCGCTTGAAGATCGAGCGCCTGGCGAATGACGGTCGCGGCATCGCGTTTTTTGAAGGCAAAACCTGGTTCGTCCTCGGCGCCCTCGCCGGTGAAGAGGTCGAAGCGCGAGTGCTTGGCGCCCACGGCAAAGTGGTCGAGGCGCGCACCGAGCGTGTGTTCACCGCCAGCGAATTGCGTCGCCCGGCAGCTTGTCAGCACGCCGGTCGCTGCGGCGGTTGCAGCGTCCAGCATCTGCCCCACGGCGAACAGCTTGCCCTGAAACAGCGCATGCTCGCCGAACAGCTTTCGCGAGTCGCCGGTGTCGAGCCCGAGGAATGGGCCGCACCCTTGACCGGTCCGGAATTCGGCTACCGTCGCCGCGCCCGTATTGCCGTGCGTTGGGACAGCAAAGCCAAAAACCTTGAAGTCGGTTTCCGCGCTGCCGGCAGTCAGGACATCGTGGCGATCAACGAATGCCCGGTGCTGGTACAGGCCTTGCAGCCGATCATGACCCGCTTGCCGGAGATGCTCCGTCGCCTGAGCAAACCGCAGGCGCTGGGGCATGTGGAATTGTTCAGTGGCTCGTCCCTGGCCGTTCTGCTGCGTCACATGGCGCCGTTGTCCGAGGCCGATCTGACGATCCTCAAGGATTTCTGCGCCTTCCATGAAGCGCAGTTGTGGCTGCACGGCGAAGGTGAGCCGCAGCCGGTCGATGCCACGCAGTCGCTGGGCTATCGCCTTGAGCAGTGGGATCTGGAGCTGGCCTGGCGGCCGGGGGATTTCATTCAGGTCAATGCCGGGGTCAACGAAGCCATGGTCGCCCAGGCGCTGGACTGGTTGAAACCGACCGCCGATGAGCGCGTGCTCGACCTGTTCTGCGGTCTCGGCAACTTTGCCTTGCCGCTGGCCAAAGCCGTGCGCGAAGTGGTGGCGATCGAAGGTGTGCAGACCATGGTCGATCGCGCCGCCGCCAACGCCACCAGTAACAATTTGCATAACACAAAGTTTTTTCAGGCCGATTTATCCCAGCCTTTGACCGATGCCGAATGGATCGGAAACGGCTTTTCTGCGGTACTCTTGGACCCACCGCGTGACGGTGCTTTCGAGGTGGTGCGCAAGCTCGCGACCCTGGGTGCCGAGCGGTTGGTGTATGTGTCGTGCAACCCTGCAACTCTGGCGCGCGATACGGTCGAATTGATCAAGCAGGGCTACCGGTTAAAACGTGCCGGGATTCTCGATATGTTTCCTCAGACGGCACATGTCGAGGCCATGGCGTTATTTGAAGCGAGCTAGGATGGCTCGTCTGATCCGACTGATCCGCTTGTGCAGCACTCGTCTTAGCCCCGCGAGTGCGGACGGGCAATCAAGGTCAGTGATTTGACGCATTGAGTCTGCGTCGTAGGGAAGGTAAAGCAAGATGGTACAGGTGAGAGCACACCAGCCGATCAACACCGACGGCAGTATCAATCTCGAGGCTTGGCTCGATCATGCGGTCAGTGTCGATCTGGCACTGGATCGCGAAGCCTTGAAGGAGGCCTGTGAGTACGCTCGACAGGCCGAGCAACAGTCCAACGCGGCAAAGAATCTCTGGTCCGAAGGCAGCGGCAGTTTCAGCACCGGCCTCGAGATCGCAGAGATTCTCGCCGACCTCAAGCTCGATCAGGATTCGCTGGTCGCGGCGGTGCTTTACCGTGGCGTGCGCGAAGGCCAGATCGAACTGGCAGCGGTCAGCCAGCGCTTCGGCCCGGTGGTCGCCAAACTGATTGACGGCGTGCAGCGCATGGCCGCGATCAGTGCCAGCCTCAGCCCGCGCCAGTCGATGGTGATGGGCACCCAGGGCCAGGTGGAAAACCTGCGCAAGATGCTGGTGGCGATGGTCGACGACGTACGCGTCGCGCTGATCAAACTCGCCGAGCGCACCTGTGCGATTCGTGCGGTGAAAACCGCCGACGACGAAAAGCGCAACCGGGTCGCCCGGGAAGTCTTCGACATCTACGCGCCGCTGGCTCACCGTCTCGGCATCGGCCATATCAAATGGGAACTGGAGGACTTGTCCTTCCGTTACCTGGAGCCTGATCAATACAAACAGATTGCCAAGTTGCTGCACGAGCGGCGGCTCGACCGCGAGCGCTTCATCGCCGACGTGATGACCCAGCTCAAGGACGAATTGCAGGCCACCGGCGTCGACGCCGACATCAGCGGCCGGGCCAAGCACATCTATTCGATCTGGCGCAAAATGCAGCGCAAGGGTCTGGAGTTCAGCCAGATCTACGACGTGCGCGCGGTGCGGGTGCTGGTGCCGGAAATGCGCGATTGCTACACCGCGCTCGGTATTGTCCACACCCTGTGGCGGCACATCCCGAAAGAGTTCGACGACTACATCGCCAACCCGAAAGAGAACGGCTACCGCTCGCTGCACACGGCGGTGATCGGCCCGGAAGGCAAGGTGCTGGAAGTCCAGATCCGGACCCATTCGATGCACGAAGAAGCCGAACTCGGCGTCTGCGCGCACTGGCGTTACAAGGGCACCGACGTCAAATCCGGCTCGAACCACTACGAAGAGAAAATCTCCTGGCTGCGTCAGGTGCTCGAGTGGCACGAAGAACTGGGCGACATCGGTGGTCTGGCCGAACAGTTGCGGGTCGATATCGAACCGGACCGGGTCTACATCTTCACCCCGGACGGTCACGCCATCGACTTGCCGAAAGGCGCGACGCCGCTGGACTTCGCCTACCGCGTGCACACCGAAATCGGTCACAACTGCCGTGGTGCGAAGATCAACGGGCGCATCGTGCCGCTCAACTACAGTCTGCAGACCGGTGAGCAGGTCGAGATCATCACCAGCAAGCACGGCACGCCGAGCCGCGACTGGCTGAACCCGAACCTCGGTTACGTCACCACGTCCCGGGCGCGGGCCAAGATCGTTCACTGGTTCAAGCTGCAGGCTCGCGACCAGAACGTCGCGGCGGGCAAGACCCTGATCGAGCGAGAGCTCAATCGCCTCGGTCTGCCGGCGGTGGATTTCGACAAGCTGGCCGACAAGGCCAACATGAAAACCGCTGAAGACATGTTCGCCGCCCTCGGGGCCGGCGACCTGCGTCTGGCGCAACTGGTCAACCTGGCACAACAACTGGTCGAGCCGGAACGCGGCAACGAACAGCTGGAGCTGATTCCACGCAAGGCCACCGGCTACAAGCCGGGCAAGCGCGGCGACATCCAGATCCAGGGCGTCGGCAACCTGATGACCCAGATGGCCGGCTGCTGCCAGCCGTTGCCGGGCGATGCGATCGTCGGTTACATCACTCAAGGGCGTGGCGTGAGCATTCACCGTCAGGACTGCGCCTCGGTGCTGCAACTGGCCGGGCGCGAGCCGGAGCGGATCATCCAGGTCAGCTGGGGCCCGGTGCCGGTGCTCACCTATCCGGTGGACATCGTCATCCGCGCCTACGACCGTTCCGGTCTGCTGCGTGACGTTTCGCAGGTGCTGCTCAACGAGCGGATCAACGTGCTGGCGGTCAACACCCGCTCGAACAAGGAGGACAACACGGCGCTGATGTCCCTGACCATCGAGATTCCGGGGCTGGACGCACTGGGGCGGTTGCTGGGGCGGATTTCCCAGTTGCCGAACATCATCGAGACGCGGCGTAACCGGACTCCATGAAACCGACCTACAGCCTTGAAGACCTGTTGCACCTGATGAACCGTCTGCGCGACCCGCAGTACGGTTGCCCGTGGGACATCAAGCAGACTTACGCGACCATCGTCCCGCACACTCTCGAGGAAGCCTACGAAGTCGCCGACGCCATCGAGCGCGGCGACTTCGATCATTTGCAGGGCGAGTTGGGCGATCTGCTGTTTCAGGTGGTGTATTACAGCCAGCTGGCGCGGGAGGAGGGGCGGTTCGAATTTGCCGGGGTGGTCGACAGCATCACCCGCAAGCTGATCCGTCGTCACCCGCACGTATTCCCCACCGGCGATCTGTATGCGCCACTGGACGTGCCGCGCCTGAACGAAGAGCAGGTCAAGCAGCGCTGGGAGGAGATCAAGGCCGAAGAGCGTGCCGAGAAATCCGCCGAGCCGCAGCAACTGTCACTGCTCGACGATGTACCGGCTGCGTTGCCGGCGTTGTCCCGCTCGGCCAAATTGCAGAAGCGCGCAGGGCAGGTCGGTTTCGACTGGCCGGACGCCTTGCCGGTGCTGGACAAGGTGCGCGAGGAGCTCGATGAAGTGCTCGAAGCCATGTCCGAGAATGATCCGCAAGCGGTGGCGGACGAAATCGGCGACCTGCTGTTTTCCGTGGTCAATCTGGCCCGGCACCTGAAGGTCGATCCGGAAACTGCACTGCGTGGCGCCAATGGCAAGTTCGAACGACGCTTCCGTTTTATCGAACAGGCATTGCGCGACACCCACCGCCCCATGGAAGATTGCACCCTCGAAGAGTTGGACGCCCTGTGGGGTGAAGCCAAACGTCAGGAAAAGAATTTGCCCAGCTGCGGCTGAGCCGTTGCCCAAGTGAGTAAGCATCAATGAGCCTTTCCCTTCGCGACCAGTTGCTCAAGGCAGGACTGGTCAACCAAAAGCAGGCCAAACAGGTCAGCAAAGACAAACAGAAACAACAGCGTCTGGCCCACAAGGGGCAGATCGAACTGGACGACTCCCAACAGCGTGCTGCCCAGGAAGCTCAGGCCGAGAAGGTCAAGCGTGACCAGGAACTGAACCGTCAGCAGCAGGAGAAGGCCGAGGCCAAGGCTCGCGCAGCGCAGGTCAAGCAGTTGATCGAAGTCTCGCGTCTGCCGAAGCTGACCACCGAGGACTACTACAACTTTGTTGACGACAAGAAGGTCAAGCGCATCTCCGTCAACACGCTGATGCGCAACAAGCTCAGCAGCGGCTCGCTGGCGATCGTGCACCATGCCGGCGGCTATGAAGTGATTCCTCGTGAAGCGGCCCTGAAGATTCAGGAGCGCGATCCACAGCGCATCGTGCAGCTCAACGAGAAGGTCGAAGAGGTCAATGCCGAGGACGATCCGTACGCGGCCTATGTGATCCCTGACGATCTGATGTGGTAAGCGGGTTTTGCCGGGCAGCGAAGCGGCCCTGAAACACCCGATAACGACAAACCCCGCCAATGGCGGGGTTTGTCGTTTTCAATGCTGTGGTTTCGGTTCAGGCGGATTTCAGATCCCGCTGCCGTTCTTGCAGTTCCAGTTCGGCCTTGTAGTTGTGGGCGTCGATCTCGTTATGGAACATGCCGACCAGCAAGTCTTGTTGATGCACATCCCAGATCCGTACGCCGGCGGCTACGCCTTCATGGGACATGTGTGAATCGTCGCGTTCAGTTACTTTTACAGTCATCTGCTAGCTCCAATCTCTGTTATCTGCAGCAAGGCGTGTGCAGGACTCTTTTATAAAATTTGTTAGCCTGCTAAGTAAACGCTCGATTTGTGCAATGTATTCTTGCGAAATCTGCAACAGCGCTGGAGCCCGCTGAATCCGCGACATTCAGTCGCAGGGCGGTAAGTTGCATGACAAACGTTTCATCTTGGCGCTGCTGAAAATGCTTTTCTCCGGGCAAAAAAAACGCCCCGAACCAGTCGGGGCGTTTTCATGTGCGGCTCAGCGGAAGGGAATTACTTTCCTTCCCAGCGCTTCAGCACGAGGGTGGCGTTGGTGCCACCGAAGCCGAAGCTGTTGCTCATCACGGTGTTGATGGTGGCGTTCTCGCGGGTCTTGGTCAGCACCGGCAGATCGGCCACTTCAGGGTCCAGCTCGTCGATGTTGGCGGAACCGGCGATGAAGTTGCCTTCCATCATCAGCATGCAGTAGATCGCTTCGTGAACGCCGGCGGCGCCCAGGGAGTGACCCGACAGGCTCTTGGTGGAGCTGATGGCCGGGGCCTTGTCGCCGAACACTTCACGCACACCTTTCATTTCTGCGACGTCGCCGACCGGAGTCGAAGTGCCGTGGGTGTTCAGATAGTCGATCGGGGTGTCAACGGTGGACAGGGCCTGCTGCATGCAGCGGATGGCGCCTTCGCCGCTTGGAGCCACCATGTCGTAGCCGTCGGAAGTCGCGCCGTAGCCGACGATTTCCGCGTAGATCTTCGCGCCACGGGCCAGAGCGTGTTCCAGCTCCTCGACCACGACCATGCCGCCACCGCCGGCGATGACGAAACCATCACGGTCGGCGTCGTAGGCGCGGGAGGCTTTTTCCGGAGTGTCGTTGCGCTTGCTGGACAGGGCGCCCATTGCGTCGAACAGGAACGACTGGCTCCAGTGCTCCTCTTCACCGCCACCGGCGAACACGACGTCCTGCTTGCCCATCTGGATCTGTTCCATGGCCGTACCGATGCAGTGAGCACTGGTGGCGCAGGCAGAGGCGATGGAGTAGTTCAGACCCTTGATCTTGAACGGAGTGGCCAGGCACGCCGAAACGGTGCTGCTCATGGTCCGCGTTACACGGTATGGGCCGACGCGCTTGACGCCTTTCTCGCGCAGGATGTCCAGCGCTTCCATCTGGTTCAGGGTCGACGCACCGCCCGAGCCTGCGATCAGACCGGTACGCGGGTTGGACACCTGCTCTTCGGTCAGACCGGAATCGGTGATGGCGTCTTTCATGGCCAGGTAGGCGTAAGCCGCTGCGTGGCCGACGAAACGATAGATCTTGCGATCGATCAGTTCTTCAAGGTTGAGGTCGATGGAGCCGGAAACCTGGCTACGCAGACCCATTTCGGCGTATTCCGGGTTGAACCGGATGCCAGGGCGGCTTGCACGCAGGTTAGCGGAGACGGTCTCTTTGTCATTGCCCAGGCACGAAACAATGCCCAGACCAGTGATAACGACGCGGCGCATGCGAATAACCCTTAGAAGTTGTCAGTGGAGGTGAACACGCCGACGCGAAGGCCTTCGGCGGTGTAGATTTCGCGACCGTCGACAGTCACCGAACCGTCGGCGATGGCCAGGTTCAGCTTGCCCTTCAGGACGCGTTTGATATGAATGTTGTAAGTGACTTTCTTGGCGGTCGGCAGGACCTGGCCGAAGAATTTCACTTCGCCCGAACCCAGCGCACGGCCGCGGCCCGGCAGGCCTTGCCAGCCCAGGAAGAAACCGACCAGTTGCCACATGGCGTCCAGACCCAGGCAGCCCGGCATCACCGGATCGCCCTCGAAGTGGCAAGCGAAGAACCACAGGTCAGGGTTGATATCCAGCTCGGCGACCAATTCACCTTTGCCGTACTTGCCGCCTTCTTCGCTGATCAGGGTGATGCGATCCACCATCAGCATGTTCGGGGCGGGCAGTTGCGCGTTACCTGGGCCGAACAGCTCACCGCGACTGCAGCGCAGCAGGTCTTCCCGAGTAAAGGCGTTTTGTTTGGTCATGCGAGCTCCTCAATAATCCCATGCGGCAGGTGGGGCAAATCTTCCCGACCGATCGACGCGTTCATGCCTCGAACCGGCAGCCTACTCATAGACTATTGCGTTGTGGTGAAAGTCACAGCACCAAGGACATGAATGTACACTTGTGCACTGAAATTTTTATTCAAGCCCCTTTTGAGGCTCGTTCGGGTGCCTAAGACTGCCGCACTTTCGCTTTTCACGCCAGTCGCAGATGCTCGAAAGGGCCTCTCTACTGCACCCAGCGCTGCAGAATCTGCTGCAGGTCATTACGTTTGAACGGCTTGGCCAGGTAATCGTTCAT
This sequence comes from Pseudomonas sp. MWU12-3088, assembly GCF_023242405.1. Lineage (NCBI taxonomy): Bacteria > Pseudomonadati > Pseudomonadota > Gammaproteobacteria > Pseudomonadales > Pseudomonadaceae > Pseudomonas > Pseudomonas sp. MWU12-3088. The sequence goes on from NZ_JALJEA010000017.1 coordinate 50,808, forward strand.
GCCCGCCGACAGGCAGTTTTCCCGGTCGCCCTGCAACGCGTTGGCCGTCAGGGCGATGATCGGAACATGGCCGCAGCCGGGCAGGCGGCGGATCTGTCGGGTGGCTTCGTAACCGTCGATGATCGGCAAACGGCAGTCCATCAGAATCGCTTCGTAACGACTGCCCCCGGCACTGCGTACAGCCTGCATGCCATCTGTGGCAACGCTGACAGTGAAGCCCAGGCTGCGCAGCATGGCCTCGATCACGGTCTGGTTGACCGGGTTGTCCTCCACCAGCAGGACATTGCGGCCTTCGCCGTGAGCATTGCCATCGATTGCGCGCGGCGCTGTCAGCATCGGCAATGCCTGCTTATATAGAGCCAGCGGAATTTCCAGGGTAAATACCGACCCGCGACCTTCTTCGCTTTGCGCGCGTAAGGTGCCGCCCATGCGTTCGGCCAGGGTGCGGGCGATCGGCAGGCCCAGACCGGTCCCGCCATAACGACGCGAAATCGAGCTGTCAGCCTGCTGGAACGCGTTGAACATCAGTTCCAGGCTTTCGGAAGAAATTCCGATGCCGCTGTCGCGCACCGAGCAGGTGAACCACAGCAATTCGTGATCCAGCGACTGCCACTGCGCCTCGATGCTGACGCGCCCCTGTTCGGTGAACTTCAGCGCATTGCCCACCAGATTGACCAGAATCTGCCGGATCCGCGTCGGGTCACCCTGTACCTGCAAACCGCGCAGGTCTTCGGGAATCCGCAGTTGCAACTCCAGCCCACGTTGCGCCGCGCTGTGCTGGAACGACTGCGCACACGCGCCGATCAGATCGGCGAGGTTGAACGGGATGTGCTCCAGCTCCAGTTCCGAACGCTCGATGCGCGAGAAATCCAGAATGTCGTTGATCACCTTGAGCAAATGCTCGGTGGACTCGGAAGCCAGCGCCGCGTACTCGATCTGCTCCTCGGTCATCTCGGTGGTTTCCAGCAATTGCAGCATGCCCAGGACACCGTTCATTGGCGTGCGCAGTTCATGGCTCATCATGGCCAGGAAGTCCGACTTGGCGTTGTTGGCCTTTTCCGCCTCTTCACGAGTCTGGATGAGCTGCGCCATGGCCTGGTGCTGTTCGCGACTGGCCTGTTCCAGCGCCTGGGCCAGATTGTTGATGTGCTGCGACAGGGCGCCCAATTCGGTGTCATCGACAATCGGCAACGGCGTCTTGTAGTCGCCGTCCTGAATCGCTTTGACCGCATTGCCAATGTCGCGGATCGGCTGCGACAGGCTGCCGGCCAGGCGCCGTGCCAGAACGAACGTGAAGAGCAGGGCGAACAGCGCCAGGATCCCGGCCTTGAGCAGGATCTCCTGTTGGCGCTGACTGAACGCGTCGTTGGACAGGCCGACGATCACCCGCCCCAGATAATCCTCGCTGGCACCGCCGTTGTTGGTCTTGCCGTCCTGAAAGAAATCATTGTGCAAGGCAATCCGTTGCAGCCGCACCGGTGACTGGAACACTTCGACCTGATGCGGGCGTTTGTGCGTATCCGATGGTTGTTCGACATACGCCAGAATCCGGTTGGCGCTGTCCTGGATTTCGAGAAAGCGCACATTGGGCGTGGCCAGTGTGGCTTTGAGCAGGCTTTCCAATACCTCGTTGTTGCCGGAAATCACCCCGTACTCGGTAGCGGGCGCGAGCTGGTTGGCGATCAGTTGGCCGGTGTGATTCAGCTCTTGGCGCAAATCCTGGATGCGCACGAAGGTGAAAAAACTGATCAACAGCAAGGTCAGCAACAGCGCAGGGCCCAGGCTGATCAACTGGGTGCGGGTATTGATGTCCCAACGGCGGAAAATCATGGGCGGCGCTCTCCTTCGGCCAGCTCTTCGGCAACAGACGCTTCATTCATTGGCTCTATCCCTAATGAACGAGCCACCTGCGCATTGCTTGATACTTTAAAACGCTCGGGATAGAGCGCTCTCGGCCAGGCGGCCGGTGGGCGGTCGAGCAATTCGTCGAGCACTGTCAGCCAATCGCTCTGGTCGCTGTAGGTACTGGCGAGGCTGCCGGCGCGCACGAACGAAACGTTCGGACCGATCAGCGCCAGTTGTCGCGAATAGCTGCTGAGCAGCAGGTTCTTCGCGGTTCTCGGGTTGTACAGGTCGGGGTCGTCGAGGCCCAGCAACACATCGCTGTTTTTCAGCACGGTCTGCAAGGGGCGGCTGTCGTGGGTGTTGTCCCAGCGCTGCGGGACGATTTGCAGATTCAGCGGCCGGGCGGCCGATTGCAGTTCCTTGAGCAGGAACTCGCTGTGCTGATCGAACAGCACGCCGACCCGCTGAGCCTGGGGCAGAATCCGCCGGATCAGTTGCAACTGACGACTCAGTGGCGGATCGCTCCACAACAGGCTCAAGTGCGGCGGTTGCGCGGTGCCGAAGCGTTGCCTGGCCTGCAAACGGCTGATGCGCAGGACCAGCGTCGCCGGCCCCTGGGGTTCCTGCATGCGCCAGTCCAGGCTGGGCAGGTCGAGCAGAATAAGGCGCAGACTGGACGGCAACTTGCCCGGCGCCGGCAGACTCGCCAGTGGCTGGAAATGTACGCGGTCGGTGGGGCGCAGTTCGCTCAGGGCCTGGACGAACGATTGCACGCCGGGGCTTTCCTCGGCGCCGGTCAGCAGAATGTCGGCCGCCTGCACCGCCACACCGTGCAGCCAGGCTGTCAGGAACAGACACAGTCCGGCCAGCCATTGGGCAGCCGTTGGCATCTTCCGTGACAGGGCGTAACGCATCTAGAACTCCAGCTCGGCGCTGAAATACATCACCCGGCGTTCGTCGTAGTTGTTGTCGACGAACGTGGTCGGCTCATTGTCCAGACGTTGTTGCAGCACCCCGGCCAGTTGCAGTTGAGCTTTGCCCAGCGGAATGCGTTTGGCGATGCGCGTGTCGACCCGTTCGAAGCGATAGCCGTTGAGTGCATTGTCGCCGTAATAGAAGAGGGCGCTGTTCCAGCCCTGGCCCCAATCGCGCAGCCAGCCGGCCGAGCCACTGTTGCGCGCGGTGAACTGCTGGTCCAGCGGATTGCTCGCCTCGGCGTCGACGTAGGCGTAAGTCAGGCGCAGTCGATCGGCCGCACTCAGGCGCCAGTCCAGCTGGGTTTCGGTGCCGCGAAAGCGCGAGTCGTTGGCGTTGCTGGCGATGTACTGATTGTTGCGCAGTGGTTCGCTGATCATCCCGGTGATTTCGTCGTAGAACAGCTTCACGTCCAGCGCCAGGCCCCATTCCGGGAAAAAGCCGTTGTAGCCCAGTTCCCGCGAGCGCATGTGCTCCTGGTCCAGATCGCCGGGGCCCCGGGTCTTGACGAAGTAGCGGGCCGAAGACTGGCCATAGGCGGACGGGCGCAGGTTGGTCACCTGATAACTCCAGTTGACGTTGTTCTCGAACATGTCTGGCGAGCGGATCGCTTCCGAGTACACCGCGCGCAGGCTGTGGCGCGGGTTGATCAGATAATTGACGGCAAACCTGGGCGTCAGCGAACTGCCGATCAACTGAGTGTTTTCAAACATGGCGCCGCCCTGCAACAGCCAGTGTTCGCTGGCGCGCCACTCCAGTTGGCCAAAGGCGCGCCACGTGGTGTCGTCCAGGGTTCCGTTGAAATAGGTCTCGGAATCGGCCCGGTCGTAACGATAGTTCAGGCCGCTGACCAGACGCAGACTGTCGGACAGGCTGAGGGTGTCCTGCAACTCCAGGTCATAGCGCGATTCCCGGGCACTCTGGTCGATGTCGCCGCACAGCGTCCGGCTGGCGCCGTTGCGCCATTGATCGAGCACCTGATTGGCCAGGGCCATTTCCGTTGGCGTGCCGGGTGCAGCACCGGGGCCGGTGTAGCGGGTGATGTTGCGCGCCAGTTGCTCGGTGTAGTTCGGATTGAGTTGCCACAGCTCCGTGAGTTGCGGACTGAACGACACCTCGGCATCACAGGCGCGCCAGGTTTGCTGGCGATCCCAGTGTTGCGCAGAGCCTTGTACATAAAGGCTGTGGTCGGGGTTGATGTCCAGGTTCCAGCGCACCGAGCCGGCGTAATCCTTGGCGATCACGTCGGAATTGTTCCCGGCGGCGGTAATCCCCGAGAACACAGGGCGGTAGGTGTACGGCCGCTGATTGGTCCCGTCCTTGGCATTGAGCTGCCAGTCCAGGCTCTGGTTGTCGCTGAGGGTCTGGCTGACCGCGAGGCTGAAGCGGTTCAAGCGGCGGCTGTCACGGTAATCGGCGCCGGTGCGGTCGCTGTCGAAGCCGTCATCTTCCTGGCCGGACAGCGACAAACGCAGGTCGCCGCCGTTCCAGCCCGTTCCCTGGCTGGCATAGAAGTCGTTGATGCCGCGTTGGCCACGGGTGATTTTCAGCCGAGTGCCGTGGCTGTCTGCCGGGTTGCGGGTGATGATGTTGACCACCGCCATCAGCGCGTTGGCGCCGTAACTGACGGTGTTTGGCCCGCGAAAGACTTCGATGCGTTCGATGTCCTCCATGGCCACCGGGATGTCGCTCCAGTCCACCGTGGCCAGGCCGGCGCGGTACACCGAGCGGCCATCGATCAGCACTTGCATGCGCCGCGCTTCGGTGGCATTGGTGCCGTGATAGTTCACCACCGCCTGATTGCCGCTGATGTTGCCGACCATCATCCCCGGCACCAGGCGCAGCAGTTCGCTGATGTCCCGGGCACCGCTGGCGTTGATCAGTTCGCTGTCGATCACGGTCATGCTGCCCGGGACTTCCGCCGGTGACTGTTTCAGGCGCGTGGCCGTGAGGATCTGGGGCAAGGCCTCGCCGTCGAGAAACAGGTCGTCCGCCAGCAACATCGGGCTGAACAGCAGCGCCAGCAGCAGGGACGAACGCGGGGAGGGAGTGCCAGAAAACACGACGCAGCCTTGATAGCAAAGAATTGGCGCGCATGTTAACCGAGGACAGTGACTTTTCCAGTCACGTTGCGGGCATTTTCCTCGGTTTTATTGGTCTTCTTCCTACAAGTGCGGGTAATTGACGCCGGGGCTGTCCGAGAAGGGGCCGCTCCGTATAATGCCCGCATCGCCACTGGTATGGATTAACGGATTACATATGACTGAACAGCGCCCGATTGCGGTCCTGGGAGGCGGAAGTTTCGGTACCGCCGTGGCCAATCTGTTGGCCGAGAACGGCCATCAAGTCCGGCAGTGGATGCGTGACCCCGAACAGGCCGAGGCCATCCGGGTCAATCGCGAGAACCCGCGTTATCTCAAGGGCATCAAGATTCTGCCGGGCGTGACGGCCGTCACCGACCTGCAGGAAACCCTCGATGCCTGCGAGTTGTGCTTCGTCGCGTTGCCATCGAGCGCACTGCGCACAGTATTGGCGGCGCATGCCGAGCGTCTGAGCGGCAAGATGCTGGTCAGCCTGACCAAGGGCATCGAAGCCCACACCTTCAAACTGATGAGCCAGATCCTCGAAGAAATCGCGCCGCAGGCGCGCATCGGCGTGCTATCCGGGCCGAACCTGGCGCGGGAGATCGCCGAGCACGCGCTGACCGCCACGGTGGTCGCCAGCGAAGATGAAGAACTGTGCAAAGAAGTGCAGGCCGCGCTGCATGGCCGTACTTTCCGCGTCTACGCCAGTGCCGACCGCTTCGGCGTGGAGCTGGGCGGCGCACTGAAAAACGTCTACGCGATCATTGCCGGCATGGCGGTGGCGCTGGAGATGGGCGAGAACACCAAAAGCATGCTGATTACCCGCGCCCTGGCCGAGATGACCCGGTTTGCGGTGAATCAGGGCGCCAACCCGATGACCTTCCTCGGTCTGGCCGGGGTCGGCGACCTGATCGTCACCTGCTCGTCGCCGAAAAGCCGCAACTATCAGGTCGGTTTCGCCCTCGGTCAGGGTTTGAGCCTCGACGAAGCGGTATCGCGCCTCGGTGAAGTCGCCGAAGGGGTCAATACCCTGAAAGTGCTCAAGGCCAAGGCCCAGGAGGTCGGCGTGTACATGCCGCTGGTCGCCGGGCTCCATGCGATCCTGTTCGAAGGGCGCACGCTGGAACAGGTGATAGGCCTGTTGATGCGCGCCGAGCCGAAGACCGACGTCGACTTCATTTCCACCAGTGGTTTCAACTGATTGCCTTTTATTTCAGGGCAGGGGAGCTAGACATGAACGATCCGAAAACCGAAGCCAAGTACGAATCCATCCTGCTGCGGGTGTTGTGGATGATCGTCTACATCGTCGTCTGGCAGGTGGCGCAGTTCATCCTCGGCGCGGTGGTGCTGGTGCAACTGATCTATCGTTTGATCTATGGCGCCCCGAGCGCCGGTCTGATGAATTTCGGCGACAGCCTGAGCCAGTTCCTGGCCCAGATCGGCCGGTTCGGCAGCTTCCACAGCGACCAGAAACCCTGGCCGTTCGCCGACTGGCCGGCGCCGCGTACCCCGGAAGGTGAAGCGCCACACGTCGTCGCGCCGGCACCGCATCCGGCCCGGGATGAGGAACCCAAGCTATGAAACTCTGGGTATTGCGTCACGGCGAGGCCGAGCCCTATGGCTCGCGCCCCGATTCGGAGCGGGAACTGACCGCTCACGGCCGCAAGGAAGTGCTCAGCAGCGCCGCCCGATTGATGGGCCAGCCACTGACCGCTATTTACGCCAGCCCGTACTTGCGGGCACAGCAAACTGCGCAATTGGTGCGCGAGGCGCTGGGGTTCGAGCCGGAGATCCGCACGGTCGAATGGCTGACCCCGGAAGTCGATCCGGACCGCGTCGCCGAGCAGCTGGTGTCGGTGAGCAACGTGCTGCTGGTCAGCCACAATCCGCTGGTCGGGCATCTGCTCAGTTATCTGCAACACGGCGCCGGTTATCCGCCGGAAAAGGTCAGCACCGCCGGGCTGGCCGAGCTTGAGCACAGCGAGTTGCTGATCGGTTCGATGACGCTCAACAGCCTCAAGCACCCGTGAAATTTTTTGTATGAAATAGTCAACCAAGCACTTGCTTGGTTGACTACGCTTGCTCCATCCCAAAAAGAAAGGAGCGAGTCGCATGTCTGCTGCTTTTCGATTGCCGCTGGACGTGTTCTACGAACGCGAGGCCCGGCACCCGCGTCAGCGTTTTCTGGTGCAACCGATCGGCGGCGGGCAGGTCGAGACGCTGACCTGGGCCGACGTCGGCCATCAGGCCCGCTGCGCCGCACACTGGCTGCGCTCCCGGGAGTTGCCCCAAGGCAGCCACATCGCCCTGATCTCGAAAAACTGCGCCCACTGGATCATCGCCGACCTGGCGATCTGGATGGCCGGGCATGTTTCCGTGCCGCTCTATCCCAACCTCACTGCCGACTCGGTCAATCAGGTCCTCACTCATTCCGAAAGCGTCTTGGCCTTCGTCGGCAAACTGGATGACTGGCAAGGGATGTCTACCGGTGTACCCGCGGATCTGCCGACCATCAGCCTGCCGCTGCATCCACCGGGCGAGTTCGATTTCAACTGGGGCGACCTGCAACGTTATTCACCGATCCAGGACGACCCGCGACCCGCCGCCGAGCAATTGGCGACCATCATCTACACCTCCGGCACCACCGGCCTGCCCAAAGGCGTGATGCACAGTTTTGCCAACCTGGGATTCGCAACGACTCGCGGCACGCAATTGTTCGGCCTCAATGAAAACGACCGACTGCTGTCCTATCTGCCGCTGTGCCATGTGGCTGAACGGATGTTCGTCGAGCTGGCGTCGATCTATACCGGGCAAACCGTTTTCTTCGCCGAGAGTCTCGATACCTTTCTCGATGATCTGAGGCGGGCACGGCCGACGGCGATGTTTGGCGTGCCGAGGATCTGGACCAAATTCCAGATGGGCGTCTACAGCAAGATCCCGGCGAAACGTCTGGATTTTCTCCTGGGTCTGCCCTTTATCGGCAAGCGGGTCGGCCACAAGGTGCTGGCCGGCTTGGGCCTGGATGCCTTGCGCGTGGCCCTGTCCGGAGCGGCGCCGGTGCCGCTGACCTTGTTGCGCTGGTATCAGAAACTCGGGCTCGACGTGCTGGAGGTCTACGGCATGACCGAGAGTTGCGGCTATTCGCACATCTGCCTGCCGGGGCAATACAAGGAAGGCTGGATCGGCCGGCCATGTCCTGATGTCGAGGTGCGAATCGACGAGTCTGGCGAAGTGCAGGTGCGCAGCCAGGCCAACATGCTGGGCTATTTCAAGGAACCGCAGAAAACCGCCGAGACCCTGACCGCCGACGGCTTCCTGCGCACCGGAGACAAGGGCGAGCAGGACGCCGAAGGTCGTTTGCGCCTGACCGGGCGGCTCAAGGAAATCTTCAAGACCAGCAAAGGCAAATATGTCGCTCCGGCGCCGATTGAAAACCGTCTCGCCGTGCATACAAGGATTGAGCAGGTCTGCGTGGTCGGCGATGGTCTGAGTGCGCCGCTGGGGTTGTGTGTGATCTCGGCAGCCGGGCATGAAGACGCACGACCGCAATTGCATTCGAGCCTGGAAAAACTGCTGGAGGAGGTCAACGCCGTGCTCGACAAGCACGAACGCCTGCGGCGTCTGGTGGTGGTCAAGGACAGTTGGGCGGTGGAAAACGGCTTCCTGACGCCAACCCTGAAGATCAAGCGCAACGTCATCGAAGACACCTACGGCGCGCGCTTCGAAGAATGGAGCGAGCGCAGCGAGGCGGTGCTGTGGCAGGATTGAGCGTCGATCAAAACAACAAAGGAAGCCTGCGATGACCTTGTGGCGCACCACTCCGAACATCGAGCAGTTGAACGCAATCCAGAAAAACACCATCGGCGAAGTGCTGGACATCCGCTTCGAGTCCTTCGACGAGGAATCGCTGACGGCCAGCATGGTCATCGACCATCGCACCCATCAGCCTTACGGCCTGCTGCATGGCGGTGCCTCGGTGGTGCTGGCCGAGACCGTCGGCTCCATGGCCAGTTACCTGTGCATCGATGCCAGCAAGTTCTATTGCGTGGGGCTGGAGATCAACGCCAACCACCTGCGCGGTCTGCGCAGCGGACGGGTGACGGCGGTGGCCAAGCCGATTCACATTGGCCGCACGACCCATGTCTGGGACATCCGCCTGACCAGCGATGAAGGCAAGGCCAGTTGCGTGTCGCGGCTGACCATGGCCGTGGTGCCGCTGGGCGAGCAACCGCCGGCACGCTGACCGATCCGTCATAGCCCTGACCGGACTGTCATCATTCCTGGCAGTTACGGTCATTGCTGTGGAACGCGGTCTTACGGACAATCAACGCCACGTTTACCGCCCATGGATTTACCCGTATGTCGCAACCGATCTTCTTCGCCCACGCCAACGGTTTCCCTTCCGGCACCTACGGCAAGCTGTTCTCGGCGCTGGCGCCCGAGTTCCGGGTGACGCATCTGGAGCAGCATGCCCACGATCCGCGTTTCCCGGCGGGTGACAACTGGTACCACCTGGTGGACGAGCTGATCCATCACCTGCAACAGCAGGGCGAGCCGGTGTGGGGCGTTGGCCATTCCTTCGGCGGAATGCTGCACCTGCACGCCGCGCTGCGTTGCCCTGAGCTGTATCGCGGGGTGGTGATGCTCGATTCGCCGGTGCTGACCCGCACCGACCGATGGGTGATCCGCGCTGCCAAGCGTTTTGGCTTCATCGACAAACTCACCCCGGCCGGTCGCACATTGGGACGACGCGAAGAGTTCGCCGACCTCGACAGTGCCCGCAGCTACTTTGCCGGCAAGACTCTGTTCCGTGGATTCGATCCCGAGTGCTTCGACGCCTACCTGCAACACGGTTTGCACAAGGTTGGCGACAAGTTGCGTCTGCGCTTCGATCCGGCCACCGAAATCAGCATCTATCGCGGTGTGCCGCACACCAGCCCCGGGCGCACCCGGCAGCTTCAGGTGCCACTGGCGGTGGTGCGCGGGCACAAGAGTCGCGTGGTGATGAACCATCACACCCGGCACGTCGGGCGCCTGCCTCAGGGCGAGTCGCTGACAGTGCCCGGCGGCCACATGTTTCCCCTTGAGCGGCCGCAGGACACTGCACAACTGCTGAAGAACCTGTTCACTCGCTGGGAAAACCGCCAGCACAAGGATTGCGCATGAGCCCGTCGGTCGAAGAAGTGCGCCTGAGCCTGCCGCATATCGAGCTGGCGGCACACATTTTCGGCCCGGAAGACGGGTTGCCGGTGATTGCCCTGCATGGCTGGCTGGATAACGCCAACAGCTTCGCTCGCCTGGCGCCGAAGCTCAAAGGCTTGCGCATTGTTGCGCTGGACATGGCCGGCCACGGTCACTCGGCGCATCGTCCGGTCGGCGCGGGTTACGCGCTGTGGGACTACGCCCATGACGTGCTGCAAGTCGCTGAACAGCTGGGCTGGCAGCGCTTCGGCCTGCTCGGGCATTCGCTGGGGGCGATTGTTTCGCTGGTGCTGGCAGGCTCGTTGCCGGAGCGCATCACCCATCTGGCGCTGATCGACGGGGTGATTCCTCCTACAGATAAAGGCGAAAGCGCCGCCGAACGCATGGGCATGGCCCTGCAGGCACAGCTTGATTTGCGGGAAAAACGCAAGCCGGTCTACGACACCCTCGACCGGGCCATCGAAGTGCGCATGAAAGGCCTGGTGGCGGTCAGCCGTGAGGCCGCCGAACTGCTGGCGCAACGCGGCCTGATGCCGGTGCCCGGCGGTTACACCTGGCGCACCGACAACCGTCTGACCCTGCCATCGCCGCTGCGTCTGACTCAGGAACAGGCGATGGCCTTCATCCAGCGCATTGCCTGTCCGACGCAATTGGTGGTGGCGGCCGACGGCATGCTGGCTAAACACCCCGAGCTGCTGGAGCGTCTACCCTTTAGCCGGGAACAGCTGCCGGGCGGGCACCATCTGCACCTGAACGACGAGTCGGGTGCGGTTCTTGTCGCAGACTGTTTCAATCGGTTCTTCGCCATTCCTTGACTTGCCCCGGGCAACTGTCGAGGCTGGGCGGGTTGAAATGGGAGACAACCACAATGGATTTCTACACCGCTGCGAACCCGAATAGCCAGAAAGGCGCCCCGGCCATGCCGATCCGATGAGCCTGTCCATGCGATCTTTCAGTCTGCTGGCGCTGTGCTGTTTCAGTCCCGTGTTGCTCGCTGCCGACCTGCCGGGCAGTCAGGATCTGCCGATCGTGCCGCGTCTGGCCGATGCGCAGATCGTCGACTATCGCCCGGCCGCGACGCTGGAGCGGATCTACCCGATGGGCTCGATCCGCAAGATCAGCGGCCAGTTGCGTTTCGACGGTCAGGTCGGCGCCCGTGGGCAGACCACCTCGGTCACCTACGAATTGCCGCCGGAACATTCCGCCAATGAAGCCTTCACCGTCGCCCGCGAGGCCCTGCAAAAACAGGACGCCGAACTGTTGTTCTGGTGTCAGGCCAGGGATTGCGGCGAAAGCAGCCTGTGGGCCAACGAAGTGTTCGGCAATGCCAAGCTGTACGGTGCCGACGAGCAGCAGGCCTATCTGCTGCTGAGGCTGGCGGCACCTCGCGACAACACGCTGGTGGCGCTGTACAGCATCACTCGCGGCAATCGCAAAGCCTATCTGCACGTCGAACAGTTCGAGGCCGCCACGCCGTTGGGGGAGCTGCTGCCGACATCCGCGACCCTGTTGCGTCAGTTGAAAGACACCGGCGAGCTGAAATTGCCGAAACTGGCTGGCGATCCGGATGACACCTGGCTGCGACTGCTGTCCCGTGGCCTGAACCTCGACACCACGTTGCGGGTGACGGTTTCCGGGCTCAAGGCCGAAGCCTGGCGTCAGGCACTGATCGCGCAGGGTGTGCGAGCCGCACGTATGGAGACCGGCAATGTCGAAGGTGCCGGCCTGCGCATCGATCTGTTGCGATAAGGTGTCTGCGGCGGACACGCCCGACGTGTTCGCCTACTCTTTGCCTGACTGACTTTTTCGAGATTTCACATGCCCAATAATGATCGTCTGCTGGTGCAGATCCTGTTGCTGGTGCTGTTCGGCGCCAGTTTCTGGGTGATGGCGCCGTTCTGGTCGGCGCTGTTCTGGGGCGCGGTGCTGGCATTTGCCAGTTGGCCATTGATGCGCCTGCTGACCCGCTGGCTCGGCGGCCGCGAATCACTGGCGGCAAGTATCCTGACCCTGGGCTGGATGCTGCTGGTGGCGGCACCGCTGGTCTGGCTGGGGTTCAACCTCGCCGATCACGTGCGCGATGCCACGGTGTTCATCAAGGATGTGCAGGTCGACGGCCTGCCGGAAGCGCCGGCCTGGCTCGGCACGATTCCGCTGGTGGGAGAGCGGCTGGTCGGTTTCTGGAACAGTGTCGATCAGCAGGGCGCGGCGTTGATGGTGTCGCTCAAGCCTTATCTGGGGCAGGTGGGCAACTGGCTGCTGGCGCGCAGTGCGCAGATTGGCGGCGGGATTCTCGAGCTGACCCTGAGTATTGTCTTCGTGTTCTTTTTCTACCGTGACGGGCCGCGGCTGGCGGCGTTCGTGCACAGCCTGCTGGAGCGCTTGATCGGTGATCGTGCCGGGTATTACATCGAACTGGTGGCCGGTACTGTGCAGCGGGTGGTGAACGGGGTGATCGGTACGGCGGCGGCGCAGGCGATTCTGGCGCTGATCGGGTTCCTCATTGCCGGGGTGCCGGGTGCTTTGGTGCTGGGGATCGTGACGTTCCTGCTCAGCCTGATTCCGATGGGGCCGCCGCTGGTGTGGATTCCGGCCACGGCCTGGCTGGCCTGGAAGGGTGAGTACGGGATGGCGGTGTTTCTCGGGATCTGGGGGACGTTCATCATCAGTGGCGTGGACAACGTGCTCAAGCCGTATCTGATCAGCCGTGGCGGGAATCTGCCGCTGGTGATTGTGTTGCTCGGGGTGTTTGGCGGGTTGATTGCGTTCGGGTTTATCGGGTTGTTTATCGGGCCTACGCTTTTGGCGGTTGCTTATAGTTTGTTGACGGATTGGAGCAAGAGTCAGGGGCGGGTTTGAGGCTTTTTGGCTTTGGTGCCTTGGCGGCCTTTGGGCCGGCCATGCTCTGGGTGGTTTTGGGTGAATATCCGTTTCTTCGGGTGTTGCGGCTGGCGGTTCCGCTCTTACAGCGGCTCACTTTTCCAAACGCCGAAAAGTAAGCAAAAGGCTTGGCCCCAACGTTCGGCGCCTCGCTGTGGCTCGGCGTCCCTTCGCTCCGGGATTCATCCGGGGGCATCGCCTCCGGTTTGCTTCGCTGCACCTCCTCTCGATGTGTTTGGCTTCGCCAAACGGCGCTTCGCGCCCACCCCCGGATAAATCCCTCCACTCAGCCTCTCAACGGGGCCGGTACGTCAAAAGCGGTACTTGAGCTAACGCTCATCGTGTTGAGTGGTGGGAAGCCAAAGCCAAAGCCAAGGCAGAAGCAGAAGCAGAGGTAGAGGAGGCCGGTGCGGGATGTGTGCTTTCAAAGACCCGAGTTCACCTCGGTATGTCACGTCGGCGTACCTCCCCCAAACAACTCGGTCAGTCCCCTCTCCCTATGGGCGGTCCGACGTTTCGGGAGGGCTAGGGTGAGGGCTGCTTTGATGACACACCGCTAAATCAAAGCAAGCCACTCACCCAGACAACCTCAGTCGTCCCTCAAATCCTCAACCAATCTCAAGTCGCCACATTCAAATACTTGCCCACCGACGCCGTACTACCGAGCGAATACTGCTTGCTCAGATTGGCAATCATCCGGTTCAACGCTTCGGTCGTGGTTTGAGTGGTACTGGCAGTCTGTTCATCGCTCGGACGCTGGCGCCCCGCCTGTAACGCGGCCTTCAACTCATCACTGCTCACGCCACCACTGCTGTCGCTATCCAGCACTTTGAGTAGCGCCGCGCTGGTGTCGCTGCTGGAGGACGAGGTGCTGTCGCTGGTTTGCAACGCGCTGCTTAGTTCGGTCGCCGTCACATTGCCGTCGCCGTCCGCATCGAGCTGGCTGAACAGTTCGTCACTGGAAACCCGGGGTGGTGGCGGTGGTGGGGTGAGGCTGGCGGTGAGTTCGTCCTGGCTGACGACGCCGTCCTTGTTCTTGTCCAGGGCCGAGAAGATTTTGCTGCTGTCGGCGGTGTTGCCGGCGCTGGTCAGGCCGTTGCTCAGTTCGTCGCCGCTGATGGCGCCGTCGCCGTCGGTGTCGAGGGCTTTGATCAGGGCGTCGGCCAGGTCGGTGTCGGGGGCCTGGTTGTGGTCGGGTGGTGGCGGTGGGGCCATGGCGGCCATTTCTTCGGCGCTGAGGCTGCCGCTGCTGTCGCTGTCCAGGTCGCCGAATTGTTTGCTCAGGTTGACCAGCAACCCGTCACTGGATTTTTGCGACAGGGCGCTGTTCAGTTCGTCCTGATCCACCGCGCCGTCGCCGTTGCTGTCGAGTTTGGCGAACAGTTCCTTTTGCAGTTGCTGACTGCGGGCGTTTTGCGTGGAGGTGCTGCTGGTGCTGGTATAGCTCGTGTAGTTGCTGACGCTACCGATCATGGGCTCACTCCTTGTAATGGAAAACCGGTTCATGAACCGGCTCTTGCAGACTCAAGGCGTGAGGTGTCGCAGGTATGTGGGTTTTGTACCGGACGGTACACAGTCGGGCTTACAGTCGTGGCAGGCGAATCACGGCAGTGAGGCCGCCGCCAGGCGTCTCTTCGAGGTTCAACTGACCACCCTGGCGTTGCGCGGCTTCCCGGGCGATGGTCATGCCCAGGCCGACGCCGCCGGAGTTGCGGTTGCGCGAGCCTTCCAGGCGGAAAAACGGCTCGAACACGGCTTCGCGTTTGTCCGCGGCGATGCCCGGGCCGTGGTCGATCACGCGGATCAGCAGGTGTTCGCGCTGATCCTGCAGTTCGATGTGTGCTTGCCCGGCGTAGCGCAAGGCGTTGTCCATCAGGTTGTTGATGCACGAGCGCAGGGCCATCGGCTGAACCGCCAGGGGTGCGCAATGGCCGCTGACCTGCACGTCGGCGCCCTGATCCTGGGCGTTTTCGCACAGAGATTCGACCAGCGCCTGCACGTCCATCATCTGCAGTGCTTCGCTGGTGCGTTGTTCGTGCAGGTAGGTGAGGGTGGCGTCGAGCATGCCGATCATGTCGTTCAGGTCCTGACGCATCTGGCCCTGGAGTTTGTCGTCGTCGATCTTTTCCAGGCGCAGTTTCAGCCGCGACAGTGGCGTGCGCAGGTCATGGGACACGGCACCGAGCATGCGTGCGCGCTGCTGAACCTGTTCGCGAATCCGCTGCTGCATCAGGTTGAAGGTATGGGCTGCCTGCCGGGCCTCTCGCGGACCGGATTCTTCCAGTGGCGGGCTGTCGAGGTTTTCACTGAGGCGTTCGGCGGCGTCACTCAGACGCTGGATCGGGCGGCTCAGGAGTTTGGCGCCGTACCACGCAGCGATCATCAGCGAGATGAACTGAAAGGTCAGTGGCACCAGCGGCCCGCCGAACCAGGGGCGCGGCGGTCGATGCGCAAAGCGCGGATCCGGTGGCGGACGTTGTCCTTCGACGCCCTGGGAAAATTCCGGCGGCGGAGGGGGCGGAGGCGGGCCGTAATGGTGGAACCAGGCGAAAGCCAGCAGGTGCGCCAGGACGATCGCCACGAACAGCACGCCAAACAGGCGGCCGAACAGCGTGTCGAAGCGCCCCCGCATCAGCCGATGTCCCGTGCGTCGAACAGGTAACCCTCACCGCGTACGGTCTTGATCAACTGCGGGGCTTTCGGGTCATCGCCGAGTTTTTGCCGCAAACGCGAGACCAGCAGGTCGATGCTGCGGTCGAAGGCTTCAATCGAACGGCCACGGGCGGCGTCCAGCAGTTGTTCGCGGCTGAGCACCCGGCGCGGGCGTTCGATGAACACCCAGAGCAGGCGGAATTCGGCGTTGGACAGCGGCACCACGAGGCCATCGTCGGCGATCAACTGGCGCAGGACGCTGTTCAGGCGCCAGTTGTCGAAGCGAATATTCGCACGCTGTTCGGTGCGGTCGTCGCGCACCCGGCGCAGAATCGTCTGGATCCGCGCCACCAGCTCCCGGGGCTCGAACGGTTTGGCCATGTAGTCATCGGCACCCAGTTCCAGGCCGATGATGCGGTCGGTGGGTTCGCAACGGGCGGTGAGCATCAGGATCGGGATGTCCGATTCGGCACGCAGCCAGCGGCACAGCGACAGGCCGTCTTCGCCGGGCAGCATCAGGTCGAGCACCACCACGTCGAAATGCTCGGCCTGCATCGCCTGGCGCATGGCTGCGCCGTCGGTGACACCGCTGGCGTGAATGTTGAAGCGGGCCAGGTAGTCGATCATCAGTTCGCGGATCGGCACGTCATCGTCGACGATCAGGGCGCGGATGCTCCAGCGCTTGTCGTCTTTCTGCTCTTCATTCACGGAGACTTGGGAGTTGTGCATGAGGCTGTTCATCTGCCAGTAAGCCGCCAACCACAAAGATAGGCTGCGAGGTTGTGGTTTCAGCATAGGCGTCCGGCCGTGAGGCGGGAAGGGCTGCTGTAAGGACTTGTTGCGGCTGGCGAGGCTAGCGCGGACGCATGTTGTCGGCGTGTCGGTTGTGTATCGGCTTCGACACAATACCTTGCAAGGCTATGCTGATCACGTCCGGCGCGACGATTTACCGATCATCGGGTGCCGCGCCGCCGCCGGTTCCGCTACAATGCGCGCCGATTTCGACTTGCCTGAGAGCCCATCCATGTCCGCCTGCCAGACTCCTATCATCGTCGCCCTGGATTTCCCCACCCGTGACGCCGCACTGAAGCTGGCCGACCAGTTGGACCCGAAACTGTGCCGGGTCAAAGTGGGCAAGGAACTGTTCACCAGCTGTGCCTCGGAAATCGTCGGCACCCTGCGCGACAAGGGTTTTGAAGTGTTCCTCGACCTGAAATTCCACGACATTCCCAACACCACGGCGATGGCGGTCAAGGCCGCTGCCGAGATGGGCGTGTGGATGGTCAACGTTCACTGCTCCGGTGGCTTGCGCATGATGGCGGCGTGCCGTGAAGAGCTGGACAAGCGCAGCGGTCCGCAACCACTGCTGATCGGCGTGACCGTGCTGACCAGCATGGAGCGCGAGGATCTGGCGGGTATCGGTCTGGACATCGAGCCGCAGGAACAGGTACTCCGTCTGGCAGCACTGGCCGAAAAGGCCGGGATGGACGGTCTGGTGTGCTCGGCGCTGGAAGCCACGGCGCTGAAAACCGCACATCCGTCGCTGCAACTGGTGACCCCGGGGATTCGTCCGGCCGGCAGCGCCCAGGACGACCAGCGTCGCATCCTGACCCCGCGTCAGGCGCTGGATGCCGGTTCCGATTATCTGGTGATCGGCCGTCCGATCAGCCAGGCGGCGGATCCGGCCAAGGCCCTGGCTGCGGTGGTTGCCGAACTGGCCTGAGCGAACAGCTGAAGATGCAAAGAAGGGAGCCTGATGGCTCCCTTCTTTGTTTTCAGATTTGTTTTCAGACCTTCAACACCAGCTTGCCGAAGTTCTCGCCGCTGAACAGTTTGCCCAGAGTCTCCGGGAATGTTTCCAGACCTTCGACGATGTCTTCCTTGCTCTTGAGCTGACCCTTGGCCATCCAGCCGGCCATTTCCTGGGCGGCACTGGCGTACTGCGCCGCGTAGTCCATCACCACGAAGCCTTCCATCCGCGCGCGGTTGACCAGCAACGACAGATAATTGGCCGGGCCTTTGACCGCCTCTTTATTGTTGTACTGGCTGATGGCGCCGCAGATCACCACGCGGGCCTTGAAGTTCAGGCGGCTCAGCACCGCGTCGAGGATATCTCCGCCGACGTTGTCGAAATACACGTCCACGCCTTTCGGGCATTCGCGTTTAAGGCCGGCCAACACGTCTTCGCTCTTGTAGTCGATGGCGCCGTCGAAGCCCAGTTCATCGACCAGAAACTTGCACTTGTCCGTGCCGCCAGCAATACCGACCACCCGGCAGCCTTTGATCTTGGCGATCTGCCCGGCAATGCTGCCGACCGCGCCTGCCGCACCGGACAACACCACGGTGTCCCCGGCTTTCGGTGCGCCGACATCGAGCAGGGCGAAGTAGGCGGTCATCCCGGTCATGCCCAATGCGGACAGATAAACCGGCAGCGGTGCCAGTTTCGGATCGACCTTGTAGAAACCTCTTGGCTCGCCGAGGAAATAATCCTGCACGCCAATGGCACCGTTGACGTAGTCGCCGACGGCAAACCCCGGATTGTTTGACGCGACGACTTTGCCTACGCCCAACGCGCGCATGACTTCACCCAGACCCACCGGCGGGATGTAGGACTTGCCCTCATTCATCCAGCCGCGCATGGCCGGATCGAGAGACAGGTATTCGTTCTTGACCAGAATCTGCCCCGCCGCCGGCTCGCCGACCGGTACTTCCTGATAGGTGAAGGTCTCGCGGGTGGCGGCGCCCACCGGGCGTTTGGCGAGCAGGAACTGACGATTGGTCTGGTTAGTCATGACAGGCACTCAACGGGATGAAGCCTTGTTGATAGACCGTACTCGGCGATGCTGCAAGGTTGGCTGACGAGGCGAATGCAGACCGATCAAGCAGGGTGATAGTGGCCCGCACCGGTTCATCACTGCGATTCATGGGCGGTCAAACGGCCGTCTGATAGTGCTGCCGCCGGGGAGGTGGCTGTGGCTATGCTGCCTTCATCAATCCCCCGCATTCGAGGACATAACAATGAGCATGACGTTTTCCGGTCAGGTCGCCGTCGTCACAGGCGCCGCCAACGGTATCGGTCGCGCGACCGCCCAGGCATTCGCTGCCGAAGGTCTGAAAGTGGTGGTCGCCGATCTGGATGCCGCCGGGGGCGAGGGAACCGTGGCGCTGATTCGTAC
Source organism: Pseudomonas sp. MWU12-3088 (assembly GCF_023242405.1). Classification (NCBI taxonomy): domain Bacteria; kingdom Pseudomonadati; phylum Pseudomonadota; class Gammaproteobacteria; order Pseudomonadales; family Pseudomonadaceae; genus Pseudomonas; species Pseudomonas sp. MWU12-3088. Next base: position 69,622 of record NZ_JALJEA010000017.1, read on the forward strand.
AGCCGGCGGCGAAGCGACCTTCGTGCGCTGCAACGTGACCGTCGAAAGCGAAGTAAAGAATCTGATGGACGAGGTGATCAAGACCTACGGCCGTCTCGACTATGCCTTCAACAACGCCGGCATCGAAATCGAGAAAGGCAAGCTGGCCGAGGGCTCGATGGATGAGTTCGACGCGATCATGGGCGTCAACGTCAAGGGCGTCTGGTTGTGCATGAAGTACCAGTTGCCGTTGCTGCTGGCCCAGGGCGGCGGGGCGATCGTCAACACAGCGTCGGTGGCCGGGCTGGGTGCTGCGCCGAAGATGAGCATCTACGCCGCCTCGAAGCATGCGGTGATCGGTCTGACCAAGTCGGCCGCCATCGAGTACGCCAAGAAAAAAATCCGCGTCAACGCGGTTTGCCCGGCGGTGATCGATACCGACATGTTCCGTCGCGCCTACGAGGCCGACCCGAAGAAAGGCGAATTCGCCAACGCCATGCACCCGGTGGGTCGCATCGGCAAGGTTGAGGAAATTGCCAGCGCCGTGCTGTACCTGTGCAGCGATGGTGCAGCGTTCACCACTGGCCATTCGCTGGCCGTGGACGGAGGTGTGACCGCGTTCTGAAAAGGCATCTGTTGATGCAGGAAAAGACCCGCCCGACAGCGGGTCTTTTCGTCTGTGCCCGGTTCCATGTCATTGATAAACAATGTGTTTCAAATAGTTAGAACGGTGGCTTTTGACGTCTTTGTCGCACAGCCTGACCGGCGCGGCTGTGATTTACTGCTGCGGGCAAAACGGACAGGAGTTTGTGCACTCATGGAATTGAGAATTGACCGACAGGCAATGGTGCCGGTCGTACAGCAGATTGTTGACGGATTGATCGAGTGGATCGTGCAGGAACAGGTGCCGCCTGCCACGCGCCTGCCATCCATTCGACACATTGCGCGATTGAATCTGCTCAGCCAGTCGTACGTCATGGAGGCTTGCGAGCGCTTGGTGGCACAGGGCGTTCTGGCCTCGCGGCAAGGGGCGGGGTTCATGGTCGCAAGCACATTGCCGGCGTGTTGCAAGTCTTTCGACAGTCCGGTCTTCGAGGGCGAGCGCCATGGCTGTGATACGGATCCGCAAAGGCGCGGCGGGTTGAAACTGGGCGACGGGGTTTTGCCCGAGAGCTGGCGAGAGCCCGATGATCTCGCCTACGCGATCCGCCAAGTGGCCCGCACCGACATGGCCAGCCTGTTCAACTACAACACACCCCTCGGGCTCCCCGCGCTGCGCGAACAGATTGTCAAACGGCTGGGGATGCTCGATATCACCGCCGATGAGGACGCTGTGCTGACAACGGCCGGCGCCAGCCACGGGCTTGATCTGATCGTGCGCACGCTGTTCCGGGCGGGGGATTGTGTGGTGGTGGAAACGCCGGGTTATGCGCCGCTGTTCGACCTCTTGCGGCTGCACGGCGTGCGCATGCTGGAGGTTCGCCGCACGCCTGGCGGGCCTGACCTCGAGGCGCTCGAGGCGTTGTTGCAGCAGTTCCGGCCGGCGGCGCTGTTCATCAACAGTCACCACCACAACCCCACAGGGAGCTGTCTGGCGCCGGCCGTGGCGCGGCGCATTCTGCAATTGAGCAAAACCTACGACCTGCGGCTTATCGAAGATGACGTCTACGCTGATCTGCATAACGGCAGCGGCACGCGCCTGGCGGCACTGGATGAAGACGGGCGGGTGATTTACGTCGGCAGTTTTTCCAAGACGCTGAGCAGCTCGTTGCGGGCAGGCTTCGTGTCGGCCAGCCACGAGGTGATCGAGCAACTGGCGCGGATCAAGATGATCAGTTGCATGGGCACTTCAAGGTTCAGCGAGGCCGTTCTGGCGGCGCTGCTGGCCAGCGGCGCGTATCGCAAACTGGTGCAGCGCCAGCGCCAGCGGCTCAATATCGATCGCGCTGCGGCCCTGCAGGCGCTGGAGGATGCCGATTGGGAAGTGTTTGGCAAACCCACCGGCGGCCTGTTCATCTGGGCCCGTTCGCCGCTGGGGAATGATGAACACCTGCGCAGGCAGGCCTTGCGTCATGGTGTGCAATTGTCCTGCGCGTCTTCGTTCAGTCCCAGTGGCGAAGCCAGTGACTGGCAGCGGATCAACGTGGCCCATGCTTGCGATCCGAGGGCGCGGCAGTTCTTTCGCAGTACGGCCGTGGATCGACCTCAAGTGTTCTGAAAACGACGCAGGCCTAGCTTTTTGCCATTATTCCGACGCCAGAGTCTTGTGCTGGTTCATGGCCGTTGCGACTCTTCGGCAACAGACTTTGGCAGGGGACTACGCGCAATGATTTCGGCCGTGCAAGGACGTTTTGCCAACCTCGGTATGGCGAAAAAACTGGGTATCGGGTTTGTGCTGGTATTGCTGTTGACTGCCTTGGTGGCGGCCATCGGCGTCTGGTCCCTGCAAACCATCAGTCAGCGCTTCGACGGGCTGAAACAGATGTCCTCGCTCAACAGTGGTCTGTTGAAAGTGCGCCTGCTGGAGCAGGATTACGCCTTGCACGGCAATCCGAAAACCGCCGATGCCTTGCACGAGGGGGTGGATGGCCTGATCGCCATGGCCGATCAGCTCAAGGCCCAATCGCCGGGCAATGAGTCGGTCATGAACGACGTCCAGCAGTCGCTGGGCGCTTATCGCAAGGCGTTCGATGAGTTCGTGTCGCTGACCCAGGCCAAGGATCTGGCGCTGGAAATGGCCAGTTGGTCGGTGTCCAGTGTCGCCAACAACCTCGACGTCCTGCAGGCCGGGCTTGCCGATGACGGCGCCTACACCCTGAAAGACAGCGAGGGCAAGGACGGGGCGCAGTTCATCGAGCAGGCCAGTCAGGTCAGCCAGGTTTCGCGCCTGATGCTGCAAGCGATGAACGAAGCGCGGGTGCGTCTGGACCAGAGTCGCAAGGGCGACGACAGCGCCAAGGGCAACATCGAACAGGCCGCACAGGCCCAGACGCAAGCCGAACAACTGAAATCCACGGTCAAGGACGAAGGTTATCTGACGGTTCTCAATGAGGTCTCAGGCCACATTGCCGGTTTCAATGACAAGCTCGCCGAGTACACCGGGCTTCTGGCTCAGGAAAAAACCGTCTACGAGCAACTGCATCAGCGGGCCGCACAGGTGGTGGAACGGGTCGATCAGGCCTATGTCGCCCAGGACGTCGCGATGCAGGGTGAACTGAAGAAGAACTCGGTGCTGATTATCGGCTCGTCGGCGCTGGCATTGCTGGTCGGGCTGATTGCGGCCTGGGTGATCACCCGGTTGATCGTCGCGCCGTTGCGCAGCGTGATGCTTGTCGCTCAGCAGATCGCCGCCGGTGACTTGAGTGCAACGGTGGAAGTGACTCGTCGAGACGAGATCGGCCAGTTGATGCAGTCCATGCAGCAGATGGGCGCGGGCCTCAGCAGTATTGTCAGCGGGTTGCAGGCTGGCATTGAACAGTTGGCCAATTCCGCGCAATCGCTGTCGGCGGTCACCGAACAGACCAACCTTGAAGTCAGCAGCCAGAAAGAGGAAACCGAGCAGGTCGCCACGGCCATGAACCAGATGACCGCCACCGTTCACGACGTGGCGCGCAATGCCGAAGAAGCCGCACTTGCGGCGCAGACTGCCGACGACAAGGTCGAGAGCGGTCAGCAGGTGGTACGCCAGAGCATGGCGCGGATCGAGCAACTGGCGGATTCGGCGACGTCGGCCAGTTCGAGCATCGAAAGCCTGAGCGCCGAAATCCAGAACATCGGCACGGTGCTCGAAGTCATCAAAAGCGTCGCCGAGCAGACCAATCTGCTGGCGCTCAACGCCGCGATCGAAGCGGCGCGGGCGGGTGAGCAGGGCAGGGGCTTTGCGGTGGTTGCCGATGAAGTCAGAGCGTTGGCCCGACGTACGCAGCAGTCGACCGAAGAGATCGAGCGTCTGGTCAGTGCCTTGCGCTCGGCGGCGCATTCGTCGGTGCAGCAGATTCAGAGCAGTGGCGAGCTGGTGAAGCTGGCGGTGAGTGATGCGCTGCAGACGGAAAGTGCGCTGGGGAGTATTGCGGCGGCGGTTTCGTTGATTCAGCAGATGAATCAGCAGATCGCGGCGGCGGCCGAGGAACAGAGTTCGGTGGCCGAGGAGATCAATCGCAGTGTGACCAGTATTCGGGCGAGTGCGGATCAGTCGTCGATTGCGATGCGCGGGAATGCGGCTTCCAGTGTTGAGCTGGCGCAGTTGGGGAGTGAGTTGCGGGGAATGGTGGGGCACTTTCGGCTTTGACCTTGGCGGCCTTTGGGCCGACCAGGTTGCTGGTTGTTTGGTGTGAATATCCGTTGCTTCGGGTGCTGCCGCTGGCGGTTTCGCCCTTACGGCGAGTCCCTTTTTCAGACGCCAAAAAGGAACCAAAAGGCTTGGCCCCTGCGTTCGGCACCTCGCTTTGGCTCGGTGTTCCTTCGCTCCGGGATTCATCCGGGGGCATCGCCTCCGGTTTGCTTCGCTGCACCTCCTCTCGATGTGTTTGGCTTCGCCAAACGGCGCTACGCGCCCACCCCCGGATAAATCCCTCCACTCAGCCTTCCGATGGGGCCGGTACGTCAAAAGCGGTACTCGAGCTAACGCTCATCGTGTTGAGTGGTGGGAAGCCAAAGCAGAAGCAAGGGTAGAAGAAGCAGCAGAAGCAGTAGAAGCAGCGAGTTGCACGCGTTTTAAAACCAGAGTTAACCTCGGTATTTCATGTCGGCGTACTTCCTCCAATCAACTCGGTCGGCTCCCTCTCCCTCCGGGAGAGGGCTGGGGTGAGGGCGCCTTTGACTTTGATCTTCTCCGCGCCCAATAAAAAGCCACCTATCGGTGGCTTCTCTCAACATTTGCACTCAGTCGTAAATCACTTTTTTCTTCCAGTCTGCATCCGCCTCGACATCCTTGAGGCCGGCAGTCAGTTGGTTTTCTTCGCCTTCGACCGGGGCAATCTTGTCCATGACCTGGGCGTTGGCACGGGCCAGGAGTTTTTCCAGGTATTGGAGTTGTTCGGCGTAGATCTGCGGGTCCTGTTGTTTGCGCAGGTATTGCACGCCGCGTTCGAAGGCGAGGCGGGCCTGGCCTGGCTGGTTTTGTTGCAGGGCGTGCTGGCCGAGGTTGTTGAAGAACTCGATGTGCAGCAGCACCAGGATATGGCGCACTTCACGAATCCAGTGCTTGGCTTCGTTCGGTGGCAGGAAACCGTCCTGGGCGGCGCGGGTGATCTGGCCGTGTAGGGCTTCGAGGAGGAAGCGCACGTCTTTGGCCTTGGCTTCGGTCTGAATCGGCGCCGGCGGGTTGTTGACCGGGATCGATTCGCCCTGGGCGACGAGGGCGCTCAGTTCGGTGATGCGGGCCTTGGTGATGGCACTGGTTTTTTCCAGGTTCAGCAGACGCTGGCAGACGTTCAGTTCCAGGCGGGTCATCAGCAGCTTGAGGGCCGGGGTCATGAACTGGCCGGGGAAGGTTTCGGTCAGTTCGCCACAACGGCGCAGGCGGTCGTTGAGTTCGACTTTGGTGCGGGCCTTCTCCAGTTTGGTGTTTTCCACCACATGGTTCATGTAGCCAATGGCGATCAAGATTGCGATCCCGGCTATGACTAGCAGGGTGATCATGAGTGGTGTCACCGGTAAGACCTCTTTATAGGGTTCGCGTGCGAGTGTAGTAGCTCGGCATATAGGAGCCTAGCGCCGCTCGACGGGTTGGATCAGCGAAGCTTCATCTGTATCGGCCGCAAGCCTGCTTATATAAATGCTGGCCCTTGGGGTACAGATTGCCATCACCTGTGCCGTGGACTATAACGCCTTGGCGAGTGTCGGAATATAGGCGTCAATCGTCGGGCGACGGAAAAGTCCGAATCGGCGCGTAAAGCAGGGCGAAGTCATTGATTTAAATAAATTTATATCAGGGGGTTGACGACCTTCCAATCCATCCATAGAATGCGCGCCACTTGCAGCGTAAAGCACACAGCGAAACGCGGCAGGGAGTGAATGTTGTAGTGTGTCCCCTTCGTCTAGTGGCCTAGGACACCGCCCTTTCACGGCGGTAACAGGGGTTCGAGTCCCCTAGGGGACGCCAATGCGGGAATAGCTCAGTTGGTAGAGCACGACCTTGCCAAGGTCGGGGTCGCGAGTTCGAGTCTCGTTTCCCGCTCCAATTTTAAACGGCAGTGCCTTCGGGCGGTGCTGAGTGAAACCAGAACCAAGTCTTCGGATGCGGATCTGGACACCGAAACACACACCATGTGTTCCGGGTAGCG
>NZ_JALJEA010000018.1:0-62260 GCF_023242405.1 Pseudomonas sp. MWU12-3088
CTGTCAATCCAGCAAGCCTTTCAACACCTCCAGCGCCACCGGCCGACTGTGCAGATACCCCTGATACAAATGGCAGCCCAGCCCTTGCAGGAACGCCAGTTGCTCGGGGGTTTCCACGCCTTCGGCGATCACTTCCAGTTCCAGGCTGCGGGCCATGGCGACGATGGCGCGGATGATCTCGGCGTCGTTGGGGTCGCTGGTGGCGTCGCGGATGAAGGACTGATCGATCTTCAGGGTGTCCACCGGCAGGCGCTTGAGGTAAGTCAGCGATGAATAACCGGTGCCGAAATCGTCCATGGCGAAGCTCACGCCGAGTTTTTTCAGGCGGCGCATCTTGCTGATGGTGTCTTCCAGGTTCTGGATCACGATGCCTTCGGTGATTTCCAGTTTCAGCAGCGAGCAGGGCAGGCCATGGCTGGTCATGCTGTGTTCGATACGTTCGACGAAGTCGTTCTGGCGGAACTGCCGGGGGCTGATGTTCACGCACAGGCTGAACGCCAGCGGATCGATCAGGCCGTCGGCAATCAATTGCTTGAAGGCATCGCAGGCTTCATCGAGGATCCAGGTGCCGACTTCGAGGATCAGCCCGCTGTCTTCCAGGACCTTGATGAACTCGGTGGGCGATTGCGCGCCGAGTTCCGGGTGATTCCAGCGCACCAGCGCTTCGGCGCCGATGATGCGGTTGTCCCGGGCGTCTACTTGCGGCTGGAAATGCACGTTGAATTCGCCACGGGACAACGCCAGACGCAAGTCAGTCTCCATGCGCAGCCGTTCGCTGGCCGCTTTCTGCATGGTGTTGTGATACATCTGCGTGGTGTTGCGCCCGGAGTCCTTGGCGCGGTACAGCGCGATGTCCGCGCGTTTGAGCAAGTCGGTCGGGGTCGAGCCATGATCGGGAATCAGCGCCACGCCGATGCTCGGCGTCACTTGCAGGCGCTGGCCGTCGAGGAACATCGGCTCCGAAAGCAATTCGCGGATGGTGTCCGCCAACTCACGCACCTGAACGCTGACCTCGTTGCGCGTGCCTTCCAGCCCGCTGAGCAACACCACAAATTCATCGCCACCAAGCCGCGCCACCGTGTCTTCCATACGCACACTGGCTTCGAGGCGCGCGGTGATGATTTTCAGCACCGTGTCACCGACCGGATGGCCGAGCGAGTCGTTGATGTGCTTGAAGTGATCCAGATCGAGAAACAGCAGCGCGCCGCGCAAATTGTGGCGCTTGAGCAGGGCGATCTGCTGGCTCAGGCGATCCATCAGCAATGCGCGGTTGGGCAGGTTGGTCAGCGGATCGTGATAGGCCAGATGGCGGATCTGCGCTTCGGCGTTCTTCAGCAGGCTGACGTCCCGGGCGGTCATCAGCAGGCAGGCGATTTCGTTGAGGGTGATCGGCTCGACCGAAACTTCCACCGTCAGCAATTCACCGCGTTTGTTACGCCCGAGCATTTCCTGATGATGCACACGGCCCTTGATCTGTAGCTCGGCGAGCAACCCCGAGCGTTGTTTCTCCTCGGCCCAGATGCCGACCTGATACACGGTTTTGCCCACCACTTCGTCGGCGCGGTAACCAGTCAGGCGACAGAAACCGTCGTTGACCTCCAGATAGCGCCCGGTGTCGCGTTCGGTGATGGTGATCGCGTCGGGGCTCGAGTGAAACGCCTTGGCGAACTTCTCTTCACTGGCCTTGAGCGCTGCTTCCGAGCGTTGTTGCTGGGTGATGTCACGCAGAGTGGTGACGATGCACGGCTGGTTGCCGACGCTGATCTGGCGGCTGGAAATCACGCAGGTCAGCGATTGGCCGTCCTTGTGCTGGACGATGATCGCGACATTGCTCAGGCCCTGTTCGCGGATCACCCGTTCGATGCGCTGCAGGCTTTTCGCCGACGCATCCCACAGGCCGATTTCTTCAGCGGTATGGCCGATGACATCGGTGGCGCTCCAGCCGAAAGTCTGGGTGAAACTGGAGTTGATCTCGATGAACTCCCCGGTTTCCTGGCGGGTTACGCAGATCGGATCGGGGCTGACCTGGAACAAGGTGGCGAATTTCTCTTCGGAAGCCACGAGGCGCTGTTCGCGTTCGACTTGATCGGTGATATCGAGCAAGGTGCCGGCCATGCGCAGCGGCGCGCCGTTTTCGTCGCGATAGAGGCGGGCGCGGCTTTCCAGATAGCGCGAGCTGCCGTCCGGCAGTTGCACGCGGTACGTCAGCTGATAATTGCCCGCCGGGCCCTCGCGCAGGCTGCGGTAGGCGTCGCGCATACTGTCGCGCTCCTCGCCGGGTACACCTTCGAAGAACTCGTCAAAAGATTCGTGGAACGGAATCGGCTCCAGCCCGTGCAATTGAGCGGCCCGGGCCGAGCCGTAAAGCATGCCGCTGGGAATGTGCCAGTCCCAGGTGCCGAGCTGTGCCGAGTCCAGCGCCAGATCGAGGCGTTCCTGGCTGTCCTTGAGGGCGTGTTCGGCGGCTTTGCGTTCGGTGGTGTCGAGAAACGTGCTTAACAGGTACGGCTGGCCTTCGAGTTCGACCTTTTGCGCACTGAGAATCCCGTCGTGAACCTGACCGTTACTCGCGCGGAACTGCACTTCCATGCTGATCAGCTCGCCCTTGGCCTTGGTTTTCTTGACCAGCTCAGCCCGTTGTTCGGGATGCACCCACAGGCCCAGCTCCAGGGTGGTGCGCCCGATGGCGCTCTGCACCGGCCAGCCGAACAGGCTCTCGAAATACTGGTTGGCCTCGCTGATCAGGCCGTCTTCCTGGCGGGTCAGCAACACCATGTTCGGGCACAGGTGAAACAGTGTGGCGAAACGTTTCTCCGAACTGCTGAGGGCCTGTTCCCGTTGCCGCTGGTGGGTGATTTCACGGATCACCCCGATCATTCGGGGGCGACCATGCTTGTCCGGCAGCAGACTGCCATTGATTTCCAGCCAGTGCAGGCTGCCGTCGGGCCAGCGAATGCGGTGATGCATCGCCTGTTCCAGCGGCGCGCCCGCAATCACCGCGTGGAAGGCGCGAATGGTTTTCGCCCGGTCTTCCGGCGGCAACAGGTCGAGGTATTCCAGGTCTTCGGGCAACGGCTGCCGTGGATCGAAGCCGAACAGGGCCTGGGTGCCCCGGGACCAACTGATCTGCCCGCGCTCGATGTCCCAATACCAGGCGCCGAGGCGGGCGCCGTTGAGCGCCGCGAGCAATTGCGGCGCGCTCTCCCAGCTCTGTTCGGAACGCCGTGGATCAATGGCCTGAATACGCGGCATCGGCGGAATACGGTCAACAGATTTCGGCATTGTTAAGGGGCCTTGAGCTGATTTGGGCGTTAGGCACAGGGACGGCAGCTCTATAGGAGTAGCACAAGTCAGCCGAGAGTCCCTGGCAGATCGATTTGCGCGTCCAGCAGGGCCATAAACGCCCGTGCAGCATTCGACAGCGTCCGTTCGGTGTGCAGGATATAGCCTAGCTGGCGACTGAGCTGTATGCCCGGCAAAGGTATGCGCGCCACCTGTTCATCGAGCATGGTACGCGGCAAGACGCTCCAGGCCAGGCCGATCGAGACCATCATCTTGATGGTTTCCAGATAGTTAGTGCTCATGGCGATGTTCGGCGTCAGGCCCTGAGCCTCGAACAGGCGTTGGACAATATGGTGGGTAAAGGTGTTGCCGCCGGGGAAAACCGCCGGATGGCCGGCAATGTCCGCCAATGTGACAGCGCCGTTGCTGATCAATGTGTGTTCCGGGGCGACTACGAAATCCAGCGGGTCATCCCAGACCGGCGTGGCTTTGACCAGTGTGTGCGGCTCCGGTGCGAGGGTGATGACTGCCAGTTCTGCGCGGCCATGGAGAATTTCCTCGTAGGCCACTTCCGAATCGAGGAACTGAATATCCAGTGCCACCTGTGGGTAGCGGCGGGTGTATTCCCTCAACAGGGGCGGCAAACGGTGCAGGCCGATGTGGTGACTGGTGGCCAGAGTCAGACGACCGGTGACTTCGCCGGTGAGGTTGGTCAGGGCGCGGCGGGTGTCATCGAGCACGTTAAGAATCTGATAGGCCCGTGGCAGCAAAGCCCGGCCGGCCTCGGTCAGTCCCACTTCACGGCCCAGCCGGTCGAACAGCCGCACATTCAGTTGCTGCTCCAGCCCGGCGATGCGTTTGCTGATCGCCGGTTGCGTCAGATGCAGGCGTTCACCGGCGCCGGAGAAGCTCCCGGACTCGGCGATCGCGATAAAAGCATTGAGGTTGGCCAGATCCATGTTTGTATTCCAGTTGGTTATCCAAAGCATAAAAAATATGAATTTGAGTTATTCAATCTAACCCCATAGGATCGGCCTCACAAGCCAAAGGGTTATTGATAAGCCCAGGGCATAGAAACAAGCTGATGAGGAAACGTCTGATGGCCGGCAAAACGCTCTACGACAAGCTCTGGGATTCGCATTTGGTCAAGCAGCGCGACGATGGTTCGGCGCTGATCTATATCGATCGTCACATCATCCACGAAGTGACCTCGCCGCAAGCCTTCGAAGGCCTGCGTCTGGCCGGGCGCAAGCCATGGCGCATCGATGCCAACATCGCGACCCCGGACCACAACGTACCGACCACCCCGGAGCGCAAGGGCGGCATCAGCGCCATTGCCGACCAGGTCTCGCGTTTGCAGGTTCAGACCCTCGACGACAACTGCGACGAATACGGCATTGTCGAATTCAAGATGAACGACGTCCGTCAGGGCATCGTCCACGTCATCAGCCCGGAGCAGGGCGCAACCTTGCCGGGCATGACCGTGGTTTGCGGCGACTCGCACACCTCGACCCACGGCGCATTCGGCGCATTGGCCCACGGTATCGGCACCTCCGAGGTCGAGCACGTGCTCGCCACCCAGTGCCTGGTCGCCAAGAAAATGAAGAACATGCTGGTGCGCGTCGAAGGCCAGTTGCCGTTCGGCGTGACCGCCAAGGACATCGTTCTCGCCGTGATCGGCAAGATCGGCACCGCCGGTGGTAACGGCCATGCCATCGAATTCGCCGGCAGCGCGATTCGCGATCTGTCCATCGAAGGCCGCATGACCATCTGCAACATGTCCATCGAAGCCGGCGCCCGTGTGGGCCTGGTGGCGGCGGACCAGAAGACTGTGGATTACGTCAAGGGTCGTCCGTTTGCACCGAAAGGCGTCGAGTGGGATCTGGCGGTCGAATCCTGGAAAGACCTGGTGTCCGACGCCGACGCGCATTTCGACACTGTGGTTGAACTCGACGCTGCGCAGATCAAGCCGCAAGTCAGCTGGGGCACTTCCCCGGAAATGGTGTTGGCCGTTGATCAGAACGTGCCGGACCCGGCCAAGGAGATGGATCTGGTCAAGCGCGACTCGATCGTCCGCGCCTTGAAATACATGGGTCTGACCGCCAATCAGGCGATCACCGACATTCAACTCGACCGCGTATTCATCGGTTCCTGCACCAACTCGCGCATCGAAGACTTGCGCGCTGCGGCGGTGATCGCCAAGGGCCGCAAGGTCGCATCGACCATCAAGCAGGCCATCGTGGTGCCAGGTTCGGGTCTGGTGAAGGCGCAGGCCGAGGCCGAAGGTCTGGACAAGATCTTCCTCGAAGCCGGTTTCGAATGGCGCGAGCCAGGTTGCTCGATGTGCCTGGCGATGAACCCGGACCGTTTGGAGTCCGGCGAGCATTGCGCCTCGACGTCCAACCGTAACTTCGAAGGCCGTCAGGGCGCCGGTGGCCGTACCCACCTCGTCAGCCCGGCCATGGCCGCTGCGGCGGCGGTGAACGGTCGTTTCATCGACGTTCGTGAATTGATCTAAAAGGAGCGCAGCATGAAAGCTTTTACCCAGCACACTGGTCTTGTCGCGCCTCTGGATCGTGCCAACGTCGACACCGACCAGATCATCCCGAAGCAGTTTCTGAAGTCGATCAAACGCACCGGTTTCGGCCCGAACCTGTTCGATGAGTGGCGTTATCTGGATGTCGGCCAACCGTATCAGGACAACTCCAAGCGCCCGCTGAACAAGGAATTCGTGCTCAACGCCGAGCGTTATCAAGGCGCCAGCGTGTTGCTGGCCCGCGAAAACTTCGGTTGCGGCTCCAGCCGTGAGCACGCGCCGTGGGCGCTGGAAGAATACGGTTTTCGCAGCATCATTGCGCCGAGCTACGCCGACATCTTCTTCAACAACAGCTTCAAGAACGGCTTGTTGCCGATCATCTTGAGCGATGCCGAAGTCGACGAGCTGTTCAAGCAGGTCGAGGCAGAGCCGGGCTATCAGTTGCAGATCGATCTGCACGAGCAGACCGTGACCAGCCCGAACGGCAAGGTGTACCGCTTCGAGATCGACGCGTTCCGCAAGCACTGCCTGCTCAACGGTCTGGACGACATCGGCCTGACCTTGCAGGACGGCGACGCGATTGCGGCGTTCGAAGCCAAACATCGTGCGAGCCAGCCGTGGTTGTTCCGCGACGCGTGAATTTGAAAGGTTGAAACCCCAAAAAAGGAAGTCCCCATGACCAGCACCGCCCAGCACAGTCAGGTTGTACAGAAGCAATTCGGTGAACAGGCCGCCGCCTACCTGAGCAGCGCCGTTCACGCTCAAGGCACTGAATTTGCGCTGCTGCAGGCTGAGCTGGCGGGGCAGGGCGAGGCTCGGGTGCTGGACCTGGGTTGCGGCGCCGGGCACGTGAGTTTTCACGTCGCCCCGCTGGTGAAGGAAGTGGTGGCCTACGACCTGTCGCAGCAAATGCTCGACGTGGTGGCCGCCGCTGCGGTTGATCGTGGTTTGAGCAACGTTTCCACGGTCAACGGTGCGGCCGAGCGCCTGCCGTTCGCCGATGGCGAGTTCGACTTCGTGTTCAGCCGTTACTCGGCGCACCATTGGAGCGACCTCGGCGTGGCCCTGCGCGAAGTGCGTCGGGTGCTGAAACCGGGTGGCGTGGCGGCGTTCATTGATGTGTTGTCGCCGGGTAGTCCGCTGTTCGACACCTATTTGCAGAGCGTCGAAGTTCTGCGCGACACCAGCCATGTGCGCGATTATTCTGCCGGTGAGTGGCTGCGCCAGGTCAGCGAGGCCGGTTTGCACACCCGCAGCACCACGCGTCAGCGCCTGCGTCTGGAGTACAACAGCTGGGTCGAGCGCATGCGCACGCCCGAGGTGATGCGCGCCGCGATCCGCCAGTTGCAGCAATCGATGGGCAATGAAGTGCGCGAATATTTTGAGATTGAGGCCGATGGTTCGTTCAGTACAGATGTACTGGTGCTCTGGGCCGAGAAATAACTTTAGAACGACAAGCATTTTTCCGGGCGCGCCAGTCGCTGGCGCACCGACTGAAGACACGAGGAAAGCATGAGCAAGCAGATTCTGATTCTCCCAGGCGACGGTATTGGTCCGGAAATCATGGCCGAAGCGGTCAAGGTGCTGGAGCTGGCCAACGACAAGTACAGCCTGGGCTTCGAGCTGAGCCATGACGTGATCGGTGGCGCGGCCATCGACAAGCACGGCGTGCCGCTGGCCGATGAAACCCTGGACCGCGCCCGCGCTGCCGACGCCGTGCTGCTGGGCGCCGTGGGCGGCCCGAAATGGGACGCCATCGAGCGTGACATCCGCCCTGAGCGCGGCCTGCTGAAAATCCGTGCGCAACTGGGCCTGTTCGGCAACCTGCGTCCGGCGATCCTGTATCCGCAACTGGCTGATGCCTCGAGCCTGAAGCCGGAAATCGTTTCCGGCCTGGACATCCTGATCGTCCGTGAGCTGACCGGTGGCATCTATTTCGGCGCGCCGCGTGGTACTCGCACCCTGGAAAACGGCGAACGTCAGTCCTACGACACGCTGCCGTACAGCGAAAGCGAGATCCGCCGCATCGCCCGTGTCGGTTTCGACATGGCCATGGTTCGTGGCAAGAAGCTGTGCTCGGTGGACAAGGCCAACGTATTGGCGTCCAGCCAGCTGTGGCGTGAAGTGGTCGAGCAGGTGGCCAAGGATTACCCTGAAGTCGAACTGAGCCACATGTACGTCGACAACGCTGCCATGCAACTGGTGCGCGCACCGAAGCAGTTCGACGTGATCGTCACCGACAACATGTTCGGCGACATCCTGTCCGACGAAGCGTCGATGCTCACCGGTTCCATCGGCATGCTGCCGTCGGCTTCGCTGGATGCCAACAACAAGGGCATGTACGAGCCTTGCCACGGTTCGGCGCCGGACATCGCGGGCAAAGGCATCGCCAACCCGCTGGCGACCATTCTGTCGGTGTCGATGATGCTGCGTTACAGCTTCAATCTGCACGAAGCGGCGGATGCCATCGAGAAAGCGGTCAGCGTGGTGCTGGATCAAGGCCTGCGCACAGGCGACATCTTTTCGACCGGTTGCACTAAAGTCGGTACGCAGGAAATGGGTGACGCAGTAGTCGCCGCGCTGCGGAATCTGTAATCTCTCGGGCCCGCTGCGAAATTCAATACAAAGCAGCGGCCCACTTTTCAAGAAGGTGTAGTTGCGATGAAACGTGTAGGTCTGATCGGTTGGCGCGGTATGGTCGGTTCCGTGCTCATGCAGCGGATGCTGGAAGAGCAGGATTTCGATCTTATCGAGCCGGTGTTTTTCACCACTTCCAATGTCGGTGGCCAAGGCCCGTCCGTGGGCAAGGACATTGCTCCGCTCAAGGACGCTTACAGCATTGAAGAGCTGAAGACCCTCGACGTGATCCTGACCTGCCAGGGCGGCGACTACACCAGCGAAGTGTTCCCGAAGCTGCGCGAAGCCGGCTGGCAGGGTTACTGGATCGACGCGGCCTCGAGCCTGCGAATGAACGACGACGCCGTCATCATCCTCGACCCGGTCAACCGCAAGGTCATCGACCAGCAGCTCGATGCGGGCACCAAGAACTACATCGGCGGCAACTGCACCGTCAGCCTGATGCTGATGGGCCTGGGCGGTCTGTTCGAGGCCGGTCTGGTCGAGTGGATGAGCGCCATGACCTATCAGGCGGCCTCCGGTGCCGGCGCGCAGAATATGCGTGAACTGATCAAGCAGATGGGCGCGACCCACGCCGCTGTCGCCGATCAACTGGCCGATCCTGCCAGCGCGATCCTCGACATCGACCGTCGTGTGGCCGAAGCCATGCGCAGCGACGCGTACCCGACCGAAAACTTCGGCGTACCGCTGGCCGGCAGCCTGATCCCGTGGATCGACAAGGAACTGCCGAACGGCCAGAGCCGCGAAGAGTGGAAGGCCCAGGCCGAGACCAACAAGATCCTCGGTCGCTTCAAGAGCCCGATCCCGGTCGACGGCATCTGCGTGCGCATCGGCGCCATGCGCTGCCACAGCCAGGCGCTGACCATCAAGCTGAACAAAGACGTGCCGATCGCTGACATCGAAGGGCTGATCAGCCAGCACAACCCTTGGGTCAAGCTGGTGCCGAACAACCGTGAAATCAGCATGCAGGAGCTGAGCCCGACGAAAGTCACCGGCACCCTGAACGTACCGGTCGGTCGTTTGCGCAAGCTGAACATGGGTTCGCAATTCGTTGGCGCGTTCACCGTCGGCGACCAGTTGCTGTGGGGCGCGGCCGAACCGCTGCGCCGCATGCTGCGGATCCTGCTGGAGCGTTGATCGCTTGAAGCAATGAACGAACCCGTGCCTTGCAAGAGGCGCGGGTTTTTTTTGCCTGTCTGGCAGCCACCCGGTAAAGTGCCGCTCCCCCCGTTCCACCAGAGGTCGCACCATGAGCCAGCCCATTGATATTGCCGTGATCGGCGCCACCGGTATTGTCGGCGAAACCCTTGTGCAGATTCTCGAGGAGCGCGACTTTCCGGTCGGCAACCTGCATCTGCTGGCCAGCAGTGAATCCGCCGGCAGCTCGGTGCTGTTTCGCAACAAGAACGTGCGCGTGCGCGAAGTCGACGAGTTCGATTTCAGCAAGGTCAAACTGGCGTTCTTTGCCGCCGGCCCGGCGATCACTCTGAGTTTTGCCGCTCGCGCCCATGCAGCGGGTTGCTCGCTGGTCGATCTGTCCGGCGCCTTGCCGGCGGATCAGGCGCCGCAAGTGGTGCCGGAAGCCAATGCCGATGTACTGGCCGGTTTGAAACTGCCGTTCCAGGTCAGCAGCCCGAGCCCGTCGGCCGCCACGCTGGCCGTGGTGCTGGCGCCGTTGCTGGATCTGGTCGATCTGCAATATGTGCATGTCACCGCCAATCTGGCCGTTTCTGCCCAGGGCCGTGAGGCGGTTGCCGAGCTGGCCCGTCAGACGACGGAGCTGCTGAACATGCGTCCGCTGGAACCGACATTTTTCGATCGGCAGATGGCGTTCAACCTGTTGGCTCAGGTCGGTACGCCGGATGCGCACGGCCACACGCTGCTGGAAAAACGTCTGGTGCGCGAGCTGCGCCAGGTACTGGCCAAACCTTCATTAAAGATTTCCGCAACTTGCGTTCAAGCCCCGGTGTTTTTTGGCGATAGCTTTAGCGTGACCTTGCAGTCAGCGAGCGCGGTCGACCTGGAAAAGGTCAATGCCGCGCTTGAAGATGCCGAGGGGATCGAGCTGGTCGAGGCCGGCGATTATCCAACCGCCGTCGGTGACGCGGTGGGGCAGGACGTGGTCTATGTCGGGCGGGTTCGCGCCGGTGTCGACGAGCCGTCGGAACTTAATCTGTGGCTGACGTCAGATAACGTACGCAAAGGCGCGGCGCTCAACGCGGTGCAAGTGGCCGAGTTGTTGATAAAAGACCTGCTGTAAAAGATACTTGGCAACAATTTGTCGACTGATTCTAGCCGGGCGCTATGCTTGGCCAGACCGCTTGATGACGTAATACCCTCCGGGACTTTCCGGGGCATCAAAGAAATGATCGCGCGCGGCATGCTGTCGTCGTCGCGCGCAATGCCTTACGGCAGCGACAATCAACATCTTCTCGCTGGCCGAGGAACGTTCAAACAAAGGAAGAGGCTATGGTTCAAGTTCGCAAACTGGTGTTAGCAATAGCGGCCGCCTCGGCGCTGTCCTCCGGTATGGCGCATGCCCTCGGGCTCGGGGAGCTGACCCTGAAGTCGACCCTGAACCAGCCGCTGGTGGCGGAAATCGAGCTGCTCGATGTCAAGGATCTCACCGCTGCCGAAGTGGTGCCGAGCCTGGCCTCGCCCGAAGATTTCGCCAAGGCCGGCGTCGATCGCCAGGCCTTCCTCAATGATCTGACCTTCACCCCGGTGCTCAACGCCAGCGGCAAAAGCGTGCTGCGCGTAACCTCGAACAAGCCGCTGTCGGAACCGATGGTGAAATTCCTCGTGCAGGTGATGTGGCCGAACGGCCGCCTGCTGCGCGATTACAGCGTATTGCTGGACCCATCGAAATTCTCGCCGCAGACCGCCGATGCCGCTGCGCAACCGGCGCCGTCGCAGACGATCACCGCACCAACTACCGGCGCCACGCATCCGAGCCACACCACCACGCCGCGCGATACCCTGTGGGAAATCGCAGCCAAGGCGCGCACTGGCGGTTCGATCCAGCAGACCATGCTGGCGATTCAGGCTCTGAACCCTGACGCATTCATCGACGGCAACATCAACCGCCTGAAAACCGGCCAGGTGCTGCGTCTGCCGGATCAGGTGCAAAGCACTGCGCTGCCGCAGTCGAAGGCGATTGCCGAAGTGGCTGCGCAAAACGAGGCCTGGCGTCAGGGTCGTCGTTACGTGGCCAAGCCAGGCACCGGTCAGCAGCAACTGGACGCCACCAATCGCGGTCGTGCCAACACCGGTCCTGCGAAGAATGCCAAGGACAATCTGAGCCTGGTCTCCGCTGAAGGTGCCAAGGGGCGTGGCAAAGGTCCGGCCGGTGATGCCAAGGCCCTGAGCAACAAACTGGCGGTCACCCAGGAAAGCCTCGACACCACCCGTCGTGACAATGCAGAGCTGAAAAGCCGCATGGCTGATCTGCAAAGCCAGCTGGACAAACTGCAACGTCTGATCGAGCTGAAGAACAATCAACTGGCGAAAATGCAGGCTGAAGGTCCGGGCGCAACCCCGGCGCCGGCAGCTGACGCGGCTGCGCCAGCCGTTGCGCCGGTTCCGGCCATTACTGCGGAACTGGCGGCGACTCCACCGGCGACTCCGGCCGAGGCTGCACCTGCCGCACCTGCGCCCGAAGCCGCCGCTCCGGCACCGGTTGAGCCAGTGGTCGAGCCGAAGCCTGCTGCCGACGAAGACAAGACCTTCAACGAACTGCTGACCAACCCGATCCTGCTGGGTCTGGTCGGTGGTGGCGCGGTGGTGTTCCTGCTTCTGCTGTTGTTGCTGGCCCGTCGCCGCAAGGCGCAACAGGAAGCCGAGAAACATCTGCGCATGGCTCGCGCTCTGGAAGAACAGTCGTTCTCGCCAGAGCTCGATCTGCCGGAAGACAGCTTCGAAGGCCTGGAAGTGCCGGCAGCAAGCGTCAAGCTCACGCCTGCACCGGCTCCGGCCCCAACTCCGGCACCTGCCCCTGTGGTAGCTCCTGTGGTGATGGCCGAGCCGATCGCCGCGCCGCTGGTAGCCCCGGCAGCCGAACGCTCCGATGACGTGTTGGATAAGGCGCAGTCGCACATCGATGGCGGTCGTCTGAATCAGGCGGCAGCGTTGCTGGAGGAAGGCGTCAGTCTGGAGCCGCAGCGCAGTGATCTGCGTCTGAAGCTGATGGAAGTCTATGGTCGCCAGGGTGATCGTGATGCCTTCGTCGGCCAGGAACGCCAACTGGTCGCCAATGGCGACAACTTCGCCAAGGTCGAAGAGTTGAAAAAACGCTTCCCGGCCATGGCGGTCGTTGCGGCTGCCGGTCTGGCGGCAGCGGCCATTGCGGCCGAGCTGGACGAGGATTACGTCAAGGAACTGCTGCTTGATGAGCCAGAAGCGCCTGCCGCCAAGGCGGACGACGATCTGGACAGCGCTTTCGACCTGAGCCTGGATGATCTCGACAACATCAAACCGGTGGAGCCTGTCGCTCCTGTGGCTGCTGTCGAACCTGAAGCGCCGGTCGAGCTGGACGAATTCCCGGCCGATGACGACCTGAGCTTCGAGTCGGTGCTGCAGCAGCAGACCGAAATCAAGGAAAACCTCGACGACCTGTCTGACTTCGATCTGGACCTGGATCTCGGTGCCGATCCTGCGCCTGTGCCGGTTGAGCTGGCTGACGATGATTTCCTGCTGGATCTCGACGAGAGCGTGAAGGATCTGCCGCCGGTCGAGCCGCCAGTGGTGGCTGAAGCCCCTCTGGATGATCTGGAGCTGCCAGCCGATTTCGATCTGTCCCTGGCCGACGAGATGGATGCGACCCCGGCCGAACCGGATGCCTTCGCCGCCGAGCTGGACGACGTCAATGCCGAGCTGGATCGCCTGTCGGGCAGCATCAACGAGCCGAGCTTCACCGAAACCGACGCAGCGTTGGGCGGCGATCTGAATGACGAGGACTTCGACTTCCTCGCCGGTACCGACGAAGCCGCCACCAAACTCGATCTGGCCCAGGCCTACATCGACATGGGCGACAACGATGGTGCACGCGATATCCTCAACGAAGTGCTCAGCGAGGGTGATGACAAGCAGAAGAGCGAAGCGAAGGAAATGCTTTCGCACCTGGCCTGAGTCAGCGTTCGGCAGTAAACAAAACGGCAGCCCATCGAGGCTGCCGTTTTTGCTTGGGTCTGGTATCCCCGGTGCGCCGCCTTATAATGCCCGCCTTTGTAGATCAGCAGGCTGTACCGACTTGGCAAACATAGATAACCCGGCCGCCGAAATGGCCCCCGAAGGCTTTTTTCGCGTCGCCCTGGGCGTTGAGTACAAGGGTTCGCGCTACAGCGGCTGGCAGCGCCAGTCCACGGGTGTGCTCACCGTGCAGGAAACCCTGGAAAAAGCCTTGTCGAAGGTCGCCAATTCGCCGATCTCGCTGCAATGCGCCGGGCGCACCGATGCCGGCGTGCATGCCTGTGGGCAGGTCGTGCATTTCGACACCCAGGTCGACCGCTCGCTGAAAGCCTGGGTCATGGGCGCCAACATCAATCTGCCCCATGACATCAGTGTCAGCTGGGCGAAGGTCATGCCTGCGCACTTCCATGCGCGGTTCAAGGCTATTGCCCGGCGCTATCGTTACGTGATCTACAACGATCAGATCCGTCCGGCGCATCTCAATGAAGAAATCACCTGGAATCACCGTCCGCTGGACGTCGAACGCATGGCTGAAGCCGCTCAGTACCTCATTGGTACTCATGATTTCAGCGCCTTCCGTGCTGGTCAGTGTCAGGCCAAGTCGCCGATCAAGCAGATGCATCATCTGCGCGTGACCCGTCACGGCAAGATGATCGTGCTGGACATTCGCGCCAATGCCTTCCTGCACCACATGGTGCGCAATATCGCCGGGGTGCTGATGACGATCGGTGCCGGCGAGCGGCCGCCGGAGTGGATGAAAGAAGTGCTGGAAAGCCGCGAGCGGCGTTCCGGCGGGGTCACGGCGCATCCGTTCGGTCTGTATCTGGTGCAGGTCGAGTATCACGACGAGTTCCCGTTGCCCGAGCGTTTCATCGGGCCACATTTCCTTACGGGTTTCTCGGAACTTGACGGCTGACGCCCTCGAATGCATTTGTTACCATCCGGGACTTTCCCGGATTTGCCCTGAGGTTTTTATCGACATGTCGGCCGTTCGCAGCAAGATTTGCGGGATTACCCGCATGGAAGATGCGTTGGCAGCCGTCGAGGCCGGGGCCGATGCCATCGGGTTCGTGTTCTACGCTAAAAGCCCACGTGCGGTGACAGTGCAGCAGGCGCGGGCGATCATTGCCGCGTTGCCGCCGTTCGTGACCACGGTGGGGCTGTTCGTCAATGCCAGCCGTTGCGAGCTTGGCGAAATCCTCGATGCCGTGCCGCTGGATCTGCTGCAATTTCATGGCGATGAGACCGCTGCCGAGTGCGAAGGCTGGCACCGGCCATATATCAAGGCCCTGCGGGTCAAGGCGGGCGATGACATCGCCGCCGCCTGCAATGCCTACCCGAGCGCCAGTGGTGTGCTGCTCGACACCTACGTTGAAGGCGTGCCCGGTGGAACCGGCGAGGCATTCGACTGGTCATTGATTCCGCAGGGTTTGAGCAAACCGCTGATTCTGGCCGGCGGTCTGACCCCGGAGAACGTCGCTGACGCCATTGTCCGGGTGCGACCGTACGCCGTGGACGTCAGTGGTGGGGTAGAGGTGAGCAAGGGCATCAAGGATCACGCAAAGATTCGGGCGTTCATCAACGCCGTACGTTGATGTGACGGCTGGCAGACTGCCGCCGTCCACAGCTCTGTAGAAAAGAGGCTGAGGGTCTTTTCGGGTTGTACGCAGGTCAGTTCCGCTGACCCGGCAATCCATCGATCATCGCCACACATGAATTTAGCTGAAGGGCATACGCGGGGCCGCGAACCAGAGCGTTCGGGCCGCCGGTACTGGAGAAAGAAAGCATGAGCAACTGGTTGGTAGACAAGCTGATCCCTTCGATCATGCGTTCGGAGGTCAAGAAGAGCTCGGTGCCTGAAGGTCTGTGGCACAAATGCCCGTCCTGCGAGGCCGTGCTGTATCGTCCGGAGCTGGAAAAGACCCTGGACGTTTGCCCCAAATGCAACCACCACATGCGTATTGGCGCACGTGCGCGCATCGACATTTTCCTGGATGCCGAAGGCCGTGTTGAACTGGGTGCAGACCTGGAGCCGGTTGACCGTCTGAAATTCCGCGACGGCAAGAAGTACAAGGATCGTCTGGTGGCTGCCCAGAAGCAGACCGGCGAGAAAGACGCACTGGTGTCCATGAGCGGCACCCTGCTGGGCATGCCTGTCGTGGTTTCGGCGTTCGAATTCAGCTTCATGGGCGGCTCCATGGGCGCCATCGTCGGTGAGCGCTTCGTGCGCGCCGCCAACTACGCCCTGGAAAACCGTTGCCCGATGGTCTGCTTCTCCGCCTCCGGTGGTGCGCGGATGCAGGAAGCCCTGATCTCGCTGATGCAGATGGCCAAGACCTCGGCGGTGCTGGCACGTTTGCGTGAAGAAGGCATTCCGTTCATCTCCGTACTGACCGACCCGGTCTACGGCGGCGTTTCCGCCAGTCTGGCAATGCTCGGCGACGTGATCGTCGGCGAGCCGAAAGCCCTGATCGGTTTTGCCGGTCCGCGTGTGATCGAACAGACCGTTCGCGAAAAACTGCCTGAAGGCTTCCAGCGCAGCGAGTTCCTGCTGGAGCACGGCGCAATCGACCTGATCATCGACCGTCGCGAGCTGCGTCCACGCCTGGGCAACCTGCTGGCGCAACTGACCGGCAAGCCGACGCCAACCTTCGTTGCCGCGCCGATCGAACCGATCGTCGTTCCGCCGGTGCCTGCCAACGTATGACCGAACGTACCCTTGGCGAGTGGCTCGCCTACCTTGAGCAGTTGCATCCTTCGGCCATCGACATGGGGCTGGAGCGTTCGCAACAGGTAGCGTCCCGCATGGGGCTGGGCCAGCCGGCGCCTCGGGTGATTACGGTCACCGGCACCAACGGCAAGGGTTCGACCTGCGCTTTCGTGGCTTCGCTGCTGCGGGCGCAGGGCCTGAACGTTGGTGTCTACAATTCCCCGCATCTGCTGCGTTACAACGAGCGGGTGCAGCTCAATGGCGTCGAAGCCACTGATGCGCAGCTGTGCGAAGCCTTCGCGGCGGTCGAGGCCGGGCGTGGCGAGACTTCCCTGACTTACTTCGAAATGGGTACCCTGGCAGCGTTCTGGCTGTTTCAGCAGGCCGGGCTCGATGCGGTGGTGCTGGAAGTCGGTCTGGGCGGGCGTCTGGACACGGTCAACGTGGTCGATGCCGACATCGCGCTGGTCACCAGCATTGGTGTCGATCACGCCGATTACCTGGGCAACACCCGTGAATCCGTGGCTTTCGAGAAGGCCGGGATTTTCCGTCAGGGCAAACCTGCGCTGTGCGGCGATCTGAATCCTCCACAACCTTTGCTGGACAAGGCGCGCGAGCTTGCTTGCCCGTTCTTCCTGCGTGGGCGCGATTTCGATCTCGGCATCACCGATCAATTCTGGCAGTGGCGCGGCACCGGTGCTGACGGTCAGGTCGTCGAGCTGCGGGATTTGCCGCTGCTCGATCTGCCGATGGAAAACGCTGCGCTGGCGTTGCAGGCTTATCTGCTGCTCGGTCTGCCTTGGGATGCTCAGCAGATTGTTGCGGCCTTGCAGGCGACTCGCGTGGTCGGTCGTCTGGATCGTCGCTCGTTCGAATGGAACGGCAAGCGCTTGAACCTGCTGCTGGATGTCGGGCATAACCCGCACGCAGCGGAGTATCTGGCCCGGCGTCTGGCGGCTCGCCCGCCGGTCGGCAAGCGCCTGGCGGTGTTCGGCCTGCTGGCGGACAAAGATCTGGACGGTGTGGTCGGTGAATTGAATGCCAGCGTCCAGCATTGGGCGGTGGCGCCACTGGATTCGCCGCGTGCGCGTCCGGTGGTTGAATTGAATGTTGCATTGCAGAACCTTGGTGCGTCGGTCACGTCTTATGACAGCGTGGCGGCCGCCCTGGAAGGGCAGTGCGCAGTGGCCACCAGCGACGACGAGATCTTGCTGTTCGGATCATTTTATTGTGTCGCCGAGGCCCTTGAATGGCTGGCCCGGCGCTCCACGGAGGAAGCGGCAAATGGCTTTGCTGGATAAAGCGTACAAGCAGCGCATGGTCGGTGCTCTGGTGCTGGTGGCGCTGGCGGTGATTTTCCTGCCGATGCTGTTTTCCCGTCAGGACGAGCAGCGTCAGGTGACCGTCGATGCGCCGGCTGCACCGCAGGCACCTGCCGTGGCGCAGATCCAGATGGAGACGGTAGCGGTGCCTGAGCCACAGGTTCTGCCTCAGGAGCCAGTGCCGAGCGACTACGAAGTTGCCGAGCAAACGGCGCCAGCGACACCGATTGCGCCTGCTGCGCCGACACCGGCTCCAGCTCCGGTAGCCAAACCAGTCGCAGTTGCTCCGGCACCTGCACCCGTGACCAAGCCTGCTGCAGCCCCGGCCCAGCCGATCGCTGCGCTGTCTGCCAAGCCGGATACCACCCAGAGCCGCGTCGATGCCAATGGCCTGTCGGTGAGCTGGTCGGTGCAACTGGCCAGTCTGTCGAGCCGCGCCAGCGCCGAAAGCCTGCAGAAAACCCTGCGCAGTCAGGGCTACAACGCTTATATCCGCTCCGCCGATGGCAAGAATCGGGTGTTTGTCGGTCCGCTGATCGAGCGCGCCGAAGCCGATCGTTTACGCGATCTGTTGAGCCGCCAGCAGAACCTAAAGGGGTTTGTGGTGCGCTTCCAGCCCGAGCGTGGCTGAAAACTATCACCTCGATTGAAATGCACTGACAATCGCAGCTTACCGACAGCCATGCGCTCTGCTAAAATGCGCCGCCTTATCCGTCTGTAGGCTGCACTGTGCCATTTACCTGGGTTGACTGGGCGATCGTTGCAATCATCGCCATCTCCGCTTTGATCAGTTTGAGCCGCGGCTTCGTCAAAGAAGCACTATCGCTGGTGACCTGGATCATCGCAGGAGCGGTTGCCTGGATGTTCGGTGGTTCACTGTCCGAGTACCTCGCCGGATACATTCAAACACCGTCGGCTCGTGTGATCACGGGCTGTGCCATCATGTTTGTCGCCACACTGATCGTGGGCGCAATGATCAATTATCTTATCGGCGAGTTGGTTCGCGTCACCGGGTTGTCCGGGACTGACCGATTCCTCGGCATGGCCTTCGGCGCTGCGCGTGGCGTGTTGCTGGTGGTCGTGGCGGTCGGGCTGTTGAGCCTGGGGCCGGTACAGCAGGACGGGTGGTGGAAAGAATCACAGCTCGTGCCAAAGTTTCTATTGGTCGCCGACTGGTCCAAAAACCTGATTCTCGGGTGGAGCAGTCAGTGGCTTGCCAGCGGAATCAGCGTACCCGCTGATATTCCGTTCAAGGAGCAACTCTTGCCGTCGGCCAAAACGCCTCAGTGAGTGTTGTTCAGTTCAGATCCATTAAGTAGGGGTTGCGTCGCATGTGTGGCATCGTCGGTATCGTCGGTAAGTCGAACGTCAATCAGGCGCTGTATGACGCGCTAACCGTGCTCCAGCACCGCGGCCAGGACGCTGCCGGTATCGTGACCAGCCATGATGGCCGGTTGTTCTTGCGCAAGGACAATGGCCTGGTGCGTGACGTGTTCCAGCAGCGTCACATGCAGCGCCTGGTCGGCCACATGGGTATCGGCCACGTCCGTTACCCGACTGCCGGCAGCTCGACCTCGGCCGAGGCCCAGCCATTCTACGTCAACTCGCCGTACGGCATCACCCTGGCGCACAACGGCAACCTGACCAACGTTGAACAGTTGGCCAAAGAAATCTACGAATCCGATCTGCGTCACGTCAACACCAGTTCCGACTCGGAAGTGTTGCTCAACGTGTTCGCCCACGAACTGGCCCAGCGCGGCAAGCTGCAACCGACCGAAGAAGACGTGTTTGCCGCCGTGACCGACGTGCACAACCGTTGTGTCGGTGGTTACGCCGTCGTGGCGATGGTGACCGGTTACGGCATCGTCGGTTTCCGTGACCCGCACGGCATCCGTCCGATCGTGTTCGGCCAGCGTCACACCGACGAAGGCGTCGAGTACATGATCGCGTCCGAAAGCGTTTCCCTCGACGTACTCGGCTTCACCCTGATTCGCGACCTGGCGCCGGGCGAAGCGGTCTACATCACTGAAGACGGCAAGCTGCACACCCGTCAGTGCGCGACCAACCCGTCCCTGACCCCGTGCATCTTCGAACACGTCTACCTGGCGCGTCCGGACTCGATCATCGACGGCGTGTCGGTCTACAAGGCCCGTCTGCGCATGGGTGAGAAACTGGCCGAGAAGATCCTGCGCGAGCGTCCAGAGCACGACATCGACGTGGTCATCCCGATTCCGGACACCAGTCGCACTGCGGCACTGGAACTGGCGAATCACCTGGGTGTGAAATTCCGCGAAGGCTTCGTCAAAAACCGTTACATCGGTCGTACTTTCATCATGCCCGGCCAGGCCGCGCGCAAGAAATCGGTACGCCAGAAGCTCAACGCCATCGAGCTGGAGTTCCGCGGCAAGAACGTGATGCTGGTGGACGACTCGATCGTTCGCGGTACCACCTGCAAGCAGATCATCCAGATGGCTCGCGAAGCTGGCGCGAAAAACGTCTACTTCTGCTCGGCCGCCCCTGCGGTGCGCTTCCCGAACGTGTACGGCATCGACATGCCGAGCGCTCACGAGCTGATCGCACACAATCGTTCGACTCAGGATGTCGCTGACCTGATCGGCGCTGACTGGCTGATCTATCAGGACCTGCCTGACTTGATCGAAGCGGTCGGCGGCGGCAAGATCAAGATCGAAAACTTCGACTGCGCAGTGTTCGACGGCAAGTACGTCACCGGCGACGTCGACGAGGCTTACCTGAACAAGATCGAACAGGCACGCAACGATGCCTCGAAGGTCAAGACCCAGGCGGTCAGTGCGATCATTGATCTGTACAACAACTGAGTTTCAACCGGCCCTTAGGGGCCGGTTTTGTATCTGGCAAAAGACTTTTATTTATCGAGAACAGGGCAAGGAGTGACAGCATGAGTCAGGAATGGGATGCCGGTCGGCTGGACAGCGACCTCGAAGGCGTAGCGTTCGATACCCTGGCCGTACGTGCCGGTCAGCACCGTACGCCGGAAGGCGAGCACGGTGATCCGATGTTCTTCACTTCCAGCTACGTGTTCCGTACCGCCGCCGACGCCGCTGCGCGGTTTGCCGGGGAAGTGCCGGGCAACGTTTACTCGCGTTATACCAATCCGACCGTTCGCTCGTTCGAAGAGCGCATTGCTGCGCTGGAAGGTGCCGAGCAGGCCGTAGCGACGGCGACTGGCATGGCCGCGATCATGGCGGTGGTGATGAGCCTGTGCAGCGCCGGCGATCATGTGCTGGTGTCGCGCAGCGTATTCGGTTCGACCATCAGTCTGTTCGAGAAGTACTTCAAGCGCTTCGGTGTGGAAGTCGACTACGTGCCGCTGGCTGATCTGTCGGCCTGGGATGCGGCGATCAAGTCCAACACCAAGTTGCTGTTCGTCGAGTCGCCGTCCAATCCGCTGGCTGAGCTGGTGGATATCACCGCGCTGTCGGAAATCGCTCACGCCAAGGGCGCGATGCTGGTGGTCGACAACTGCTTCTGCACGCCGGCGTTGCAGCAGCCGCTGAAGTTGGGCGCAGACATCGTTGTGCATTCGGCCACTAAGTTCATCGATGGCCAGGGCCGTTGCATGGGCGGCGTGGTTGCCGGTCGCAGCGAGCAGATGAAAGAAATCGTCGGCTTCCTGCGTACCGCCGGGCCAACCCTGAGCCCGTTCAACGCCTGGATCTTCCTCAAGGGTCTGGAAACCCTGAATCTGCGGATGAAGGCGCACTGTGCCAACGCCCAGCAACTTGCCGAATGGCTGGAGCAGCAGGATGGCATCGAGAAGGTGCATTACGCCGGTCTCAAGAGTCATCCGCAGCACGAACTGGCCCAGCGTCAACAGAAGGGCTTTGGTGCGGTGGTCAGCTTCGAGGTGAAGGGCGGCAAAGAGGGCGCCTGGCGCTTTATCGATGCGACCCGGTTGATTTCGATCACCGCCAACCTGGGTGACAGCAAGACCACCATCACTCACCCGAGTACCACGTCCCACGGCCGTCTGGCGCCGCAGGAGCGTGAAGCGGCGGGGATTCGTGACAGCCTGATCCGCATCGCGGTCGGCCTGGAAGACGTCGCTGACCTGCAAGCCGACCTGGCGCTCGGTCTGGCGGCGTTGTGATCGAGTTGTCCACACCAAATACGGGCATCCATGGCCGCGTTGCGCTGGTTACGGGGGCCGCTCGCGGTATCGGTCTGGGGATCGCAGCGTGGCTGATCAGCGAAGGCTGGCAAGTGGTGCTGACGGACCTGGACCGGGCGCGTGGTTCCAAAGTGGCGAAAGTGCTGGGTGAAAAT
Source organism: Pseudomonas sp. MWU12-3088 (assembly GCF_023242405.1). Taxonomy (NCBI): domain Bacteria; kingdom Pseudomonadati; phylum Pseudomonadota; class Gammaproteobacteria; order Pseudomonadales; family Pseudomonadaceae; genus Pseudomonas; species Pseudomonas sp. MWU12-3088. The sequence continues at coordinate 21,980 of NZ_JALJEA010000018.1, forward strand.
GCCTGGTTTATCGCCATGGACGTGGCGGATGAAAGCCAGGTGGCGCTCGGTGTCGCGGAAGTATTGGGGCAGTTCGGTCGTCTGGATGCATTGGTGTGTAACGCGGCGGTGGCCGATCCGCACAACATCACTCTGGAAAGCCTGGATCTGGCCTACTGGAACCGGGTGCTGGCGGTGAATCTCGGCGGGCCGATGTTGCTGGCCAAGCACTGTGCGCCGTATCTGCGGGCGCACAATGGGGCAATCGTCAATCTGGCCTCGACCCGGGCGGCGCAGTCAGAACCCGATACCGAAGCCTATGCGGCGAGCAAGGGCGGCTTGCTGGCGTTGACTCATGCGCTGGCAATCAGCCTCGGGCCGGAGATTCGCGTCAATGCGGTCAGCCCGGGCTGGATCGACGCGCGGGATCCTTCCGCACGGCGTGCCGAACCACTGACTGATACCGATCATGCCCAGCATCCGGCAGGCAGGGTAGGGACGGTTGAGGATGTGGCGGCGATGGTGGCGTGGCTGCTGTCGAAGAATGCAGGGTTTGTGACGGGGCAGGAATTCGTGGTCGACGGCGGTATGACCAAGAAGATGATCTACTCGGAATGACATGTTTTTGTCTTTTTGAGAAAAACTTCAATCCTGCTATTGACTTAGGTTCGCTACCTGCGTAAATTTCGCGGCCTCGGAGATGCAAACGGGTGATTAGCTCAGCTGGGAGAGCGTCTGCCTTACAAGCAGAATGTCGGCGGTTCGATCCCGTCATCACCCACCACTCCCGAGAGACTTGCGAAAGCAAGAGGTAGGCTGAAAGTGCCTCCACCGACGCGCAGCGGTAGTTCAGTCGGTTAGAATACCGGCCTGTCACGCCGGGGGTCGCGGGTTCGAGTCCCGTCCGCTGCGCCATATTTAACGAGTCAGGCACTGTCTGGTTCGCGATTGAAAAGCACCGAAGCTTTCAGTCAAACGAGTTACTTGAGCGTCAGCTCAAAGCGATACGCAGCGGTAGTTCAGTCGGTTAGAATACCGGCCTGTCACGCCGGGGGTCGCGGGTTCGAGTCCCGTCCGCTGCGCCATATCTGTTTCAAGGACCACTGAACGCCTTGAAACACCGAAAGCAACCGTTGGTTGATTCGGAGTCGATAGCAAAGACCCTGGTCGAAAGACCGGGGTTTTTTGTGTCTGAAATTTGACCTTTCCCAAATTCCTCCTCCAGTTGCCTCGCGACGACTGCACGTTGTCCGCGCGGCAATATCCTCTGCGTCATCGGGTCGCTGCGATGCAATGCCACATTGATTTTTGATTCTTTAGTCAGATTTTTGTAACTGGTTGTTTGCTGCGAGCGCAGAAACCTTTAAAGTTAACCTTTCGGTCAGCTTTGCACTGTCATCACGCCCTTTGTTTAGCCAAAAAGGGCTTCTGCAAGACTCGAGATTCCCAGTAGATAACCAGAAGGGCGGATCCATAACCGCCCAGAGGATGATCCATGTCCAACCGTGAAATATCCCGGCGCTCGTTCCTTCAGGGCGGGCTGGTGGCGGGTGTGAGCGTTACGCTCACTCCGCTCAGCAGTCAGGCGCTGGCTGCCTTGATGGAAAACAGCGTGACCGTGCCGTCCGAGCAGTGGCTCGGCAACAACGGCAAGGCGCGCCAGCGTAACGATGCCTTGTCCAAGGTCTGCGGCAGCAAAGTGTTTGCCCGTGACATCCGTTCCAAGGACATGCCGGGCTGGCCCCAGCAGCAAGGCCACGCCATGTTGCTGAAAACCATCAAGGCCGATCGCATCTACGACGGCTACGACCTGTCGTGGCTTGGCGCCGATCTGCAGCCTGACCGCATCGTCACCGCGGCCGATCTGGACAAGGACGGCATCGTATTCCCGGAAGAGCACGCTCCGGATCCATTGCTGCCGGAAGGCAAGGTGCCGATGTTCATCGGTCATCCGGTCGCGATCCTGATCTGGAACGACTTCGAGCGTTTCCGTCAGGCCAAGAACAAACTCAAATTCAATGACAAAGCGATTCGTTACGGTGCAAAAGTACCGTTCTACGAAGGCGATCCCTATGGCAGTTTCCGCTACGTGCGCGTCGGTGGCCCGACCTCGGCGGACGAAGACGAGTTCGCCAGCCTCAAGGACTCGATCCTGTTCCCGATGCTGAAGAACCGTCGCCCGGTGTGGAATTCCCAGCCGAACCTGCACGGCAACCTGACCGAGCGCGGTCTGTTCTACGCCGACCGCATGAAGAAAGAGATCGACACGCCGCCGGACAACTGGCTGGTGTTCGACGAGCGCTACAAGACCCCGTCGATCGAACCTGCCGCGATGGAGCCGGACAACGGCAACGGCTGGTACGACCCTGCGACCAAAACCCTGCATTTCGTCGTCGCCACCCAGTGCCCGCTGGAAGCCGCCACCGAGACCGCAAAAATGATCTCGCCGTCGCGCTTCGGCTTGGCGAACCTGAACATGCATCCGGGTTACACCGTCGGTTACGGTTCCAAGGACCACAACATTTTCGTCTACTACGCGGCCCTGGCAGCGTTGTACGGCGCAGGTGTGCCGATTCGCCTGGCCAACGACCGCTACGAGCAGTTCCAGAGCGGCATCAAGCGCCACCCGTTCGACATCCGCTACCAGTTGGCAGTGGACAAGACCGATCACAGCTTCAAGATCTTCCGCGCCGAAATGAGCGTCGACGGTGGTGGCCGGATCAACTACAGCCCGTCGGTGGCTGCGGTTGGTGCAACAGCAGCTCAGTCGATTTACTACATGCCGCAGAACGATCTGCAAGTTACCGCTTACCACTCCCGTGGGGTTGAAGCGGGTTCGATGCGCGGCTACGGTACGCTGCAGAGCATGGCTTCCACCGAAATGATGGTCGATGAAATCGCCGATCGCCTCGGTGTCGATGCCATCGACCTGCGTCGCAAGAACGCGCTGCGTTCGGGGATGAAAAACACCCAGGGCGCGATCCCGGCCGGTGCACTGCGCCTGCACGAGATTCTCGACAAGGCTTCGCTGCACGAAGTCTGGAAGAGCCGCGACGCGATCAAGAAACAGCGCGAATCAGCGGATCCGGACAACTGGTACGGCGTCGGTTTCGCCATTTGCCAGAAAGACTTCGGCACCGGTTCCGAAGCGCCGATGGCCAGCATCGAATTCACCGCTGAAGGGCGCATTTCCCTGCGTCACATCGGCATCGAGATCGGCACCGGCATGTCCACTTCGCAAGCCCTGGTGGTCGCCGATTTCCTCGGCAGCCCGGCGCACGACGTGAAGACCGGCGAAACCGAATGGAAGGAAATGCAGCTGGTCACCGCCGGCAACCCTTACATCATGAGCCAGGCCGAGCAGGACAACTTCCTGCGCAACCCGCGCTGGGTCGGCAAGCTGGCGTCGGCCTCGTCGGCAACCAACTCCGCCTACTACTTCAGCCACGCCACCCGTGAAGCGGCGCGCGTGCTGTTCAACCACGGTCTGTGGCCGGCAGCGCTGGAGATCTGGCGTCAGGGTCCATACGGTGGCCAGGCCAACCCTTACGTCGTACGTCGCGAAGATGCGCATTGGGTCGACGGCAAACTGACGGCCAACGGCATGCAGCCGCTGAGTTTCGAAGAACTGGCCAAGCGCGCTCACGAGCGCGGTCTGGTCACGGCTGCCACGGTTCACGGCTTCAACCGCTGGAGCTGGGCAGAAGCCGAATACAGCATCGACGGCGTGCGCGAGCGTCTGCCGCTCGACGGTCTGGCCGTGAAGTACGGTGACGGCGCCCCGAAAGCCAAGAAAGCGCAAATGACCAGCGACGGTTTCCACCTGCTGGATCGGCAGAACATCGCCTATCCGGTGGTTCAGCTGAACAACGCTGCTGTGACCTACTACAGCCCGGTCGCAACGCTGGTCGAGTTGAAGGTCAACAAAGGTTCGGCAGAAGTCGAAGTGCTCAACCATCACTCGTGGCTGGAATGCGGTCGGGTGCTGGTCGAAGAACTGGTTCGTGGCCAGCTCGAAGGCGGGATCGCCATGGGCATCGGTCACGCCTTGATGGAAGAGATGCCGCTGTACGAAGGCGGGCCGGGGGAGGGGGACTGGAACTTCAACCGTTATCGCCTGCCGATGGCGCGCCATGTGGCGGTGTGGAAGCAGACGTCGGAAATCCTGCCGCCGCTGTCGCCAAGCGATCCGTCCAAAGGCATCGCCGAAGTGGTGATGATCCCGGTGGTTGGCGCCATCGGCAACGCCGTGGCCCACGCCATCGGCAAACGTGTCCGCGATCTTCCAATCACTGCTGCGCGCATCAAGGAGGCCCTCAATGGCTAACCGTCCGCTTCAACTGACCCTCAACGGTCAATCCGTCGGCCCGGTGGACATCCCTGATGACCTGCCGATGATCGATTACCTGCACGAATACAAGAACCTCACCGGTTCGCGCCTGGGCTGCGGCCAGGGCATCTGCCACGCCTGTGTGGTGATCGTCGACAACCCGGACGGCACCAGCGAAGAAGTGCGCACCTGCATCACCGGCGCGCATTACTTCGAGGGCAAGAAAGTCCGCACCATCGAAGGCCATGCCAAGCGTGACGAGCAGGGACAGGTCACCGAGCTGAACCCGATCCAGCAGCGTTTCGTCGATGAGTTTGCCTTCCAGTGCAGCTACTGCGCGCCAGGCTTCGTCAACGCCGCGACCGTGCTGGTGGAAAAGCTGCAACGCCAGCCGATCGTCAAAAGCAAACTGGAACAAGTCATCGAGGACAGCCTCGGCCATCACATCTGCCGTTGCACCGGGTACGTGCGTTACTACAACGCCACCCGCAACGTGCTGACCGATCTCGGCCTGGTCAAGGAGGGTTAAGCATGAAGCGTTTATTGACCCGCCTGACCCTGGCGGTCGGGTTTGCCGTGCCTGTTCTGGCGGTTCATGCGGATGATCAGGTCAAGCGCGGCGAATACCTCGCCCGCGCCGCCGACTGCATGGCTTGCCACACAGCTCCGGGCGGCGCACCGTTTGCCGGTGGCCTGCCGATCGTGTCGCCGTTCGGCACGATCTACGGCACTAACATCACCCCGAGCAAAGAGCACGGCATCGGTTTGTACAGCGATGACGACTTCTTCGCTGCACTCACCGAAGGCAAGCGTCGTGACGGCGCCAATCTGTACCCGGCGATGCCGTACACCTCGTATCACCTGATGCCGCGTGCGGATTCGGATGCGATTCACGCGTATCTGAAAACCATCGAACCGATTGAGCGCGCCGCGCCGGTGACGAGCCTGAGCTTCCCGTTCAACGTGCGTCCGGGCCTGATCGGCTGGAACATGATGTACGGCAAAGCCTTGAAGCTGGAGCCGGCCGAAGGCAAAAGTGACGCCTGGAAGCGCGGCCAGTACATGGTCGAAGTGCTGGGGCACTGCGGCGAATGCCACACGCCACGCGGCTTGCCGGGCGCGATGCAACTGGACAAGCGCCTGACCGGCGGCATCCTCAACGGCTATCTGGCACCGAGCCTGCTGGCAACGGATCTGGCAGCGCGCGGCTGGAATCAACAGGACCTGAGCACGTTCCTCAAGCACGGCATGAGTGCCCAGGGCACGATGTTCAACGAGATGTTCCCGGTATTCCACAACAGCACCCAGGGCCTGAATGATCCGGATCTGGCAGCGATGGCAACCTTCCTGCTCGGCGACAAGCCGCCGGCAGCGAAAGAGCTGACCGACGTGCCAGTGGAGAAGCTCAGTGCCAGCGCCCAGCGCGGCCGTCAGGAATACTTGAACGTCTGCGCCGGCTGTCACGCGGCCGGTGGCGAAGGCAAACCGCACATTGCGGTAGCCATGCGCGGCAATACCACGCTGCGCCTGGAAGATCCGCGCAATCTGGTTCGAGTGATCGAGGACGGTATCGGCGAGCAGAAATTCGCCGGATTCGAACACATGCAGCCGATGCCGGGTTTTGCCGACAAGCTCAGTGCTGAACAGTTGACCGATCTGCTGAACTACCTGCGTCAGGGTTGGGGTGGTCAATCTGCTGAACTGGCGGTGGGCGACGTGCAGAAGCTGCAGGCTGATGCCCCGTCCATCGAGCACAAGGCGCACTGATCATGCAGCATCTCGATCTGCAGGTTGTGCGTCGGGCGCTGGAATGGTCGACGGCGGGACAGCGCATCTGGCTTTGTACCGTGCTGACGACCTACGGCTCGGCGCCTCGTGCGCCGGGTTCGCTGCTGGCGGTGAACGATGACGGGCAGTGGATCGGGTCGCTGTCCGGTGGTTGCGTTGAGGAAGATTTTCTCGAGCGCGTCGCCGAAGGTGCATTTCTCGATGCAATCAACGTCGTGCGTTATGGCGAAGGTGACGATCCGCGTTCGCGGGTCAGCCTGCCCTGTGGCGGCATTCTCGATGTGCTGGTAGAGAAATTTGACGCCGGTTGCGATGTGCAGGCGCATCTGCGTGAACTCGAATCGGCGTTGCTTGGGCAGCGCCGCTTGATTCGCGAGGTCGATCTGGCCACGGGCGCGCGCAGCCTGTTTGCGGATCGCGAGCAGGGTGCGCGGATCGAGCGTGAAATCGATCGCGTGCGGATCCGCATCGGTGCTGCTCAGCGTTTGTTGCTGGCCGGCTATTCCAGTGTGGCGCAGGCCTGTGCGGAGTTCGCGGTCGGTCTCGGCTTCGAAGTGATTCTCTGCGACCCGCGTGACGAGGTGCTGGAAGGCGTGGTGCTCAATGGCGTGGAGATTCGCCGGCAACTGCCGTCAGTGTTCATCGCCGAGGGTGGCTGTCACCGTGATACGGCGGTGGTGGCGTTGACCCACGATCCGCGTATCGACGATCTGGCGATGATGGAAGCGGTGCGCACCGAGGCGTTCTACATCGGCGTGATGGGGTCGTTACAGACGTCGCAGAAGCGCTTTGAGCGTTTGCGTCGGATTGGCGGTCTGGGGGAAAGCGAGCTGGCGCGGATTCATGCGCCGATCGGTCTTAACCTTGGCAGCAAGACACCGTCGGAAATCGCTTTGGCAGTGCTCGCGGATATCCTGCGGATTCGTAGCGGGATTGCACGAGATCAGCTGTGATTGATGCTGAATGTAAAAAGGGCCGCTTTTCAGCGGCCCTTTTTTTGCGCGTCAGAAACCGAGCTTGTCGCGCAGTCCGTAATACCACGCGCCCAGCGCGGCAAACGGTGTGCGCAGCAGTTGCCCGCCGGGGAACGGGTAGTGCGGCAGGTCGGCAAACGCATCGAAGCGCTCGGCCTGGCCGCGCAGCGCCTCGGCCAGCACCTTGCCGGCGAGGTGCGTGTAGGTCACGCCGTGGCCGCTGCAGCCCTGGGAATAATAGATGTTGTCGCCCAGGCGCCCGACCTGAGGCAGACGCGACAGGGTCAGCAGGAAATTGCCGGTCCAGGCGTAGTCGATCTTCATGTCCTTGAGTTGCGGGAAGGCCTTGAGCATTTTCGGGCGGATGATCGCCTCGATATTCGCCGGATCCCGCGCGCCGTACACCACGCCGCCGCCGAAGATCAGGCGTTTGTCGCCAGTGAGGCGGTAGTAGTCGAGCAAGTAGTTACAGTCCTCGACGCAGTAGTCCTGTGGCAGCAGGGATTTTGCCAGCTCATCGCCGAGCGGTTCGGTGGTGATGACCTGCGTGCCGCACGGCATCGACTTGGCTGCCAGTTCCGGCACCAGATTGCCCAAGTAGGCGTTGCCGGCAACGATGATGAATTTGGCCCTGACTTTGCCCTGCGGTGTATGCACGACCGGGTTGGCGCCGCGTTCGATGCGCACGGCCGGTGACTGTTCATAGATGGTGCCGCCCAGAGATTCCACGGCAGCGGCTTCGCCAAGTGCCAGATTAAGAGGGTGGATGTGACCGCCGCTCATGTCGAGCATGCCGCCGACGTATTGATCGCAGGCGACCACTTCACGGATGCGGCGCTGATCCAGTAGCTCGAGCTGGGTGTGTCCGAAACGCTCCCACAGGCGCTTCTGTGATTCCAGGTGGCCCATCTGCTTGGCCGACAGGGCCGCGAATACGCCACCGTCCTTCAAGTCGCACTGGATATCATATTTGGCGACTCGCTCGCGAATGATCCGGCCGCCCTCGAACGCCATTTGCCCGAGCAACTGAGCCTGCTTCGGGCCGACGCTGCGTTCGATCACGTCGATGTCACGGCTGTAGCTGTTGACGATTTGCCCGCCGTTGCGTCCTGAAGCGCCGAAGCCGACTTTGGCGGCTTCCAGCACGGTCACGCGAAAACCGTTCTCCAGCAGGAACAGGGCCGAGGAAAGACCCGTATAACCAGCGCCGATCACACAGACATCCGTCTCCACGTCATCCTGCAGGGCAGGGCGTGGCGGTACGGCGTTGGCCGACGCAGCGTAATAAGACTCTGGGTAAGGGGTGTTCGCCATCCTGCAGCCTCTGTTTAATATATTTTACGAGTGCGACGATCCTACCCGAGTTGAAAAACCTCCGCCAGCCACCGGGAAATCTTCTTGCGATGGGTCGAAATTAAATATTTTGCATATTCATAGGGTTAGGTGAAAAAAAGGTGTTGACACCCCTCCGGAATTCCGTAGAATGCCGCCTCACAGCAGGCACGTAGCTCAGTTGGTTAGAGCACCACCTTGACATGGTGGGGGTCGTTGGTTCGAGTCCAATCGCGCCTACCAAACAAAATCCGCTCTGCTGGGCGGTCTGGAAGGGCTCACCGAAAGGTGGGCCATTTTTTGTTGTCTGCGATTTCTAAGGCCCGGCCTTGAAGCGTCAACTCGATTCATGATGGCTACACTCCGGCGAATGTCAGCTGTGGGGGAGGGAGTGCGTGAATCGCCAAGTCAGACGAGCCATCACGGGCGATATCGAAAGCCTGTTGAAGATTGATCCTGTCGCCGGAAGAGATGACAGCCGCCGAAAATACATTGCGAGGGCTGTCCGGGCGGGGGAGTGTTGGGTTGTCTACGAGAAGAACGATCCTGGTGCTCCTATCGGCTACGGTTGCCTGGATCGAAGTTTTTTTGGCGAATGGTTTATTCCTCTCGTGGTCGTCTCCAGTGAAATCAGGCGTTCCGGTGCAGGCCGGCAAATCGTGAGTTATATGGAGTGTCACTCCTCGGCAGAAAAGATCTTTACCTCGACCAATGTGTCCAATTTGCCGATGCGACGGCTTTTGGAGGGGCTTGGTTATCAACACAGCGGACGGGTGGAGAATCTGGATCCGGGCGATCCTGAGCTCGTTTTCGTGAAGTTCTTGAGTTAAGCGCGTGCCGCCGTTCGTCGCCGAAAACCTTGGCGTCCATTTAAAAAGTGTGGATATTTAAGGGGTTACGGTTTTTTTTAACTGGCCGGTTATCAAAAATACGTTGTTACACACTGAGAAAATCAGTAATATCCGCCCCGCGTTCACCACCACGGTTTATGCATTTTTAAATCCCAAGCTTCCATCAGCTGCTTGGGATTTTTTTTGCCTGCGATTTACCCCTCCTCACGCATTTGTCCTGTCGTCTTTCTCAACCTGCGCTGCCTTTCAGATCGGCATCGGGCAAGTCCATATTTTTTCGACTACTACTGTCTGGCCGATTTTCATCTCAGTCTGACGGGAGTTCATCAATGCTGGTTCATTGGTTTCTGGCTGCAGTTCACTTGCTGGCATTTGCCCTGGGTTTCTGGGCCGTGCTGACGCGCGGAACAGCTTTCAGCCGCCTGGCGGCCGGGGCGGGCGAGGTTCGGCGGGTTTTGCTCGCTGACAATCTATGGGGGTTATCTGCGCTGGTGCTGCTGGTTACGGGTGGCATGCGAGCTTTTGGCGGTTACGAAAAGGGCACCGATTACTATCTGCATCAGCCGCTGTTCCATTTGAAGATGACGCTGTTTGTGCTGATTCTGCTTCTGGAGCTTGCGCCGATGATTACATTGATCAAGTGGCGGATAGGTCTGGCGCGGGGAAATTCCCTCGAGACAGGGCGAGCGAAGATGTTTGCACGAATCAGTCATGCCGAGGCGTTGTTGCTGGTTCTGATGGTGATAGCGGCCACCGGGATGGCGCGTGGGGTGACGTTCGGCTAGGCGGGCGCAATTCCCGGCTTTGATTCGGAAACGTCCGACAGCCAGCCATTGAAATGATGGTTAGTATCGGTGGCGAGGAAGGGGGAGGGAGTTGCAGCAGGAGGGAAAATAGCCTGCGCCGTCACCAATGAGGTGGGGGGATGGCAATACGGCGCTCGGATCTTTAGCCAGTCATTACGCGAAGGTGAACAGACTGGCTACTGACTGCGAAAGGGCTCAGGGGGTTTGTGGCTTGTCCGGTGCGGTCAGGCCAGCCTGGATGCGCTGATAAATCTCTTCGCGGTGTACGGCAACGTTCTTTGGAGCGTTGATGCCGATGCGAACCTGTTGGCCGCTTACGCCGAGGATGGTGATCGTAATGTCATCACCAATGTTTATGCTTTCACCGACTTTGCGGGTGAGTATCAGCATGGTCTTCTCCTTGATTGCTTTGTAGGGCACCTGATTCAGACAGTGCAGAGGTCGGTGGTACGTATAGATTAGTGCGAAGTCTCACGGTTTGGGTGCCTCTTTCTGACGCGCAGATGCGGCATTAATTCCCAGCGCGTAACTATACAGGTGCGGCAATCATCAATCTCGTAGTTTTGTGCCCATTTTGCTGGGCTCTGAAAGTATTCGCGAATGTTAAGATCCCCCCTTTCGAGAATTCAGAGGGAAGCGTTGTGCGCAAATTGGTCTGGTTGGTCGCAGCACTGGCATTGGCGGGATGTGGTGAAGGCAAGAGTGTAGATGCTCAAAAGTCAAAATCGGTAGCGGTGGCAGCGCCGGCAGCCGTGTCCGGTCCGCAATGGGATCTGGAAGTGCGGGGCGAAACGCCTCAAGCCGTCAGTGATCTGAGCGGCTGGTTGATCGAGCATGCGTTTATCGCCAATGTCATCAAGGATGCCAGCGGAAAAACCCGGATCCTGCTGGGGCCATTCAATTCCAAAGCTGAAGCCGAAGCGAAACAGGCTGATGTGAATGCGGCGCTGATCAAGGCGAAAAAACAGAATATCGAGACGCTCGTGATCGAGCGTACCGCAGCACAGTAAAGATTCCTTTCGGCGGGGCTGACTAAAGGGTGTCCGGTGTGATTCGTTTTTAAAGGCGTCACCGAAGATACTCAGAAGGAGCTCCGCATGGCCTCCGCCAGTCCCTACAAGTTGTTCGACGTTGTTTTACGACACAAGCATCAGCTGAGTCCGCACCTCATGCGGATTACCCTCGCCAGCGAGGCTGTTGCCGAGATGGCAACGTGGGCGCCTGATCAGCGCGTCAAACTGTTTTTCCCGGCCGCGGACGGTTCGCCAGCCCGGCTCTCTCAGAGTGAGGGTTGGTACGCTCGTTTCCGCTCAATGCTGGCGGATCGACGCCCGGCGATGCGCACCTACACCATTCGCCACTTGCGTGCCGATCGGGGCGAAGTCGACATCGACTTTGTACTGCATGGCGAAACCGGGCCGGCTTCTCGCTGGGCTCTTCGAGCGCGGCCGGGCGAGTCGATGCAGATTCTGGCGCCCGATAGCCGGTTTTCGGCCGAGGAGGCGGGTGGTTTTGAATGGAAGCCGCCTCAAACCCTTCAACAACTCTTGTTGGTCGCCGACTCAACGGCTTTGCCCGCTGCGATGGGGATACTCGATGAACTGGCCGCGCTTGCAGAACCACCCCAGACTCAAGTGTTCTTCGAGGTCGACAGTGCTCAGGACATGCTCGCAGTCCCGGACTGGCCCGGCCTGTCGGTACAGTGGTTGATTCGAGAGCAGGAGGGAGCGGCGGTTGCCGGGACGCTGATGGTGGAGGCGGTGCGGAAGGCTGCGCTACCTGTCGACGCATCGACGGTCAATCAGGCGGTAGAACTGGCCGACGTCGATATCGATCAGGAGATCCTCTGGGAAATCGCCGAAACCGCCACTGACGGTTTTTATGGCTGGATTGCCGGTGAGTCTGCGGCGGTCATGAATTTGCGCCGATACCTGATCAAGGAGCGCGGTATCCCGCGAGATGCGCTCAATCTGATGGGCTACTGGCGATACAACAAGCCCGGCGGCTGACCACAAAAAAGGCCTCGAGCTTGAAACGCGAGGCCTTTTCTATTGCGTGATTGATTAGCCACAGGCTTTCATGTTCACCGGCCCGACAAACTCATTGCCGCGCCCCATCACGCACGCCACGCTTTGATTGCGCTGACGCTCCCAGTCTTGCACCGGGTACGTCTTGTCCCACGCTTCATACAGTTGGCGATCCTGCTTCGACAGGCGCAAGCCGTATTGCTTGCTCATGTAGAAATAGGTGCGGGCGATCATGCCGCGAATCGAAGGGCGGGGCATGACCTTCTTCGCCTTGAAGTCGACTTGGGTCAGGCAGGAGCCATATTGACCCTTTTCGACCGGTAGCCAGCCATAGCTGAAGTTGCTGCGATCACCGTTGACCTCGCCGATGCTCGGGACCAGATTGTGCAGGTCGGCTTCAGCTTTCTGGTAGCTCGGGTCATAACGCGTGCAGTTCTTGCGTCCACCTTCCTGCCAGCACTGGCGCTGATGGCCGAACTCCCAGGCCGGGACGATGTGCTCCCATTCAATGCGGGCGGCGCGCTTGGCATTTTTACGCGGTACATAACCGCAAGCCGCCAGGTCGACCTTGTTTCCCGTGTATTTGCACCCGCAATAAAACTCGGTGGATTGTGGTGCGTACAGCTTCCAGGCGACCTTCTTGGCCTCGGTGAATGTGCGGGGTGCGCCAGCCTGGGCACCCAGGGAAATGAGCAGTAAAAGCAAAGCAAAAAAACGGACAATCATTGAGTCAATCTTCCTTCGGTACAACCCAGAAAATCTGCACACCACCATCGTCTCGGTAGGCGAGGGTGACGTTGTCGTTCTCGTCGATCTCTTCCAGCAGGCGCTCCCACTCATCGATCGGTTCATCCGGAAGACGGAAGATCAGAGCGGCTTTGGCTTTTTGTGCGGTGGGGGAGTTGATGATCTTTTGAACGCGCATGCCCATGCGTTCGTAGGCATCGGGAGCGTCAGAGGAAGTGGCCACGAGGTTATCCTTATTAAGCTGTACGTGCATACAGTATTTAACTGTAGGCATTTTCGCAACTGCTTAAAAATCAAGAAAATCCTCTGACAGCGGTTTTCCGGTTTTGATGTGGCTCATCCGAATTTTTTGTGCAGGAAAGAAGCAGGGGCGGTGTAGGTAATTGCACCACCCGCCAGGACAGCGAGTGGTGAGACGGGTGCCCGACCGAGATCTGGCCGGGCGAGGGTGAATCAGTACTCCCAGAACATCCGTTGCAGCTCTTTGCTGTCATTGGTTTTGGTCAGGGCGACCATCGCCAGGATGCGGGCCTTTTGCGGGTTCAGGTCGTGAGCCACGACCCAGTCGTACTTGTCGTCAGGCTGTTCGGCGTTGCGTAGAACGAAGCCGCCGGCATTGACGTGGGAAGAACGAATGATCTGAACGCCATCCTTGCGCAGGGCCTGCAGGGCCGGGACGACGCGAGAAGACACCGAACCATTGCCGGTGCCGGCGTGAATGATGGCTTTGGCGCCGGACTGGGCCAGGGCTTTGTAGGCGGTGTCGCCGACATTACCGTAGGAATAGGCGATTTCTACGTCAGGAAGGCTCTTGATGTTCTTGATATCAAATTCCGAATCCATGGTATGGCGCTTGGCTGGCAAGCGGAACCAGTAGGACTTGCCTTCGACCACCATGCCCAGCGGGCCCCATGGGCTCTTGAACGCTTCGGTCTTGATGTTGATCATTTTGCTGACATCGCGGCCGGACTGGATTTCATCATTCATGGTCACCAGCACACCTTTGCCGTGGGCTTCTTTGCTGCTGGCGACGGCGACGGCGTTGTACAGATTGAGCATGCCGTCTGCCGACATGGCGGTGCCTGGGCGCATCGAGCCGACAACGATGATCGGCTTGTCGGTTTTCTCCACCAGGTTCAGGAAGTAAGCGGTTTCTTCCAGGGTGTCGGTGCCGTGGGTGATGACGATGCCATCGACGTCTTTGCTGTCGGCCAGCTCGGATACGCGGCGACCCAGTTGCAGCAGGTTTTCATTGGTGATGCTTTCCGACGCGATCTGCATGACTTGCTCGCCACGCACGTTCGCCAGTTTGCTCAGCTCGGGAATGCCGGCGATCAATTGCTCGATGCCGACCTTGGCGGCCTGATAGGTAGCGCTGTTGGCCGCACTGGCGCCGGCGCCGGCAATGGTGCCGCCGGTAGCGAGAACCACCACGTTGGCCAGTTTGGCCTGGGTTTCGACTTCTTTTGCCTGAAGGGCGGAGGGCAGGAGCAGCATTAGGGCCAAAGCGCCCGGAACCAATGTCTTGAAAGCAGATTTCATTATTTTTCTCTCTAGTAGTGAGACGGTGCTGATGCAGGTTCATCTAGATACGCCCCGGGCCGATCTGAATGCCAGGGGTGCAGGGAGGGAGCAGGATCTGTACCAGCCGTACTTTGCGTTAGAGAAATGTTTAACCTTATGATTTATATCAATATTTTATGGATTGGTGAGTCCCCGGCCGAATCGCTGATCCGGTATTCCGAACATTGGAGGCTTTCGCGTTCGGCTCTCCGAAAAGGACTACATCTTTTGCAGGACAAGTGAGGTTGCCGGATTTGCATTCTCTGCTAAAGAAAGCATCCCGCAGGCCGATGGGTTTTGAAGGAAACTGGAATTGAGGGAGTTCACATGTCACTGACGATCGGTTTTTCCAACCCCGGAGCTGTCACCATCGGCGGCAAAACCGCAGCTACGATCAATGCGATGAGTGATGCGCAAGCGGATGCTTCTACCGAAGCGCTGGGCGCAGAAAAACCAGAGAGCAATCAGGTCAGGACCGGCGGTCCCGCGCAAGAAGACAGCAAGACCGAAGGGGGTGGCGATAACCTGAGTGTCACCGTCAAGATGCTGCTCAAGCGGATGCAGGAATTACAGAAACAATTGCAGGAGCAGCAGCAACGATTGGCTGCGGCACAAGCTGCGAGCTATCCGACTCCGGAAGCGAAGTCGCAGGCGGTCATGGCCGTTCAGGGCGAGATCGCCGAAACCAGCGGTGCGCTGCTGGAAGTCTCGGCCGCGCTGGTCAAGGAAATGTCGAAAGGTTCTTCCGCCGGTAACGTGGTCAACACCACGGCTTGAACACTTAAGGGGCGAATCTGCGGATTCGCCCTACAATCAATACCGATTTCTGATTGTTGACAAACGTGGGCAGGATTCGCATAGTTCGGTCTACGCAAACGTTTGCGCGGCTTTTCCGAGACCCTGTTGTCTGGAAGATGCCGACGAAGCTTACGCCAGCGCAAGCGTTGCTCACAATAATCATAAGATCGGAGTGAACCCATGAAGCTGCCATTCGCTGGACGTCTTCTCGCTGTCGCCATGCTGGCTGCCGCATCCGCCGCACTGCCTGTCTCTTCGGCTTTCGCCGAGTCCCCCGAAAAACCCAAGGTCGCACTGGTCATGAAGTCTTTGGCCAACGAATTCTTCCTCACCATGGAAGACGGCGCCAAGGCTTATCAGAAAGAACACTCCGCCGATTTCGACCTGATCTCCAACGGGATCAAGGATGAAACCGACACGGCAGGCCAGACCCGCATCGTCGAGCAGATGATCCTGGCGAAGGTCAATGCACTGGTCATCGCGCCTTCTGACTCCAAGGCCATGGTGCCGGTGATCAAGAAGGCCGTCGACGCCGGCATCACCGTGATCAACATCGACAACCAACTCGATCCCGCCGTCATCAAAAGCAAGAATATCTCCGTACCGTTCGTAGGCCCGGACAACCGCAAAGGTGCACGTCTGGTGGGCGAGTACCTGGCCAAGCAACTGAAGGCTGGTGACGAAGTCGGCATCATCGAGGGCGTTTCCACAACGACCAACGCCCAGCAGCGTACCGCTGGCTTCAAGGATGCGATGGAAGCCGCGCAGATCAAGGTGGTTTCCCTGCAGTCCGGCGACTGGGAAATCGACAAGGGCAACAAGGTTGCCGCGTCGATTCTCAGCGAGTACCCGGACGTCAAGGCGTTGCTGGCCGGTAACGACAGCATGGCGGTCGGCGCTGTTTCCGCTGTGCGTGCGGCCGGCAAGGCCGGGCAGGTACAAGTGGTCGGTTACGACAACATCAATGCCATCAAGCCGATGCTGCAGGATGGTCGCGTACTCGCAACGGCTGACCAGTTCGCTGCCAAACAGGCCGTGTTCGGTATCGAGACCGCGCTGAAAATCATCAAGGGCGAGAAAGTCGACAGTGGCGCCAACGGCGTCATCGAAACCCCGATCGAGCTGGTCACCAAAAAGTAGTCCTTCGGCGACACAACGGCGCTCGCCCGTCCGGGCGAGCGCATGGAGAGTTTTTTATGTCAGTTTCCGCCCCGAACGCTGTCCTCTCGGTCAGCGGTATCGGTAAGACCTATGCGCAGCCGGTGCTCACCGGCATCGACTTGACGCTGATGCGCGGTGAAGTGCTGGCACTGACCGGCGAGAACGGTGCCGGTAAAAGTACCCTGTCGAAAATCATCGGTGGTCTGGTGACCCCGACCACCGGGCAGATGCAGTTCCAGGGCAAGGAATACCGCCCTGGTAGCCGTACCCAGGCCGAAGAGCTTGGCGTGCGCATGGTCATGCAAGAACTCAATCTGTTGCCGACTCTTTCGGTGGCGGAAAACCTGTTTCTCGACAACCTGCCAAGCAACGGTGGCTGGATCAGTCGCAAACAGCTTCGCAAGGCTGCCATCGAAGCCATGGCTCAGGTCGGCCTGGATGCCATTGACCCGGACACACTGGTCGGTGAACTGGGTATCGGTCACCAGCAAATGGTCGAGATCGCGCGCAACCTGATCGGCGATTGCCATGTGCTGATTCTCGACGAGCCGACCGCGATGCTCACCGCTCGCGAAGTCGAAATGCTCTTCGAGCAGATCACCCGGCTGCAGGCGCGCGGCGTTGCGATCATTTATATCTCCCACCGCCTCGAAGAGCTGGCCCGAGTCGCACAGCGCATTGCCGTGCTGCGTGACGGCAATCTTGTTTGCGTCGAGCCGATGGCCAATTACAACAGCGAGCAACTGGTCACCCTGATGGTCGGTCGCGAGCTGGGCGAACACATGGACATGGGCCCGCGAAATATCGGTGCTCCTGCGTTGACGGTGAAAGGCCTCACTCGTTCCGACAAGGTTCGCGACGTGTCCTTCGAAGTGCGTGCCGGTGAGATTTTCGGCGTTTCCGGGTTGATCGGGGCAGGGCGCACGGAACTGCTGCGCCTGATTTTCGGCGCCGATCTCGCCGACAGCGGCAGCGTTGCCCTCGGCTCACCGGCGCAGGTGGTGAGTATCCGCTCGCCGGTCGATGCTGTGCGTAACGGCATCGCCCTGATCACGGAAGACCGAAAGGGTGAGGGCCTGCTGCTGAGCCAGTCGATCAGCGCCAACATTGCCCTGGGCAATATGCCGGAGATCTCCAGCGGTGGTTTCGTCAACAATGGCGACGAAATCTCCCTGGCCAAACGGCAGATCGATGCCATGCGCATCCGCAGTTCGAGTCCGACTCAACTGGTGTCCGAACTGTCCGGCGGCAACCAGCAAAAGGTCGTGATCGGCCGCTGGCTGGAGCGCGATTGTTCGGTGTTGCTGTTCGATGAGCCAACTCGCGGTATCGACGTCGGTGCCAAGTTCGACATTTATAACCTGCTGGGTGAGCTGACCCGGCAGGGCAAGGCACTGGTGGTGGTCTCCAGCGACCTGCGCGAGCTGATGCTGATCTGCGACCGCATCGGGGTGTTGTCGGCGGGGCGTCTGATCGACACGTTCGAACGCGACAGCTGGACCCAGGATGACTTGCTTGCCGCCGCGTTCGCCGGCTACCAAAAACGTGATGCGTTGCTCAATGAAGCAGCGCCTAGGGATCTCCCATGAAAACTGCATCTTCTGCCGGTAAACGTAGTGGCAACTTCTACGGTCTGGGCACTTACCTGGGCCTGGCCGGTGCCCTGCTGGCGATGGTTGCGCTGTTCTCGGTCATGAGCAGCCACTTCCTGTCGTACAACACTTTCAGCACCCTGGCCAACCAGATCCCCGACCTGATGGTGTTGGCGGTCGGCATGACCTTCGTACTGATCATTGGCGGGATCGACCTGTCGGTGGGGTCGGTGCTGGCGCTCGCGGCATCGACCGTCAGCGTGGCGATCCTGGGCTGGGGCTGGAGTGTTTTGCCGGCTGCGCTGCTTGGCATGGCAGTGGCGGCGCTGGCTGGTACGGTGACCGGCTCGATCACGGTTGCGTGGCGAATTCCGTCGTTCATCGTTTCGCTCGGTGTGCTGGAAATGGCCAGGGGTCTGGCGTATCAGATGACCGGTTCGCGCACGGCCTACATCGGTGACTCGTTCGCGTGGCTGTCGAACCCGATTGCCTTTGGTATTTCGCCGTCGTTCATCATTGCCCTGCTGGTGATCTTCATTGCTCAAGCGGTGTTGACCCGGACCGTGTTCGGTCGCTACCTGATCGGCATCGGTACCAACGAGGAAGCTGTACGGCTGGCGGGCATCAATCCCAAACCCTATAAGATTCTGGTGTTCAGCCTGATGGGGCTGCTGGCCGGTATCGCGGCGCTGTTCCAGATTTCCCGTCTGGAAGCTGCCGACCCGAATGCCGGTTCAGGCCTTGAGCTGCAAGTGATCGCTGCGGTAGTGATCGGCGGCACCAGCCTGATGGGCGGCCGTGGTTCGGTCATCAGTACGTTCTTCGGGGTTTTGATCATCTCCGTCCTGGCGGCCGGTCTGGCGCAGATCGGCGCAACCGAGCCGACCAAGCGCATCATCACCGGCGCAGTGATCGTCATCGCGGTAGTGCTCGATACGTATCGCAGCCAACGCGCAAGCCGGCGGGGCTGAGACATGGCGACAATCAAGGATGTGGCGGCGCTTGCGGGAATTTCCTACACGACCGTCTCCCATGTTGTGAACAACACCCGGCCGGTAAGCCAGGAAGTGCGGCTGAAAGTCGAGGCGGCGATCAAGAGCCTCGACTACGTGCCAAGCGCTGTTGCCCGATCGCTGAAGGCCAAGACCACTGCCACCATTGGCTTGCTGGTGCCCAACAGCCTTAACCCGTACTTTGCCGAGCTGGCCCGGGGGATCGAGGATTATTGTGAGCGTAATGGCTACTGCGTAATTCTCTGCAACTCCGACGACAATCCGGAAAAGCAGCGCAGCTATTTGCGGGTGTTGCTGGAGAAGCGTATCGATGGCTTGATCGTCGCCTCCGCTGGCGGTGACAGTGGCCTGGTGCAAGGTCTGGCCGGAGTCAAGACGCCGATGGTGATCGTAGACCGGGGGCTGGAAGGGGTGGACGCTGATCTTGTGCGCATCGACCATGAATATGGCGCCTATCTGGCGACAAGGCACCTGATTGAGCTTGGGCATCGTGATATCGCCACGATTGGCGGACCGGCGAGCACCAGTGTTGCGCAAATGCGTCGGGCAGGATTTTGCCGCGCCTTGAAAGAGGCAGGTATTGAAGTGCCGCCATCGCGGATGCTGGAAAGCGATTTCACCAGCACTGGCGGTTACAACGCGGCTGCGGTTTTGCTTGAGGGCAATCCCCCCAGTGCAATCTTTGCCGGCAACGACATGATCGGTATCGGTGTGCTGCGCGCCGCCGCCGAGCGCAATGTGCGCGTACCTGCGCAGTTGTCGGTGATCGGCTTCGACGATATCCAGATGAGCCGTTACGTGTACCCGGCGCTGACCACTGTGGGGCAGTCGATCCTGCAGTTGGGCGAGATGGCGGCGGAAGTGTTGCTGCGAAGAATTGCTACCCCTGATCTGGCTACGGATCAGCGGATCGTGACCCCGAGTATTGTCTTGCGAGAGTCGACTGCGCCGTTGGCTGGCGTGTTTACCGAATATCGCTGAAACCGAATTGATGAGTAGTGATGTATGCCTGCAAATGTCGTGGTAATAGGCAGTCTGAACATGGATCTGGTCACCCGGGCACCTCGTTTGCCCCGGGGTGGCGAGACACTGATCGGACATTCGTTCGCCACTGTGTCAGGTGGCAAGGGTGCCAATCAGGCGGTGGCCGCCGCCCGGTTGGGTGCGCAAGTGTCGATGGTCGGCTGTGTCGGCAATGACGACTACGGCGTGCAATTGCGCGAGGCTTTGCTGGCCGAGCAGATCGATTGTCAGGCGGTCAGCGTGGTCGAGGACTCCAGTGGTGTAGCGCTGATTGTGGTCGATGACAACAGTCAGAACGCTATCGTCATCGTTGCCGGAGCCAACGGTTCGATGACGCCTGCGGTGATCGACCAGTTCGATGCGGTCTTGCAGGCCGCGGATGTGATCATTTGTCAGCTGGAAATTCCCGATGCCACCGTCGGTCATGCGCTCAAGCGCGGTCGTGAACTGGGCAAGACGGTTATCCTGAATCCGGCCCCGGCCAGTCGTCCTTTGCCTGCGGACTGGTTTGCTTCCATCGACTACCTGATTCCCAATGAAAGCGAGGCTGCCGCCCTCAGCGGCTTGCCGGTGGACTCGCTGGAAAGCGCTGAAAAAGCAGCTGCACGGCTGATTTCCATGGGCGCCGGCAACGTGATCGTCACGCTGGGTGCTCAGGGGGCGTTGTTCGCCAACGGCTCGGGTTACCAGCATTTCCCTGCGCCCAAAGTGAAGGCGGTCGATACCACGGCTGCCGGGGACACCTTCGTCGGCGGTTTCGCGGCGGCGCTGGCCGCCGGCAAAACCGAAGTCGAGGCCATTCGTTTTGGTCAGATAGCCGCGGCGCTGTCTGTTACTCGTGCGGGTGCCCAGCCGTCCATTCCCACATCATCCGACGTACAGGCGTTCAAACCCGCATGAAAAAGACTCCATTGCTCAATATCGCGCTGTCTCGGCTGATTGCCTCCCTGGGGCATGGCGACATCGTCGTGATCGGTGATGCCGGCTTGCCCGTGCCACCGGGTGTCGAGTTGATCGATCTCGCGCTGACCCACGGTGTTCCGGATTTCGTCAGCACCCTGAAGATCGTGCTCAGCGAAATGCAGGTGGAAAGTCATGTGCTCGCCCAGGAAATCTTCGACAAACAACCCACTGCGCTGGCCTCGCTGGATGCATTGAATGAAGAAGGTGTACTGGGGCGGCGCGATCTGCTCGGTCATGAGCAATTCAAGGCTCTCAGCCGACAGGCGCGAGCGATTGTCCGTACAGGCGAATGTCAGCCGTACTGCAACATCGTGCTGGTGGCCGGGGTAACGTTTTAACGGGGCTCAGTCCCTTTTCTGATTTCAAATGCACAAGGAATGCGCCATGCACCGCTATGCTCAAAAAATTCACCAACTGATCCGGAGCCTGCTGCTTTTGTCCGTGATAACCGCGACCGGCGCCCAGGCGGCGGAAAAGATCGATCTGATCATCGATACCGATCCAGGTGCCGATGATGTGGTGGCCCTGTTGTTTGCTCTGGCATCGCCGGAGGAGCTGAACATTCGCGCGCTGACCACCGTGGCTGGCAACGTGCGTCTCGACAAGACATCACGCAATGCGCGACTGGCCCGCGAGTGGGCCGGGCGTGAAGAGGTGCCGGTCTACGCCGGTGCACCGAAGCCGTTGATGCGCACACCGATCTACGCCGAGAACATCCATGGCAAGGAAGGCCTGTCGGGTGTCGCCGTGCATGAGCCGAAAAAAGGCCTGGCTGAAGGCAATGCGGTCAACTACCTGATCGACACCCTGAAAAAAGCCAAGCCGCACAGCATCACTATTGCCATGCTGGGGCCGCAAACCAACCTGGCGCTGGCACTGATCCAGGAGCCGGAGATCGTTCAGGGCATCAAGGAAGTGGTCATCATGGGTGGCGCGCACTTCAACGGTGGCAACATCACGCCAGTGGCCGAATTCAACCTGTACGCCGATCCGCAAGCGGCTGAAGTCGTGCTCAAGAGCGGCGTGAAGCTGACTTACCTGCCGCTGGATGTAACCCACAAGATTCTCACCAGCGATGCACGCCTGAAACAGATCGCGGCGCTGAACAACAACGCGAGCAAGATTGTCGGCGATATCCTCAACGAGTACATCAAGGGTGATATGGAACACTACGGTATTCCGGGCGGTCCGGTGCATGACGCCACGGTCGTGGCTTACCTGCTCAAACCAGAACTGTTCACCGGCCGTTCGGTGAACGTGGTGGTTGATAGCCGTGAAGGTCCGACCTTCGGGCAGACCATCGTCGACTGGTATGACGGCCTGAAAGCCCCGAAAAATGCCTTCTGGGTGGAAAACGGTGATGCTCAGGGCTTCTTCGATCTGTTGACCGAACGCCTGAAGCGTCTGAAGTAAGCAACAGGCCCGCAGGTGCCAGCCTGCGGGCCTTTTTTATTCTTTCTCGATGTCCGATGTGCCTTTGAAGTCATCCGGATACTTCTCGAACAGCTGGGCAATAAATGATTGCGCGGCTTGTGTTCCCAGTGTCTTGACCAGCAGGTCGATGCTGATCAATGCCAATTCCTCCGGGCTGCCCGGACTGTAAGAGCTATGGCCTTGTGGCCAGTGGGCCTTGATGTCGGCTGAGATGCTTACGGTCGTCATGATGGGCTCGGAAGGTTGCGGGACTGGAGTCTTGAGTTAACCACTTTGTCCGATGTTTGGCACTGCGACTTAGGCATGAGCGCAAGGCTATGCGACACTTGGTCGTCTTCGAAATAACCAGGGGCCTGAGCTGTGCAGATCGATTTGAATTCCCCCGACGGCCTGACGCTGGACGCCGTGCGTCTGATGCTGGCTTCGGCCAGTGACGATGAGCACACCCAGTTGCGCGTGACCAAGGGCGGCATTGCGTATATCTCTTCGGGTGTCACCGGTGGCCAGGCTATCGATGGCTTGTCGTTTCGCCTGGAGACCTGGGCAAAGGGTTCGGGTTATGTGGGCAACGTTGCGGCCAGTGATGAGGTCTGGGTGATGCAGATCTTCAACGCGCTCAAGGACAACTGGCCGAATCCGGCCTTTGACTACATTGATGTCTACTGAGCACTGGTCATATTCAGTGACGATTGTATAAAGAAGGATCGGGCGTTGCTGAGGCAAACTTGCCGTTTTTCTGATCGTGGGGCAGGGGGGTGGCGCAGGTCATGAAACCAAACGCTGTATTGGCGGTCGCACGATGTTCGCTCAACTATTGAAAAAAGGAGGCTTCATGCCTTGGAAGCTCGCGTCACTGGGTACTTTGATGGCGGTTGCCATGCTGGCTGGCTGCACTAGCACGTCCAGCGAGTCGCAGAAGGATCCCGTGGCGACCGAAACCGGTCACAGTCGTTGCGAGGCAACCGCTGCAGAGTTCGCCGTCGGCAAAAAGGCTTCGCCGGAATTGCTGGATCAGGCGCGCAAAAAGGCCGGCGCGCAGAATGCCCGGTTCCTCAAGCCTGACGACATGATCACCCTTGAGTACCGGTCTGATCGGCTGAATCTCAATACCGACAACAATCTGGTGGTCACCCGGGCCAGCTGTGGCTGAGTTGTACAGACTTTTGTCGCGCGCATAAAAAACCCCGTCACATGGACGGGGTTTTTTTAGTGCGCCGAGAAATTACTCTGGGCGAACTTGTGCAGCTTGCATACCCTTTTGGCCTTTCTCAGCCACGAAGGAAACGGTCTGGCCTTCTTTCAGGCTTTTGAAACCGTCGGATTCGATAGCTTTGAAGTGTACGAACAGGTCGTCACCGCCACCTTGAGGAGTGATGAAGCCGAAGCCTTTTTCATCGTTGAACCATTTAACGGTGCCGGTTTGGCGATTAGACATGGTGTATCTCCAAGAAACATATATTTTCAGTAGTACTGTGCTGCTCAGGCCAACTGGGCACACCGGGGTATCATAGTCGAAATGTTCGCTTTGGTAGCCCCCCGGACGTGCTGTTTGCTTTCATATTGCAGACGCTTCGACAGTTTGAATGTCTGTAACCCCCGGTTTCAGAGGCTTTCAGCCAATTCGGCGGGGTGTAAAAAAAGCTATAAAACCTGCATAAAATATCGGATTCAGGGGCATTCCGGCCGTTTTTTGCTCGTTGAATGCCCGTAAATCCGCCCGACAGGGTCTATTTCTGCACTCGGCAAACCGAGATTTCCTTCAGTGCGCGCTGACCCAGCTCACCGCTCGGCGGGGTGTTCTTGTCCATCAGCTGAGAGATTTCCTGTGTGGTGAATTTCTTCTCCAGGACATCAGCGCCACAGGTGCAGTGTTGTTTGGCTACGGTCGGGTTGACGCTTTGGCTGGCCGCTTTTGTGCAGTCGTTCATGTATTGCTCTTTGACGCCTTTCGGCCAGGCAGCCTGCGCGCTCAGCGGCAACAGCAGAACTAAAGGGACGACTGCGGCGAATAGGGTGTTCAGACGCATGCGAGGATGCTCCTTGTGGGTCGATGTCTTGTTATCTGATGGCTGAGTGGCCGATCAAGTTCATCACTCTGGCATAAAACTGACGATTTGCCTGCCGGTAAACCAGAGTGCGTGTGTGACCGTTCATCTGTGCTAGCATGGCCGACTCGGGCGTTCGCAGGCTCCGGATGACCTTCAGTCCCGGCAGCGGCGGCGTACGAATACTCTGATTTGAATCCCAGTCACTCTGGTTCGGTTTTCCGGTTGGCCGCAAGGCTCCTGCCGCTGTAAGGCAGGCGTTCGTCATTGAATGGCCTGGATCGGATCTTGTACTGGCTCATCCCAACCCACGTGACCTTTGGTAGGGGTCACCACTAGGAGAGGAGGCGCCATGCCAACTATTACTCTTCCCGACGGCAGTCAACGTTCATTCGATCACCCGGTTTCCGTAGCCGAGGTCGCCGCATCTATCGGTGCAGGCCTGGCCAAGGCCACCCTGGCCGGCAAGGTGAACGGCAAGCTGGTCGACGCTAGCGACATCATTGACAGCGACGCAACGCTGCAAATCATCACGCCAAAGGATGAAGAGGGGCTGGAGATCATTCGCCACTCTTGCGCCCACCTGGTTGGCCATGCGGTCAAGCAGCTGTACCCGACGGCAAAAATGGTCATCGGCCCGGTCATCGACGAAGGCTTCTATTACGACATCGCCTTCGAGCGTCCTTTTACTCCGGACGACATGACTGCCATCGAACAGCGCATGCAACAGCTGATCGATACCGAATACGACGTCATCAAGAAAGTCACTCCGCGCGCCGAAGTGATCGAAGTGTTCAAGGCCCGTGGCGAAGACTACAAGCTGCGCCTGGTCGAGGACATGCCGAACGAGCAGGCCATGGGCCTGTACTATCACGAAGAATATGTCGACATGTGCCGCGGTCCGCACGTGCCGAACACTCGCTTCCTGAAATCCTTCAAGTTGACCAAGCTGTCCGGTGCCTACTGGCGCGGTGATGCCAAGAACGAGCAATTGCAGCGCGTTTACGGCACCGCATGGGCTGACAAGAAGCAGTTGGCAGCGTACATCCAGCGAATCGAAGAAGCTGAAAAGCGCGATCACCGCAAGATCGGCAAGCGTCTGGGCCTGTTCCACACCCAGGAAGAAGCGCCGGGCATGGTGTTCTGGCACCCGAATGGCTGGACGCTGTACCAGGTACTCGAGCAGTACATGCGCAAGGTGCAGCGCGACAACGGCTATCTCGAGATCAAGACGCCGCAAGTCGTTGACCGTAGCCTGTGGGAAAAGTCCGGGCACTGGGCCAACTACGCCGACAACATGTTCACCACCGAGTCGGAAAGCCGCGACTACGCGATCAAGCCGATGAACTGCCCTTGCCACGTGCAAGTATTCAACCAGGGTCTGAAGAGCTACCGCGAACTACCGATGCGTCTGGCCGAGTTCGGTGCCTGTCACCGTAACGAGCCGTCGGGTGCGCTGCACGGCATCATGCGCGTGCGTGCATTCACTCAGGACGATGCCCACATTTTCTGCACCGAAGAGCAGATGCAGGCCGAATCCGCCGCGTTCATCAAGCTGACCATGGATGTTTACCGCGACTTCGGTTTCACCGACGTCGAGATGAAACTGTCCACTCGTCCGGAAAAACGCGTTGGTTCCGACGAGCTGTGGGATCGCGCCGAAGCGGCTTTGGCCGCGGCCCTTGATAGCGCGGGCCTTCCGTACGATCTGCAGCCGGGTGAAGGCGCTTTCTATGGTCCGAAGATTGAATTCTCGCTGAAAGATTGCCTCGGTCGCGTGTGGCAATGTGGTACTTTGCAGCTCGATTTCAACCTGCCAGTGCGTCTCGGTGCCGAATACGTCTCCGAAGACAACAGCCGCAAGCATCCGGTCATGTTGCACCGTGCGATTCTCGGTTCGTTCGAGCGTTTCGTCGGGATTCTGATCGAGCACTACGAAGGTGCATTCCCTGCGTGGCTGGCGCCAACCCAGGCAGTGATCATGAATATCACTGATAAACAGGCAGATTTTGTTGCTCAGGTCGAAAAAACTCTCAACGAAAGCGGGTTTCGTGCCAAGTCTGACTTGAGAAATGAAAAGATCGGCTTTAAAATCCGCGAGCATACTTTGCTCAAGGTTCCATATCTCTTGGTTATTGGGGATAAGGAAGTCGAGATGCAGACTGTCGCTGTGCGTACTCGTGAAGGTGCTGACCTGGGCTCGATGCCCGTCGCCCAGTTCGCTGAGTTTCTCGCGCAAGCGGTTTCCCGGCGTGGTCGCCCAGATTCGGAGTAATTATTATTAAGCGTGAAATGAGACAAGATAAACGAACTGCACCGAAAGCCCCGATCAACGAGAATATCTCGGCACGCGAGGTTCGGTTAATTGGCGCTGACGGCGAGCAGATTGGCATCGTCTCGATTGATGAAGCGCTTCGTATCGCTGAAGAAGCAAAGCTTGATCTGGTAGAAATCTCTGCAGACGCAGTCCCACCGGTTTGCCGTGTGATGGACTACGGCAAATCGATCTTCGAAAAGAAGAAGCAGATTGCTGCGGCGAAGAAGAACCAGAAGCAGATTCAGGTAAAAGAAATCAAGTTTCGTCCAGGGACGGAGGAAGGGGATTACCAGGTAAAACTGCGCAACCTGGTACGTTTCCTGAGTGACGGGGACAGGGCCAAGGTATCCTTGCGATTCCGCGGCCGTGAGATGGCCCACCAGGAGCTGGGGATGGAACTCCTCAAGCGGGTTGAACAAGACCTGCTCGAGTACGGTTCGGTCGAACAGCATCCTAAGATGGAAGGACGCCAGCTGATCATGGTCATCGCCCCGAAAAAGAAGAAGTAATCAACAGGGCACGGCAGGCCTTCTGATTATGTTTATCAACTGAATGCGGAGTATCCGAACATGCCAAAGATGAAAACCAAAAGTGGTGCTGCTAAGCGGTTTCTGAAAACTGCTAACGGTATCAAGCACAAGCACGCTTTCAAGAGCCACATCCTGACCAAAATGTCGACCAAGCGTAAGCGTCAACTGCGCGGTAGCAGCTTGCTGCATCCGTCTGACGTGGCAAAAGTCGAGCGCATGCTGCGCCTTCGTTAATTTTTGGATCAAGAATAGAGGAAGTAACTCATGGCTCGTGTAAAGCGTGGCGTCATTGCCCGTAAACGTCACAAAAAAATTCTGAAACTTGCTAAAGGCTACTACGGCGCTCGCTCGCGCGTATTCCGTGTTGCCAAGCAAGCGGTAATCAAGGCAGGCCAATACGCCTACCGTGACCGTCGTCAGAAAAAACGTCAGTTCCGCGCTCTGTGGATCGCTCGTATCAACGCTGGTGCTCGTGTTAACGGTCTGTCCTACAGCCGTTTCATCGCTGGCCTGAAAAAAGCGTCCATCGAGATCGACCGTAAGGTTCTGGCTGATCTGGCAGTGAACGAAAAAGCGGTGTTTGCCGCGATTGTCGAGAAAGCTAAAGCCACCTTGGCTTAAGTACCCCCGACAGTCACCCGGCCTCACCTCTGTGGGGTCAGGTGGTAAACGTCATAAATAGGGGAAGAGCCTTCAAGCTCTTCCCCTATTTTGTATCTGGAGTCTGTACATGGAAAACCTGGATGCGCTGGTCTCTCAAGCACTAGAGGCTGTGCAAAGCGCTGAAGATATCAATGCCCTGGAGCAAATCCGGGTTCAATACCTTGGCAAAAAGGGTGAATTGACTCAGGTGATGAAGACCCTGGGGAATTTGCCGGCAGAGGAGCGTCCGCAGGTCGGCGCCCTGATCAACGTTGCCAAGGAACGTGTCACAGGCGTTCTCAATGCGCGCATGGCGCTGTTTGAAGAGGCCGAACTGGCTGCCAAACTGTCCGCCGAATCCATTGACGTAACCCTGCCGGGCCGCGGTCAGACCTCCGGTGGTCTGCATCCGGTAACCCGGACTCTGGAACGTATCGAGCAGTTCTTCACCCGCATCGGCTACGGCATTGCCGAAGGCCCTGAGGTCGAAGACGACTATCACAACTTCGAGGCGCTCAACATCCCAGGCCATCACCCGGCCCGGTCGATGCACGACACCTTCTATTTCAACGCGAACATGCTGTTGCGCACCCATACCTCACCGGTACAGGTCCGCACCATGGAATCGCAGCAGCCGCCGATCCGCATCGTCTGCCCAGGCCGTGTGTATCGCAGCGACTCCGATATCACTCACTCGCCGATGTTCCACCAGGTCGAAGGCCTGCTGGTCGATCGCGACATCAATTTCGCCGACCTGAAAGGGACTATCGAAGAGTTCCTGCGGGTGTTCTTCGAAAAAGAACTGGCGGTGCGTTTCCGTCCTTCCTACTTCCCGTTCACCGAGCCATCCGCTGAAGTCGACATGGAATGCGTGATGTGCAGCGGTAAAGGCTGCCGCGTCTGCAAGCAGACCGGTTGGCTGGAAGTGATGGGCTGCGGCATGGTTCACCCGAATGTGCTGCGCATGTCCGGGATCGACCCGGAAGAGTTCTCGGGCTTTGCCTTCGGCATGGGCGTCGAGCGTCTGGCCATGCTGCGTTACGGCGTGAACGACTTGCGTCTGTTCTTCGACAACGACTTGCGGTTCCTCGCGCAATTTCGCTAGTCGTAACGAATTCTTAGGAGAGCAGGATGAAATTCAGTGAACAATGGCTGCGTGGCTGGGTCAGCCCGCAGGTAAATCGCGACGAGCTGGTTGCCCGTCTGTCGATGGCCGGTCTTGAGGTCGATAGCGTTACGCCGGCCGCCGGTGCATTCAGTGGTGTAGTGGTGGGTGAGGTTCTGAGTACCGAACAACACCCTGACGCCGACAAGCTGCGTGTGTGCCAGGTCAGCAATGGCACGGAAACCTTCCAGGTCGTGTGCGGTGCGCCAAACGTGCGTCCGGGCCTGAAGATTCCGTTCGCCATGATCGGTGCCGAGCTGCCGGGTGACTTCAAGATCAAGAAAGCCAAGCTGCGTGGCGTCGAGTCCAACGGCATGCTGTGCTCGCAAACCGAGCTGCAGGTCGGTGAAGGCAATGACGGTCTGATGGAGCTGCCGGCCGATGCGCCGGTGGGCGAAGATTTCCGTGTTTACCTGGATCTGGAAGACGCCAGCATCGAGGTTGACCTGACTCCGAACCGCGGCGACTGCCTGTCCCTGGCGGGTCTGGCGCGTGAAGTGGGTGCGTTGTACGACGCTCCGGTCACTCGTCCGGTGGTGATGACTGTTCCTGCGGTGCACGACGAAGTGCGTTCGGTAGAAGTGCTGGCGCCTGCTGCGTGCCCGCGTTACCTGGGTCGTGTCATCCGCAACGTTGATTTGTCCAGGCCTACGCCGCTGTGGATGGTGGAGCGCCTGCGTCGCGCCGAAGTCCGCAGCATCGACGCCGCGGTCGACATCACCAACTACGTGATGCTTGAGCTGGGCCAGCCGCTGCACGCTTTCGACCTCGCTGAAATCAATGGCGGCATTCGTGTGCGCATGGCGGAAGAGGGCGAGAAGCTCGTTCTGCTCGATGGTCAGGAAGTCAGCCTGCGTAGCGATACGCTGGTGATCGCCGACCACACTCGCGCTCTGGCCATTGCCGGTGTGATGGGTGGCGAGCACAGCGGTGTATCCGCGACCACTCGCGACGTGTTCCTTGAAAGTGCATTCTTCGACCAGATCGCGGTGGCGGGCAAGGCTCGCTCTTATGGTCTGCACACTGATGCTTCGCACCGCTACGAGCGTGGCGTGGACTGGCAACTGGCCCGTGAAGCCATGGAGCGCGCCACTGGCCTGCTGCTGGAAATCACCGGTGGCGAAGCCGGCCCGATCATCGAGACCGTCAGCGAGCACCACTTGCCGTCGATCGCGCCGATCACTCTGCGTGCTCAGCGCATCACCCAGATGCTGGGCATGGAAATGGATTCGGCCGAAGTCGAGCGTCTGCTCAACGCTTTGGGCCTGAAGATTTCCACTGACGGGGCAGGGCAGTGGCGCGTAGAAGTGCCGAGCCATCGCTTCGATATCAGCCTGGAAGTCGATCTGATCGAAGAGTTGGCGCGTCTGTACGGTTACAACCGTCTGCCGGTTCGTTACCCGCAAGCTCGTCTGGCGCCGCAAGCCAAGGCTGAAGCGCGCAGCGATCTGCCGGAGTTGCGTCGTCTGTTGGTCGCTCGTGGTTATCAGGAAGCGATCACCTATAGCTTCATTGATCCAAAGCAATTCGAGCTGTTCAATCCAGGTGT
Organism: Pseudomonas sp. MWU12-3088; assembly: GCF_023242405.1. Lineage (NCBI taxonomy): Bacteria > Pseudomonadati > Pseudomonadota > Gammaproteobacteria > Pseudomonadales > Pseudomonadaceae > Pseudomonas > Pseudomonas sp. MWU12-3088. The sequence goes on from NZ_JALJEA010000018.1 coordinate 52,609, forward strand.
CGAGCCGCTGCTGCTGGCGAACCCGATCTCCAATGACATGGCCGCCATGCGTTCTTCGCTGTGGCCGGGTCTGGTCAAGGCGCTGCAGCACAACCTGAATCGTCAGCAGGATCGCGTCCGTCTGTTCGAGAGCGGTCTGCGCTTCGTCGGTCAGCTGGAAGGCCTGAAGCAAGAGCCGATGCTGGCCGGTGTTGTCTGCGGTAGCCGTCTGCCGGAAGGCTGGGCGCAAGGTCGCGATACCGTCGACTTCTTCGACGTCAAGGCTGACGTGGAAGCGGTGCTGGGTTTTGCCGGTGCGCTGGATTCGTTCACTTTCACTCCGGGCAAACACCCGGCGCTGCACCCTGGTCAAACCGCGCGCATCGAGCGTGAAGGGCGTGAAGTCGGCTTTATCGGCGCGATTCACCCTGAACTGTCGAAATCCTTGGGTCTCGACCGTCCGGTCTTCGTCTTCGAGCTGGTTCTGGCTGAAGTAGCGTTGGGTAAAATGCCGAAATTCCACGAGTTGTCGCGCTTTCCTGAAGTGCGTCGTGACCTGGCACTGATTGCGCACAAAGACGTTGCGGCCTCGGCTGTACTGGACGTAATTCGTGAAAATGCAGGCGAATGGCTCACGGATCTCAGGCTGTTTGACGTGTATCAGGGTAAAGGTATTGATCCTGATAGAAAAAGCCTTGCAGTCGGCTTGACCTGGCAGCATCCATCGCGCACTCTTAATGACGATGAGGTGAATTCGACGACGCAAAATATCCTCACCTCGCTCGAACAAAGGTTGAACGCCACGTTAAGGAAGTGACGTATGGGGGCTTTGACGAAAGCTGAGATGGCGGAACGTCTGTATGAAGAGCTGGGCCTGAACAAGCGGGAAGCCAAGGAATTGGTCGAACTGTTTTTCGAGGAAATCAGGCACGCTCTTGAAGACAACGAGCAGGTCAAATTGTCGGGTTTCGGCAATTTCGACCTTCGGGACAAGCGCCAGCGGCCTGGCCGCAACCCGAAAACGGGGGAAGAAATCCCGATCACGGCTCGCCGTGTGGTCACCTTTCGTCCAGGGCAGAAGTTGAAGGCCCGAGTTGAGGCTTATGCTGGAACCAAGTCATAACGACGAACTACCCGTCATCCCGGGCAAACGCTACTTCACCATTGGTGAAGTCAGCGAGCTGTGTGCGGTAAAGCCGCACGTGCTGCGCTACTGGGAGCAGGAGTTTCCTCAGCTCAACCCCGTCAAACGCCGCGGAAACCGCCGGTATTATCAGCGCCAGGACGTGCTGATGATCCGGCAGATCCGCGCGCTCCTTTACGATCAAGGGTTCACCATCGGCGGTGCGCGTCTGCGCCTGTCCGGTGATGAAGCCAAAGACGATACAACCCAATACAAGCAAATGATCCGCCAGATGATCGCCGAGCTCGAAGATGTTCTGGTGGTCCTCAAGAAATAATTTCCTGCTTTTAAATACTTCCAGTTTTCAAAAGCTTGCGATATATTCTTGAGCGTTCTTCGAGATGGAGAACGAGTTTCAAACCTAGTCGGGGCGTAGCGCAGTCCGGTAGCGCACTAGCATGGGGTGCTAGGGGTCGAGTGTTCGAATCACTCCGTCCCGACCATATAATTCAATGACTTAGCCCAACTTTAGCGAGTTGGGCTTTTTCATGTGCGTGGCATTTACGGGACTTCTTTTCGCCTTTGTTCCACAGTTGGTTGTTCATTTTCTTTATCGCCCACAGCTGCTAATCAGAATCGCCTGAAACGACCTAATCGGAAAATCAGAGTGTGCCGGCAAAACTTGGAGGCAGTGAAAGTCATGGAGCACAAGAACCATCCTTTGACGTTCCTCAAGCGCTTTCGCTATCTGATACTAACTTTGATGGTTGCAGCGGCTCTGGTGAATGCCTTTGTGCGCTACACGGGAGAATGGAGCCTTTTCTGGCTGTCCTTGGCGATGCAGGCGTGGTTTATGCAAGCCGTCTTTGCTTACCTGCGGGACGGTTGGGTGGCCATCGGGCCGGGTGGTTTAGCTAAAGATGCCAACCCGGTTGGCAGGGCGATATTGGCGGCAACAGCGTTTGGATTGTATTTGCTGATGTTCGGTTACGACGGCCATGATCGTGAAGGCTCTATTTACGAGCGGCGCCCCTCGGACTGGACCATGCCGACTCGCGAGGAAATCGGCCGGTCTTCCGAGCGCAAGTGATTCATGCTGTTGTAGATTATCCCAGGTTCTGTTGACTGTCTTGGTGTTCATCTTAATGGAGCGTCGCAGCTCTGCGACTTTCTCCAATCCTGATCCTGTCGAGCGCTCGATTTAGCGCATCCAGAGCGTCAAGGAGTGCCTTGGCCTCGGACTCGCGTCCATCGCCCCAAAGACGTTCCGCCATGTTGTTCAGGGCCTGGATCGAGCGCTCTATCTCGGCAGCGGTTGCTGCCGTTTTACTTTGCGGCTGATTCTTTTGCATCGCTCACCTGGCTCCATTCAATTCCAAACCGTCCCAGATACTTTCTCAATCGGTCCGCATCATTAGGTTGTGCCTTCGCCTGGCGCGATACGCCGAACAACCGTCTGCCGGCATCCGACAAGCTATCTGACTCTCTACACACTGCCAGTACGGCCTTCAATTGCAGTCGGTCAAACAGGTCCATGCCTTCGGCGTCTCCTGGCAAATCTTCCGTCATTCCTCCTGGTTGCTGCAGTCCCCAGGCGTAACGAAGTCGATCAATTTCTTCCTGTACCTGCGCTTCATCGATTCGTCCGCTGTCGGCCAGTGTTGCCATGCGTGTGATCGAGGCTGAAAGTTCGCGAAAGTTGCCAAGCCATGCCGCTTCGCGTGAGCTGGCAAAGGCCAGATAGCGCCTGCGTGCTTCGAGGTTGAAGCGTACCAGTTGGCCGTGTTCGCGCGCGTGACGCTCAAGTTCGAAGTCGATGTTCGGTTCGATGTCCTCGCGCCGACCCGCCAGGCCTGGCAGATCGAACGTCCAGAGGTTGATTCGTGCGTAGAGATCCTCCCGAAACAAGCCCTCAGCGACGCGGCTACGAAGGTCGCGGTGGGTGCCGGCGATAATCAGGAAGTCGCTGTCGATTTCCTTGTCCGAGCCGAGCGGGAAGAAGCGCTTCTCCTCAATGGCCTTGAGCAGCATGGCTTGTTCGTCTGCGCCCAGTTCGCCGATTTCATCGAGAAACAACATGCCACCGTCGGCGGCGCGCAACAGGCCGTCGCGGGCATTTTGCGCGCCGGTGAAGGCGCCTTTGACGTGGCCGAACAGCGCGGACATCGCGCCGTCGCCGCGCAGGGTGGCGCAGTTCACTTCAACGAAACGCCCCTGCATCTGGTGGCGGCCGCGCTTGAGCTCATAGATCCGTCGGGCGAGGAAGGATTTGCCGGCCCCGGTCGGGCCGATCAGCAACATTGGCGCTTTCGAGCGCACGGCGACGCGTTCAATCTGTTCGATGGAGCGGTTGAACGCGGTGTTGCGTGTGGCGATGCCGGATTTAAGAAACTCGAGGCCTTCCAGGCGTTTGTTGGTAAAGCGAGTGGCAATGCGATCGTAGCGCGACAAATCCAGATCGATCAGCGCGTGAGTACCATTGGCCGGCTCATCTTCACTCTTGCGACGGGCAGGGGAGGTCTGGATCAGTCGTGCCGGCAGGTAGCGCGCTTCGGTCAGCAGGAACCAGCAGATCTGCGCAACGTGGGTGCCGGTGGTGATGTGGACCAGATAGTCCTCACGCTCGGTGTTGAAGGTGTATTCGGTGGTGAAGTCGTGCAGCGCACCATAAACCTCTTCGAAATCCCACGGGTTGCGTAGCGCCATCGGGTGCAGGCAGACCTCGGTTTCAGGCGATACCTGGCGAATGTCTTGGCTAATCCGCTCGGCAAGGCTGGCGTCCCGGGCGTCTGTGCCGTGAATCAATTCCAGTCGATGGATCAGCACATCCGGCTGCTGGCACAGGCCTACGCTCGGGCGCCAATGGTTCCAGCGACTGGCGCCTTTGCCCACGCGATCGAGGGTTGCTCCGATGAAACCGATGGCAACAGTGCGCTTGTTTTGCATGGCTATCTCAAAAGATAAACGACGATACCCAATGATAGTGTTCGGCGTATCGATTTGTCGTGTTTAACGTTCATAGATCGACTCAATAAAAATAAAACCTATATAAATCAATTATTTAAATATTAGAAAATAGATTTTTTCAAAACTGGCACGGCGGCTGCAATATCTCTCGCAACGAACAGGACAACACAGCGAGACGCCACGATGGCCAATTTGAACCTCTTCAACACACAATCGAACAACCTGCCGGCGTGCGATACCGTGAATGCTTCGGGAGCTCCAGCTTATGCCTATACGCCCAAGCATCAACTGGCCCAGTTGGCAGTGACCGGTTGTCTGAACCAGACCTTTTACGCAACGGCGCAAAACCAGCTGGATCAAGTGTTGAAGCTGGTGGCTGAACTGGACAGCCGCTTTGTGGCCAAAGCTGCGATATACGCCCGCCAAAAAGGCCATATGAAAGACATGCCGGCCTTGTTGCTGGCGGCGCTGGCCGCCCAGCGTTCGGTATTGGTACCGGAGGTGTTCGGGGAGATCGTGGACAGTGGCAAGATGCTGCGCAACTTCGTACAGATCCTGCGCAGTGGTGCCACGGGGCGCAAATCCCTCGGCTCGCAGCCCAAGCGACTGGTTCAGGACTGGTTGAACAGCGCGACCGAGCGGCAACTGTTGCAAGCGTCGATCGGTAATCAGCCCTCGCTGGCGGATGTGGTGAAAATGGTTCACCCCAAACCGTCCGAAGCCTGGCGCGATGCGTTCTTCGCCTGGCTGATCGGCAAACCGGTGGACGCACAAACGCTGCCGGAACTGACTCGTGATCTGCTGGCGTTTCGCAGCGGTGCAAGTGATCGAGTACCCGAGGTGCCTTTTCAATTGCTCGGCAACGAAACCCTGAGCAAGGAACAGTGGGCTGCTCAAGCGCAAAACATGGGCTGGCAGGGGCTTCGCATCAACCTCAACACCCTGGCGCGCCATGGTGCCTTTGAAGTGCCGGGTTGCACCGAGTACGTGGCCGGACGGTTGGCTGATCCCGAAGCAGTCGCCAAGGCGCGGGTGTATCCGTACCAGTTGCTGACGGCGTACCGAATGGTCGGTGATGACGTTCCGGCGCCGATACGTGAGGCGCTGCAAGATGCACTTGAGTTGTCGTTGGCCAATGTGCCGAAGCTTGAAGGCGCGGTGGTGGTCTGCCCGGACGTCTCCGGGTCGATGGGCAGCCCGCTGACCGGTTACCGACAGGGTGCGACCACAGCAGTTCGCTGCATCGATGTGGCGGCGTTGATCGCGGCAGCGGTGTTGCGCAAACAGCCGGCCGCGCGAGTGATGCCGTTCGAGGTCGACGTGGTGGATATCACGCTCAACCCGCGGGACAGTGTAATCAGCAATGCCGAAAAGCTTGCGGGCATATTCGGTGGCGGAACCTGCTGCTCGGCGCCGCTGAAGAAGCTGGCAGACCGCAGGGCCAAGGTCGACACGCTGATCATGGTGTCGGACAACGAATCCTGGATCGATGCGCGACGTCGAGGAGCGAGCGAAACGATGCTGCAATGGGAGCGGATAAAGCGGCTCAACCCGCAGGCGCGCCTGATCTGCGTCGACCTGCAACCGGGTTGGGCTACACCGGCAGCGGATCGCGATGACATCCTGAATGTCGGCGGTTTCAGTGACGCGGTGTTTGATGTGATCGAGCAATTCACTGCCGGCCGGTACGGCCCGCAGCACTGGGTCGAAGCGATCGAACGTATGGAATGAAGCTGAATAATTGATTTGTCACGGGCACTGAATGCCGGTGGGACTACATCCAAGACGTCTCATCAAACCCTTGTCAGTGCGCGTGACGGCACGAATGCCGATGGCTGTACATCTGAGGCCGGCTCACCCCGGTGCGCGGCGACGCGCAACAGTCATCAACCTTTGTCGTGCCACCTTTTTCGAATTTGCCCGGCGAATGCCGGTGGAACTACAGGACAGCGTGGGCACGGGTTCGAATCCCGTCGGCCGAAAGGTCGTAGCTCAGCGGTAGAGCGCGCTGCATGTTCCACCCGACCTTGTCTCCGAAGGCTGTGTAAAGGCGCCGAATCATCGGCCAGACAATAAAGAATCGAGATGATGAAAGAACACACGTACCAACTGCTGGAAGTTGCCAACGGCAAGCCGATCAAACTCTGGACCGAAGGCGTCCCGGTGGAAAACGAAGCCCGCGAGCAATTGATGAACACGGCGAAGATGCCATTCATCTTCAAGCATCTCGCCGTGATGCCGGATGTGCATCTGGGCAAGGGCTCGACCATCGGCAGCGTGATTCCCACCGTGGGCGCGATCATTCCGGCGGCGGTCGGTGTTGATATTGGCTGCGGCATGATTGCCGCGCGCACCTCACTGACGGCGGCCGATCTACCGGACAATCTGCACGGTCTGCGCAGCGCGATCGAACAGGCGGTGCCTCATGGCCGCAGTTCGACCCGGTCGCAGCGGGACAAGGGGGCCTGGGGCGAGATCCCGAAGGAGGCTGATCAGGCGTGGGCGGCGCTGCATCCACGGTTCAAGGCAATCACCGACAAGTACCCGAAACTGGCCAACACCAACAATCGCGGACATTTGGGAACACTGGGCAGCGGTAACCATTTCATCGAAGTGTGCCTGGATGAGGCTAACCGGGTCTGGTTCATGTTGCACAGCGGCTCGCGCGGTGTCGGCAACGCCATTGGCAACCTGTTCATCCAGATGGCCCAGGCGGATATGCGTCAGCACATTGCCAATCTGCCGGATCGTGACCTGGCCTACTTCGAAGAAGGCAGCCGGCACTTTGATGATTACGTGGAAGCGGTGGGCTGGGCCCAGGACTTCGCCAGGCAGAACCGCGCGTTGATGATGCAGGCCGTGATTCAGGCCACGCGACAGATCATTCGCAAGCCGTTCGAGGTAGCGCTGGAAGCGGTGAACTGCCATCACAACTACGTGCAGAAAGAGCGGCATTTCGGTGAAGACATTCTGGTCACCCGAAAAGGCGCGGTATCGGCGAAGAAGGGTGAGTTGGGGATCATTCCCGGTTCCATGGGCGCCAAGAGCTTCATTGTTCGCGGCTTGGGCAACGAGGAATCGTTTTGCTCCTGCAGCCACGGTGCCGGTCGGACCATGAGTCGTACCCGAGCGAAAAATACCTTCACGGTCGAGGATCAGATTCGTGCCACTGCGCACGTTGAATGCCGCAAGGATGCTGCAGTGATCGATGAAATTCCGATGGCCTACAAGGACATCGACAAAGTCATGCACGCCCAGCGTGAGCTGGTGGAAGTGCTGCATACCTTGCGTCAGGTGGTGTGCGTCAAGGGATAGCGCGTGCCGCAAGGCACGCTGGAACAAGGATTGAAGGACATGAAATTCGAAGAACGTCACCCGCTGTGCAGCGCCATGCGCGCCCGGGTGCTTGAAGAGCTGGCGCGCATAGAGCGCGAGCGTAATGTCACGGTGTTGTATGCCTGTGAATCGGGCAGTCGGGCCTGGGGATTTGCCTCGACCGACAGCGATTACGACGTGCGCTTCGTTTATGTGGAGAAACCCGAGTGGTTCGTCCAGGTCGATGCACCGCGGGACGTGATCGAGCGGCCGCTGGATGACGAACTCGATGTGAGTGGCTGGGAGCTGCGCAAAACCCTCGGGCTGTTGCGAAAGTCCAATCCGACCTTGTTGGAGTGGCTCGACTCACCGCTGGTGTACCGCAGCGAAACCACAGCGGTTTCGCAACTGCGGGCGCTCGCCGAGGCGTTCTACAGCCCACCGGCCGCGCGCAATCACTACCTGTCGATGGCGAAGAAGAACTTCCGTGGTTATTTGCAGGGCGACAGCGTGAGGTTCAAGAAGTACTTCTACGTATTGCGACCGCTGCTGGCCGTGCGCTGGATCGATCAAGGACGTGGCCGGCCACCGATGACGTTCGCAGACCTGCTGAGCACTGTCGATGACCGGGTGTTGCTCGAAGAGGTCGACGAGCTGCTGGCGCTCAAACGCAATGCCGATGAGAGCGCCTACGGTCCTCGTCGTCCGGCGTTGCATGACTTCATCGCACGGGAACTCGAGCGCGAAGTGCCGACATTGGCCAGAACCCGGGAGGACTCCAGTCAGCTCGATCAATACCTCAGAGAAACCGTCGGGTTGTACGCATAAGGAAGAAAATGAAACAGGACGTGATTGAACTGGACGGCGCGATCGGCGGTGGCCAGGTGCTGCGCAGTGCGTTGAGCCTGTCGATGGTGACAGGGCGGCCATTTTGCATTGAGCGGATTCGTGCCAAACGCAGTCGTCCAGGCTTGTTACGACAGCACCTGACCGCCGTGATGGCGGCGGCGCAGGTCTGTGGTGCAAGGACTCAAGGCGCAGAATTGGGTTCGCAGGCACTGAGCTTCGAGCCCGGGCCGATTCGCGGCGGCGAATACCGCTTTGCCATTGGTACCGCCGGCAGTTGCACACTGGTGTTGCAGACGTTGCTGCCTGCGTTGTTGCGGGCACCGCAAGCCAGTCGGGTATGGATCAGCGGTGGCACCCATAATCCGTTGGCGCCACCTGCTGATTTCCTTACTCGAAGCTGGTTACCGTTGTTGCGCCGCATGGGTGCCGAGGTCGATCTGAAGCTGCTTCGTCATGGATTCGTTCCTGCGGGTGGCGGCGAAATCGAAGCCACGGTGCAGCCGTCGAAACTGTCAGCGTTGCACGTGTGCGATCGCGGCTCGGCGCTTTCGCAAAAGGCGTTTGTGCTGACGGCAGGGCTCGCATCGGACATCGCCAGACGTGAGCTTGACCGTGTGGCCCGGCGTTTGAATATGCCGCCAGCGGCGATGAATGCCATCAGCCTTGATCCGGATTGCGGGCCGGGTAACGTGTTGTTGCTGGAGTATGCGTTTGAGCACGTCACGGAAGTATTCAGCGCGTTTGGCCAGGCTTCAATGCGCGCAGAGGCCGTTGCGGACGTTGCGATCAATCAGGCAGACGCCTGGTTGCGCAGTGGCGCAGCGGTGGCCGAGCATCTCGCCGATCAACTGTTGTTGCCGATGGCGCTGGCCGGATCGGGCTCGTTTACGACCCCCGGGATGACCGAGCATTTGCACAGCAACATCGCCGTGATCGGGCGTTTTTTGCCAGTCTCCATCGAGTGTCGGGAAGAAACCGTTGATCGGTTGAGGATCGAAGTCAGCACACGGGACCAATAGGCGGCAAACTGCTGGCCCCCGAATCTCTCCGGCACCGGCAAACTCGCCTTTTTTCAAAAGGTTAGGCTGGCCCTATGCGGACGACTGTCATCACCGTTGCAACGCTTTCCCTGGCTCTGTTTGCGCTGAGTGCCCAAGGGAGGGAACTGAGCAAGAGCCATCGTTTTGCTTGTACCTGGGGTTCGGACATCGCGGCCGGCGCGCAGCAATCGAAGCTGGCGGGGATTTCCCTTTATGGCGCCCGCAAGCGCTTGCAGGTGCGCAAGTTTCAGCAGCCGTGGATGCGCATGACCGCGATGGGCATCACGGAGCAAACCTACAACAGTACCTCGCGTCTCAAGCCCGCAGCCGTCAAGCAGACCTATTACGAACAGTGCGTGAGACATGAACTGGCTCAGCG
>NZ_JALJEA010000019.1:0-56275 GCF_023242405.1 Pseudomonas sp. MWU12-3088
TTTGCAGGCTTTAGTGCAACGCGGATCAGCGTTGATAAAGCCGCTGCCCGAGGTGCTCACGAGTTGACGGACAGGCTCAGGGCGTGAAGGGGCCGGCACTTCAAAAGCGGTACTCGAGCTAACGCTCATCGTGGTGAGTGGTGGCAGCTGGCTTGCCAGCGAAGAGAGCTTTGATGGTGGCCCTATTCTTGAGTTTGGCCACCGCCTGCGGTAATCACCTGCACATTCATCCTCGGCGTCGCCAGATCCAGCCCGGCCTCGTCCAGATGCCGTTTCAGCGACAGGTTGAACGCCCGTGAAACTTCCCACTGTTTGATCGGTGCGGTCTTGAACCTGGCGCGCAATATCGCATTACCCGATTCAAAACTTTCCACACCCTGAATCTCCAGTGGCGACCAGATGTTGCGTCGCTGCAGCGGGTCGGTGCGCATTTTCTGGCCGACTTCGCGCATCAGTTTGATGGCTTCGTCGATGTTCATGTTGAACGGCACCGCTACGCGGAAGATCGCGTAGCCGAATTCCCGGGAGTAGTTTTTGATGCTTTTGATTTCGCTGAACGGGATGGTGTGGACGATGCCGTCGATGTCCCGCAGGCGTACGGTGCGGATGGTCAGGCCTTCGACGGTGCCGAGGTGCCCGCCGACGTCGACGTAGTCGTCGATGGCCAGGGAGTCTTCGATGATGATGAACAGGCCGGTGATCAGGTCGGCCACCAGCGATTGCGCGCCAAAGCCGATGGCCAGGCCGATCACGCCGGCACCGGCCAGCAGGGGCGTGACGTTCATGCCCATGTTCGCCAGGGCGACGATCAGGGCGATGATGAAGATCGCCACGAACAGCACGTTGCGGATCAGCGGCATCATGGTTTGCGCGCGGGCGTTGGCCAGGCCTTTGCGTGAGCGGGTGAGGGCGTGGTGGACGGCGGTGTCGCTGAGGATCCAGATCAGCCACGCGAAGATCAGCGTACCGATCAGGCTGAACAGTTTGACGCTGATGTCGTGGCCTTCGCCTTCGGTGAAGCCGATCAGTGACATGCCCCAGACCCGCAGGCCGAGTTCGATGAAGGCCAGCCACACCAGCAGGTGCGCGAGGGTGTAGAAGAAGCTTTTCAGGCGCTCGGAATACAGCGCATGGCGTTTCGGCCCGCGTTGGGGTTTGAGGGCGTGGCGGCGGACGAGGCCGTTGATGACCATGCACAACACCAGCAGCACGGTGCAGATCAGCGACTGGCGCAAGGCTGTGCTGGTGTCTCCGGCGGAGACGAAGGTGGCGAACAGGGAAATCCCCACCAGCACCAGCGCCGGTACGTACCAGAAGGTGCCGAGGATATCGATGGTGTCGCTGAGGGCGCGGCGGGTCAGGCGGCGGGACAGTGGCTGGTTACGGATCAGGTGCGCGATGGGGCGACGGAAGCGCAGGATGAACAGTCCGGTCGAGAGCGCCGCCAGCACATTGGTGACGGTGGCGGCGGTGTGGGCCAGGTGTACGCCCAGACCCGCCACCAGACGCGGATCGTTCAGCCCTTCACCGAATGCGGCGAAGCTGCCGATCAGCCACAACGGGCGGAAGGCCTGATGCCGCAGGATGTACAGCGCCCGGTGGCGGTGCGGGCCGTCGAGTACGGAAAAGGCGATCACGCAGATCGCCGAGAAACAGGTGCCGACCACCAGCGCGTAAGCCAGGACCATCGCCAGGCTTTTGCCCAGGGACGATGGCAGCGCGTAGCTCATGTAGACGGTGATGACCAGGGCAATCATCCACGGCCCGAGCTTGCGCAGGGCGAAGCGCAACATGTCGAGGGCCCGGGGGTGTTGCGGCAGTTCTTCGGTCAGGCCGAAGCGCATGCGCACCCGGTGGCCGAGCCAGATCAGCGCGGCGGCCAGCAGGCTCCAGACCATCAGGATCATGGCGAAGCCGAAGATGATCGGCAGCCATTCGCTGGCCGGCATTATCAGGGCGGACAGTTCGTCTTTGGCCAGTTCGAATTCGGCGGACCAGCGGTTGAGCGGGCTGTCGCTGCCGGTGAACTGTTTTTCGAAATTGGCCAGGGTGCCGCCGATCAGGCCGAGCACGCCTTCTTCCGGGGTGGCCTGGGCTTTTTTCGTGGCGTCGCGCAGTTTTTTCAGGTCGCCCAGCAACTGGGTGCGCTGCTGATCGTTTTCCAGGGATTTGATGACTTCGTCGAGTGACTGGCCGAGCGGTTCCTGGGCTTCCGGTTGCGCCTTGTTCGAGCCATTGAGCAGGCCGGGCAGACTCACCGCGTGGGCAGGCGCCGACGGCAGCAGCGTCATCAGGCAGACGAGGAAAAGGCAGGGCAGGGCAAAGAAACGAGCGAACACTAGGCGGTCAACCTCGCAAGGGGCGGATCGGGCGAGTGTACGAGCCCGCCAGAATCAATGCGAGCCGGGCGCGGATTTATTCGTTGAGTTTGGCGAGGATCTTGTAGACCACGGTGGCCAGGATCATCAGCATGCCGATCCACATGGCGAGCACGCCGGCGTTCTTGTCGCGGAAGTTGAAGCCGATCGCCAGCAGAATCATTCCGGACAGGATCGGAATGAGCATGGAGTGGAACGCAGACATCGAGATCATGGCGACAGCCTTGTCGAAGGGGATGATTTAAGTCTAGGTCGCTTTTTGCCGACCGGTGGTGATGTGTATCAGAAATGAGCCGGATTCGCGGGGCAGGGGATCGCAGCGTGAGGCTGCGATCCCCGTGGTTTCTACGGAAGTTCGCGGCTGGCGTAGAACGCGCTCAGTACTTTCACCAGATGCGCCAGGTCATGGCTGCCGCACAGTTCGCGGATCGAGTGCATGGCGAATGTCGGCAGGCCGATGTCGACGGTGCGCACGCCCAGGTGGCTGGCGGTGATCGGGCCGATGGTCGAGCCGCAGCCCATGTCGCTGCGCACCACGAAGCTTTGCACCGGGACTTCTTCGGCCATGCACAGATGACGGAAGAAACCGGCGGTTTCGCTGTTGGTGGCGTAGCGCTGATTGCTGTTGACCTTGATCACCGGGCCGGCGTTGAGTTTCGGGCCGTGGTTGGCGTCGTGTTTCTCGGCGTAGTTCGGGTGCACGCCGTGGGCGTTGTCGGCCGAGACCAGCAGGGATTTCTGGATGGTGCGTACGAACTCGTCACCTTCCGGCAGCAGGCGGCGCAGGGTCTGTTCCAGCATCGGGCCGTCGGCGCCGCAGGCCGAGCAGGAGCCGACTTCTTCGTGGTCGTTGCACACCAGCACGCAGGTTTCTTCAGTGTCGGCAGTCAGCAGGGCTTGCAGGCCGGCGTAGCACGACAACAGGTTGTCGAGGCGGGCGCCGGCGATGAAATCACCGTTCAGGCCGATGACCGCAGCGCTCTGGGTGTCGTAGAAGCTCAGCTCGTAATCGAGCACCACGTCGGCATTGAGGCCGTGTTCGCGGGCCAGTTGATCGGTCAGTACCGCACGGAAGTCCACACGTTCGTCACCGGCGAACTGCGCGAGAATCGGCGGCAGTTCGGTCTGGGCGTTGATGGCCCAGCCCTGGTTGGCTTCACGATTGAGGTGAATCGCCAGGTTGGGAATGATCGCGATCGGCGCTTTGAAGTCGATCAACTGGCTCTCGACCTTGCCGTCGCGACGGAAGGTGACGCGGCCGGCCAGCGACAGGTCGCGGTCGAACCACGGCGCCAGCAGCGCGCCGCCGTAGACTTCAACACCGAGTTGCCAGAAACCCTGGCGCTGCAGTTCAGGTTGCGGCTTGACCCGCAGGCACGGGCTGTCGGTGTGGGCGCCGACCAGACGGATACCGTCGTGCAGCGGTGAGTTGCGGCCCATCTTGATCGCGACGATCGAGGAGTCGTTACGGGTGACGTAGTAACGGCCATTGGCTTCGGTGTGCCAGGTCTCGCGCTCGTCGAGGCGCACATAACCGGCGGCCTCCAGGCGTTGAACAAGGCTGGCGGTGGCGTGAAACGGGGTAGGGGAGGCCTTGAGGAAGTCGATCAGGCCTTGGTTCAACTCTTCGCGCATAAGAAGCTCCAGACAGCAATGGGCGGGAGTTTAACGCATCGGCCTGATGCTTGGGACATTGTGGTGGGGTCAGAACGGCGCCGGGCAGTCGAAGCGCAAGCGCTCACCGGTTTGCGGGTGGGTGAAGCTGAGCATGCTGGCGTGCAGGCACAGGCGCGGCCAGGCGGCGAGGGCTTGTTCGTGAGCATAGAGCCCGTCACCGAGCAGCGGATGACCGATGGACAGCATGTGCACGCGCAACTGGTGCGAACGGCCGGTGATCGGCGTCAGTTCGACACGGCACCAGTCGCCGCAACGTTCCAGCACGCGCCAGAAGGTCAGGGCGTGTTTGCCGAATTCGTGGTCTACGACGTGGCGCGGCTTGGTTGGCGGGTCGTAGCGCAGGGGCAGGTCGATACTGCCGCTGTCCAGTTCCGGCTGGCCCCAGGCCAGGGCGGTGTAGGCCTTTTCGGTTTCGCGGTCGTGAAACTGCCGCGACAGTTCGCGGTGGGTGTCGGCGTCGCGGGCCAGCAGGATGATGCCGGAGGTTTCCCAGTCCAGACGATGGACGATACGCGCTTCCGGGTAGCCGTTTTCCTGCAGGCGGGTGATCAGGCAGTCCTTGTTGTCGTCGGCCCGGCCGGGTACCGAGAGCAACAGGGTCGGTTTGTTCACCACCAGTACGGCGGCGTCCTGATGAATGATGTGGATGTTGGACAGCGGCATTAAAACAGCCTCGTAACAAATGCCAACGGCGGCTCAGGGCCCTTCCGGTGTCGGAAGGGCCCTGAGCCGCCGTCGTTCCTGCCGGATCGACTCAGCGATCGGGCAGGGTGATGTTGAGTTCCAGAATCGAGCAGCTGCCCTGGCTTTCCAGTGCCACGTGTACGTCGTCGTTGCCGATGTTGACGTACTTGCGGATCACTTCCACCAGTTCCTTTTGCAGGGACGGCAGATAGTCAGGGGTGCTGCGCTGGCCGCGTTCATGCGCCACGATGATCTGTAGACGCTCTTTCGCGACCGAGGCGGTACTTGGCTTTTTGTTGGCACGAAAGAAGTCAAAAAGGTTCATTACCTACCTCCAAACAGACGCTCGAAGAATCCCTTCTTCTCGACATTCAGGAACCGGTGTTCTTTTTCCTTGCCCAGCAAGCGATCAACGGTATCGCTGTAGGCCTGGCCGGCGTCGCTCTGGTCGTCGAGGATAACCGGGACGCCCTGGTTGGAAGCCTTGAGCACGGCCTGGGATTCCGGAATGACACCCAGCAGGCGCACGGCGAGGATTTCCTTGACGTCTTCGACGCCCAGCATTTCGCCTTTTTCGACGCGCTCCGGGTGGTAGCGAGTGATCAGCAGGTGTTCCTGGATCGGCTCTTCGCCGCGTTCGGCGCGACGGGACTTGCTGGCCAGCAGGCCGAGCATGCGGTCCGAGTCACGTACCGAGGACACTTCAGGGTTGGTCACGACGATAGCTTCGTCAGCGAAGTACATGGCCAGGTGGGCGCCTTTCTCGATGCCCGCCGGGGAGTCGCAGACCACGAACTCGAATTGTTCCTTGAGCTCCATCAGGACTTTTTCCACGCCTTCCTGGGTCAGCGCGTCTTTGTCACGGGTCTGGCTGGCGGCCAGCACGTAGAGGTTTTCCAGGCGCTTGTCTTTGATCAGGGCCTGTTGCAGGTTGGCTTCGCCGTTGACCACGTTGACGAAGTCATACACCACGCGGCGCTCGCAACCCATGATCAGGTCGAGGTTACGCAAGCCCACGTCGAAGTCGACGATCACTGTTTTGTGGCCGCGCAGAGCGAGGCCGGTACCGATAGCGGCGCTGGTGGTGGTCTTACCCACACCACCCTTGCCGGATGTAACCACGAGAATCTTGGCCAAGGTGTTTCACCCCTAAGGAAGAAGGACTGTTCAGCCCCTGAAAAACATCTCTTGAAAACTACTGCAGTCGGACAGCCTTGGCTGGAATTCGGCTTTTGGCCTTTTTCCTACTTCGTTTGAGCCGTTTTCGCTACGTTTTAGAGATGCTTGGAAAATGCGGCAGTATCCGTTAAAGCCGAATGATGTTCAACACGTCGCCCGACAGGCTGACCTGTACGCCCGAACCCCACATCGGATCGCGACGCAGGTCTTCGGAAACCTTGTAATGGCCTGCGATGGAGATCAGTTCAGCGCTCAATTGCTGACAGAAAATCCGCGCCTTGGTGTCACCCTTGACCCCGGCCAGCGCACGACCGCGCATCGGGCCGTATACATGGATGTTGCCATCGGCGAGAAGTTCCGCCCCCGGACTGACCGAAGACACCACCACCAGATCGCCACCTTGCGCATAGATCTGTTGGCCACCACGTACTGGCGTGGTGATGACGCGGGTCGGTTTGACGGTCGGCTCCGGCGGCTTTTCCGGCTTCTTCGGTGCAACGGGTTCGGCAGTTTCCAGCGGCCGTTCGCGGGCGCCGGACGGCGGCAGTACCGGGATGTCGATGGCGATGGCGGCGGCGATGTCTTCGATGCGACTGGCGCGGATCGCCAGGGTGCGCAGGCCGTGCTGGCGGCACACGCGCATCAGGCCCGGCAGATCGACCGCGCCTTCGCTCGGCGGCAGCTTGTCCAGCGCCAGGACCAGCGGCGCGTTGCTGAAGAAGTTCGGTGCCTGGGCGACTTTGGCGGCCAGTTGCCGATCGAGGCTGTCCAGGTCGTTACGGGACAGCTCGAGCACCGTGATGGCGAGCATGCTGCCCTTCAACTGGAACACGGGATCTTGGTCTGGCGATTCGTTTTGGCTCATGTCGGCATACAACGGCTTGTCACTAAAAGTGCCGAGACTTATAACGAGAACGCCCGCCAGCCGCAAGCCGGGCTGAACGATGTAGAATGCGCGGCCACTTATTTACGGAAGCTTTAATGGATCGCCCGCGTTTTCGAAAAGCATTTCTCGCGCCACGCTTCTGGCCGCTCTGGTGCGGCCTGGGGCTGTTGTGGCTGACGGTGCAGTTGCCCTATCCGGCATTGCTGGCCATCGGTCGTTTTCTCGGCGCCCTGATGTATCGCTTCGCCGGCGACCGGCGGCGCATTGCCAAGCGCAATCTGGAACTGTGTTTCCCGGAAAAGTCCGCCGCCGAGCGCAAACGCCTGCTCAAGGAAAACTTCGCCTCCACCGGCATCGCGTTCTTTGAAATGGCGATGAGCTGGTGGTGGTCCCGTCAGCGTCTGGCGAAATTGGCCCATGTCGAGGGCCTCGAGCACCTGCAACAGGCTCAGCGCGAAGGCAAGGGCGTGATTCTGATGGCGGTGCATTTCACCACCCTGGAAATCGGCGCGGCGCTGCTCGGCCAGCAACACACCATCGACGGCATGTACCGCGAGCACAAGAACCCGCTGTTCGATTTCATCCAGCGCCAGGGCCGCGAGCGGCACAATCTGGATTCGCTGGCGGTGGAGCGCGACGATGTGCGCGGCATGCTCAAGCTGCTGCGTTCCGGGCGCGCGATCTGGTACGCGCCGGATCAGGACTACGGCGCCAAGCAAAGCATCTTCGTGCCGCTGTTCGGCATTCAGGCCGCGACGGTCACCGCCACCAGCAAGTTCGCCCGACTGGGCAAAGCGCTGGTGGTGCCGTTCACTCAGGAGCGCCTGGCGGACGGCAGCGGCTATCGTCTGGTGATCCATCCGCCGCTGGAAGGTTTCCCGGGGGAGACCGAAGAAGCCGATTGCATCCGCATCAATCAGTGGGTCGAAGGCGTGTTGCGTGATTGCCCCGAGCAGTACCTGTGGGCGCACCGGCGCTTCAAGAGCCGTCCGCCGGGCGAGCCGAAGCTGTACGCCAAACGTCGTTGATTCACCCCATCCCATAAGCACCACGGAGCGTTGCGATGAGCCCAGCTGAACCGGTCACAGGTTTGATTCTTTCCGGCGGCGGGGCTCGGGCGGCGTATCAGGTGGGGGTGCTGGCGGCGATTGCCGAATTGCTGCCGCTGGGCGCGGATAATCCGTTCCCGGTGATCGTCGGCACCTCGGCCGG
This sequence comes from Pseudomonas sp. MWU12-3088, assembly GCF_023242405.1. NCBI lineage: Bacteria > Pseudomonadati > Pseudomonadota > Gammaproteobacteria > Pseudomonadales > Pseudomonadaceae > Pseudomonas > Pseudomonas sp. MWU12-3088. The sequence goes on from NZ_JALJEA010000019.1 coordinate 8,017, forward strand.
GGCGATCAACGCAGTCAGCCTCGCCAGCGGCGCCACGGACTTTCGGGCCGCCATTGAACGCCTGACCCTGTTCTGGCAAGGCTTTCGCAGCCATCGCGTGCTGCGCAGCGACTGGCCGGGGGTGATCCGCCAGGCCAGCCGTTTCGTCAGTCACAGCCTGCTGGGCATGGGCCGGCACCTGCCGGTGGCGCTGCTCAACAGCTCGCCGCTACGGCATCTGCTCGATGAAAAACTGCACATGCCCGGCATCGCCGAATCCATCGCCCGCAAGCAATTGCATGCGGTGGCGGTGACCGCGTTCGGCTACGAGTCGGGGCAGGCGGTGACCTTCTATCAGGGCGGCGGCAGCATCGATGCCTGGCTGCGCCATCGACGCATTGGTGTGCCGACGCAATTGACCGTGGAGCATTTGCTGGCCAGTTCGGCGATCCCGCTGTTGTTCGCGCCGGTGAAAATCGGCGAGGAATACTTTGGCGATGGCGCAGTGCGACAGTCGGCGCCGATCAGCCCGGCGCTGCACCTGGGCGCGAGCCGGGTGCTGGTGGTGGGCGTCAGCGGCAACCCGCGCGGTTTCGACCCGGCACAACCGCTGGAGCGCACTTATACCGGTCAGCAGCCGACGCTGGCGCAGATCGGCGGGCACATGCTCAACAGCACCTTCATTGACAGCCTGGAAAGCGATATCGAGCTGCTTCAGCGTCTGAACCAGTTCAGCCATTTGATGCCCGAAGGCACGCCGATACGCACGCTGGGTGTGGCGCCGGTGGACGTGCTGGTGATCTCGCCAAGTCAGCCAATCGATGAAATCGCGGCACGGCATCGTCAGGAACTGCCGGCGGCGTTGCGGCTGTTCTTGCGCGGGCCGGGGGCGACCAAGACCAGCGGGGCAGGGGTGTTGAGTTATTTGCTGTTCGAGGCGGGGTATTGCAGCGAATTGATTGATCTTGGGCGGCGCGATGCACTGGCCAAGCGCGATGAGTTGTGCCGGTTTCTCGGGATTGGCGAGGCGGTGGTCCCAGCCTGAAATCAGTGGTACAGCAATCGCCAGCAGGCTGGCTCCCACCGGGATTTGTGTCGTGCACAAAACCAATGTGGGAGCGAGCCTGCTCGCGATGGCGTCCGTGAGGACGCCGCGCTATCAGAAGTGGAATTTCACCAGGAAGCTGGTCACGTTCTGATTGGTCGTGAAGCCACGGGTGTCGTCGATCCCGTACTTGTCTTTCCAGTAGTCGTATTCCACACCGACATACAGCTGCTTCTCGCCGAAATTCAGCGCCTTGCCCAGGTCGTATTTGACCTGTGGGTTGAAGTGCAGGTTGGCGTGGTATTCGCCTTTGCTGTTGACGTCGTTGTCGACCACCCAGTCCATGTAGCCGTCGATCAGCACGTTCGAGTTGCCGACCGGAATGGTGTAGGACCAGACCGGGGTGATCTGCCAGACGTTGTCACCCGGACGCGAGCCTTCGGTGTGACGCTGGTAGAAGTTCAGCTGGAAGTAGTCGAAGCCCGGAATCGCCAGGTCGAAGCCTGGACCGATCAGGTAGGACTCGACGTCGCCTTCGCCGAACTCGTAGGTCATGGCCAGCAGCACGTCTTTGATCGGGCCGAATTCGATCTTCTGGTCGAGCACCTTGCCCAGCGAGATACGTGGCTGGAACTCACCGTAATAGGTGTTGTTGCCGACGCCACCGTCAGGCTTGCCGTTGTAGAAAATCTTGTCGACGAACAGGAAGTTGTCGCCGTACTTCCACGCATCGGCGTGCTCGAAGGTGACGGTCTGCTGGATGGCCGGGTTGACCTTGAAGTCTTTGCCGTACAGGTAGGTCAGGCTGTTGTTCTGCCATTGCAGCAGGCCGTCGGCCATGGCCTGGCCCCCCGCCAGCATGGTTCCCGCAAGCATCAGGCTGGTGCTCATACGTTTCATTCGGTTGCTCCCAAAGTAGGTATTCCACGTTTATTTTTTTGAGTCGGCGCTCTGGTGTGGCGCCTTTTTTCGTTGCCGCAAAAATCATCCATTCGGTCAGCTTTAATGCTGTTAGCAAGAGCTGAGCCAAGGCTTTTCGAAAAGCAAAAAAACGCCCGTCGGCTGCTGAAAAACAGTCGATTGAGCGTGTTTTCGGGACGCCTCGGTACTGACCGGGGCCGGGATAAGTTGGCTCGTCGGTCAGGAATTAAATCCGGGCTTTTTTTTAGACCGAATTCAGGAGGCCGCGGAGAATACTGACTCAACGGCCAGGCCTCAAGTGCCCCGCAACAGAGCACCGACGACAGGTAGGCGGCACGGTTGCGGGTCATCTTAGAAGTGCACCTTCACCAGCAGGCTGGCGGTGTTCTGATTGGTGTCGAGGTTGTGGCTGCTTTCGACCCCGTATTTGTTCTTCCAGTAGCTGTATTCGGTACCGACATACAACTGCTTCTGGCTCCAGCCGAGGGCTTTGCCCAGGTCGTATTTGATCTGCGGGTTGATGTGCAGGTTGGCGTGATAGGTGCCGCGCGAGTTTTCGTCGTTGTCGACGACCCAGTCGAGATAGCCGTCGATCAGCACGTCGGAATTGCCCAGCGGAAAGCTGTAGGACCAGCCCGGGGTGATCTGCCAGACACCATCGCCCGGGCGCGGGCCTTCGGTCTGGCGGCGGAAGATGTTCAGGGTGACGTAGTTGAAGCCTGGCACTTTCAGGTCGAAACCGGGACCGATCAGATAGGCCTCGCTCTCGCCTTCGCCGTACTCGTAGGTCATTGCCAGCAGCACGTCCTTGATCGGGCCGAATTCGATCTTCTGGTCGAAGATCTTGCCGAAGGAGAAGCGCGGGGTGAATTCGCCGTAGTAGGTGTGCGGGCCTTTGTTGCGGTCTTCCTTGCCGTTGTAGAAGATCTTGTCGACGAACAGGAAGTTGTCGCCGTACTTCCACTTGTCGGCATGCTCGAACGTCACCGTCTGCTGGATCGACGGGTTGATCGCGAAGTTCTTGCCGTACAGGTAGCTCAGGCTGTTGGTCTGCCACAGCAATAAATCGCCGGCCATGGCTTGTGATGCGGCCAGCAGGCCGCCGCTCAACAACACGTTGGTTTGAGTCCGGATCATCTGTTGCTCCCTCTTGTTTTTATTGTTTGAGGCAAAGCTGTCGCGAGGGGGCTGGCGTTGGCGAGCCCCCTTTTTTTACTCTTCGGATCAGTGCGGGTGTGCGTGACAGTCGTTGATGGCCGCGCGCTCGGCGCCGCCCAGGATGTTGAACAACAGGTTCAGCGTCAGTGCGCTGAGGGTGGCCATGGCGATCCCGCTGTGGGTGATCGGGCTCATCCACAATGGCAGGTGGGCGAAGAATTCCGGACGCACCACCGGGATCAGGCCCATGCCGATGCTCACCGCCACCAACAGTTGATTGCGACGGTCACCGATGTCGGCTTCCTGCAGGATCTTGATCCCCGTTGCCGCCACCATGCCGAACATCGCAATCGCCGCACCACCGAGTACCGCCGGAGGAATCGATGCCACCAGAAACGCCGCTTTCGGCAGCAGGCTCAGGACGATCAGCAGACCGCCGGCAACGATGGTCACCGAGCGGCAGCGCACGCCGGTCATCTGCACCAGACCGATGTTCTGCGCGAAGGAGGAGTGGGTGAAGGTGTTGAAGAAACCGGCAACGAACGATGCGCCGGCATCACACAGCAAGCCGCGACGCAGCATGCGCGGGCAGACTTCCTGGCCGGTGATCTTTCCCAGCGCCAGGAACATCCCGGTGGATTCGACAAAGATGATCACCACCACCAGACACATCGACAGGATCGGCGCCAGTTCGAACTTCGGCATGCCGAAATGCAGCGGGGTGACGAACTGAACCCATGGCGCGTTGGCCATGCCGCTCAGGTCGACCATGCCGATGGCGCCGCAGAGCACGTAGCCCAGGCACATGCCGATCAGCACGGAAATGTTGACCCAGAAACCGCGCATGAAGCGGTGGATCAGCAGAATGGTCGCCAGCACCAGCGCGGCGATGGCCAGATAAATCGGTGAACCGAATTGGGCGGCGCCTGCGCCGCCACCGGCCCAGTTCACGGCCACGGGGAACAGCGACAGACCGATCGAGGTGATGACCGTGCCGGTCACCAGCGGCGGGAAGAAGCGCACGACCTTGGACATGAACGGTGCGATGATCATGCCGAAGAACCCGGCGGCGATGGTAGCGCCGAAGATCCCCTGCAGACCGATGCCGGGCATGCCGGCCATGGCGACCATGCTGCCGACGGCGGCGAAACTGGCGCCCATCATCACCGGCATGCGAATGCCCATGGGGCCTATCCCCAGGGACTGCACGATGGTGGCGATGCCGGCGACCAGCAGGTCGGCGTTGATCAGGAAGGCGATTTCTTCACGACTCAGGCCAGCGGCCTGTCCGATGATCAGCGGTACCGCGATGGCGCCGCCGTACATCAGCAGAACATGTTGCAAACCGACCAGGATCAGTTGCAAAAGGGGCAAACGCTGAATGGCGGGTGCGTCGGGGATGCGCGCTTTGGACAGCTCGGACATGCAACACCTCGGATCTTTTTTATTCTTGTGATTGAACAGCTGCCGGGTTGCTCACAGCTGTTTCTTTGCATCAGGTAAACCGCGTTGCGGCAATTCGCCGGCAAGCCAGCTCCCACACAGGCAGTGCAAAACCCTGTGGGAGCTGGCTTGCCAGCGATGCTTTTACTGCTTAGTTGGTCTGGGCTCCCTGGGCGATCCATGCACCGATCAGGTCGCGTTCCTGCTGGGTCATCTGCGTGATGTTGCCCAGTGGCATGATCTGCGTGGTGATGGCTTGCGCCTGGATCCGCGCCGCGTTCTGGCGGATCTGCTCGGGGGTGTCGAACATCACACCGGCCGGGGCAGCGCTGAACAGCGGGCTGGTCGGTTTGGCCGAGTGGCAGACCGCGCAGCGTTCCTGGATCACGTTGTGCACCTTGTCGAACGCAGGACCTGCGTTGGATGCCTGAGCCGGAGCAGCGGCGGGTGCAGCAGGTGCAGCAGCGGCGGCCGGTTGTGCCGCTTCAGCCGGTTTCGCGCCACCACCCAGGGCCGTTTCCGGCAGCGGCTGGTACTCGATTTTCGCAGGAGCCTTGGCCACGTCCGGCGCGGTCGGCATCGGCGCAGGGCCGGTGACGTACGCCAGGGTGATCATGCCCACCGCTGCCACCGGCAGGGTCCAGGCAAACTTGTGGCTGTCGTGACGGGTGTTGAAGTAGTGACGCACCAACACCGCCAACACGGCGATCCCGGCCAGGATCAGCCAGTTGTACTGGCTGCCGTAAGTGCTCGGGAAGTGGTTGCTGATCATGATGAACAGCACCGGCAGGGTGAAGTAGTTGTTGTGACGCGAACGCAACAGGCCTTTGGCCGGCAGCGCCGGATCCGGCGTGCGGTTCTCGGCAATCGCGGCCACCAGTGCGCGTTGTGCCGGCATGATGATGCGGAACACGTTGCCGACCATGATGGTGCCGATGATCGCGCCGACGTGCAGGTACGCACCACGACCGCTGAACACCTTGCTGAAGCCATACGCCGCGCCGATGATCAGCACGAACAGGATGAAGCCGAGCAGGGCGGGTTTCTTGCCGAGGGGCGAATCGCAGAGGAAGTCGTAGATGAACCAGCCGGCGATCAGCGAACCGATGCCGATGGCCACGCCTTCAGGGCCGGTCAGGCCGCTGCCGGGTGCCACGAGGTAGAGCACGGGGTTGGAGTAGAACACCACGCAGAGCAGCGCGATCCCCGACATCCAGGTGAAATAGGCTTCCCATTTGAACCAGTGCAGGTTCTCCGGCATCGACGGAGGGGCCAGTTTGTATTTTTCCAGGTGATAGATACCGCCGCCGTGGATCGCCCACAGATCACCGGCAAGACCGGTTTTCGGGTTGACGCGGTTGAGGTTGTTCTCCAGCCAGACGAAGTAGAACGACGCGCCGATCCAGGCCACGCCAGTGATCATGTGAACCCAGCGCACGCTCAGGTTCAGCCATTCCAACAGATGTGCTTCCACAGTCTTTACCTCTCGCCCGTCACTCTTGTTGTCGAGTGATCGGACCTTCTCTTATTGGTGGGGGGCGAGGATCAAACGCTCATCCTCTTTGAAAAAATGCTCATCGCAGTTATTGCCTGTGCCACTGCGATCAACCACCAGGAAGTCATCCCGCTTTTCGATCGTCAGCACCGGGTGGTGCCAGACGCCGCGATGGTAATTGATGCCCTGCCTGCCGTTGGTGACGAAGGCGCGGACCAAGCCTGATACAGGTACATCGCCAAGTGGCGCGACCACGATCAGAAAGGGGTTGCCGAGCAGCGGAATGAAAGCCTGGCTGCCCAGCGGATGGCGTTCCAGCATGCTCACGGTCAGCGGCATGTCCTGCGCGTCGGCGCGGAAGATGCTGATGATCGCGTTGTCCTCGGGCGTAGCGGTTTCGACCGTCGCCAGTTTGTGGAAGCGCATGGTCGAACCGTTGTTGATCATGAAGTGATCGCTGCCGTCGGTTTCGATCACGTCACCGAACGGGGCGAAGGCTTCTTTGGTCAGCGGTTCAATCGTCAATGTGCGCATGCTGTTCTTCTTATCCAAAATTCTGTGTTGTTAGAACTATCGCCATCGCGGGCAAGCCCGCTCCCACAGTGGACTGTGGCGTTCACAAAACCTGTGGGAGCTGGCTTGCCAGCGATTGGGTTCACCCTTATTTAGCTACCTTGCCGAACAGGCGCAGGCGGCTCACACCACCATCCGGGAACACGTTCAGACGGATGTGGGTGATCGGGCCCAGTGCCTTGATCTGCTCGACGAAGGTGTGTTCGGCGTGCATTTCCAGCTTCTGGCTCGGCAACAGTTCGCGCCAGAACAGCGACTGGGTTTCGATCTGGCTGTCGGTGCCGCCCTTGACGAACGCGCCCTGGATCGAGCAGCTGTCCGGGTAGTTGCCTTTGAAGTGCAGGGTGTCGACGACGATTTTCTCGATCTCGCCCGGGTGGCCCAGCGCGACGATCACCCAGTCATTGCCTGGCGTGCGACGACGTGCGGTTTCCCAGCCGTCGCCCATGTTGATGCCACGGCCCGGGTTGAGGATGTTGCTCATGCGGCCGAAGTGTTCGTCGGAGCAGGCGAGGGCGCGGCCACCGTTGAGGGCTGCAGCCAGGTCAACTTGCTCGTTGTCGCCAACAGCGGACCAGTCGCGGAACGGAATGCCGTACACGCGCAGACGGGCAACACCGCCGTCCGGGTAGATGTTGAAGCGCAGGTGGCTGAACGCCTTGTCGTTGCTGATTTCGTGGTAGTGGTGGCTGTTGCCCTGCAGCTCGACGGCCGACAGCACTTCAGTCCACTGGGTGTTTTCGTCCGGCTCGCCCGACGCCAGGAAGCACGCTTCCAGCGAGGCCGATGGCGGGAAGTTGCCGGTGAAGAATGAAGTGTCGATGTCCACGCCTTTGATCGAACCCGGTACGCCCAGGCGGATCACCGCGCTGTCGTAGCCTTCGAAGCGCTTGCGGCGCGATTCCCAGCCGTCCATCCACTTGCCGTTGTCGTCGAACACGCCCTCCTTCCACACGGCCGGGGTCGGCTGAAACAGACGATTGGCGTCTGCGAACCAGTCATCGGTGACCGAGATGATTTTGGTGCCCAGACGGGCATCGGCCAGGTTGACGAACTTCTCGAAAGGTACGGCGTAAGCTTTCATTCTTCTTGTCTGCCTTTAAATAAGTGGCTGGGGATGCTTGCGAGGCCCTGGGCGTTCTCCGCGTCTGACACGCTCGGGCCAGGCTTGCTAAAGAGTCAGTAAACGGAACAGGGCGATCTTGTTGATCTCCGCCAGCGCGCATTTGAACTCGGTGTCGACCGGGTTGTGAATGCGCGTTTCGAACGCCGCGAGGATCTGATGCCGGTTGCTGCCTTTTACCGCCATGATGAAGGGAAACTTGAACTTGGCCTTGTAGGCGTCGTTCAGCTCGGTGAAGCGAGAAAACTCTTCGGCCGTGCATTGGTGAATACCGGCGCCAGCCTGTTCATTGGTGCTGGCTTCGGTCAACTGGCCCTGGACGGCAGCTTTGCCGGCCAGGTCCGGGTGAGCGTTGATCAGTGCCAGCTGACTGGCGTGATCGGCGCTCAACAGGATGTCGCTCATGCGCTGGTGCAGGGTTTCGATCTGGTCGATCGACGCGTCCTGGCCCAGGTCGAAGGCCTTCTCGGCCACCCATGGCGAATGTTCGTAGATGTCGGCGAAGGCTTTGACGAAGGCGTCGCGGCTCAGGGTCGACGGTTTCAGGGTTTGAAAGGTGCTCATTTGGCAGCCCCTTGGTACGGGTGGGTTTCGTGCCAGTGACGGGCGATGTCGACGCGGCGGCTGAACCACACCTGTTCATGACTTTTAGCGTATTCGATAAAGCGTTTGAGCGAAGCCAGACGCGCCGGACGGCCCACTAGTCGGCAGTGCAGACCGATCGACAGCATCTTCGGTGCTTCGGCGCCTTCGGCGTAGAGCACGTCGAACGCGTCTTTGAGGTATTCGAAGAAATCGTCGCCCTTGTTGAAACCCTGGACCTGGGTGAAGCGCATGTCGTTGGTGTCCAGTGTGTACGGGATCACCAGGTGCGGCTTGCCGGTCGGGTTGTTCGGTTCCCAGTAGGGCAGGTCGTCGTCATAGGTGTCGCAGTCGTAGAGGAAACCGCCTTCTTCCATCACCAGACGACGGGTGTTCGGGCCGGTGCGGCCGGTGTACCAGCCCAGTGGGCGCTCGCCGGTGAGTTCGGTGAGGATGCGGATCGCTTCGAGCATGTGCTCGCGTTCCTGGGCTTCGTCCATGTACTGGTAGTCGATCCAGCGGTAGCCGTGGCTGCAGATCTCGTGACCGGCCTCGACCATCGCACGGATCACGTCCGGGTGACGCTGGGCGGCCATGGCCACGGCGAAGATGGTCAGCGGAATGTCGAATTCCTTGAACAGTTTCAGGATCCGCCAGACGCCGGCACGGCTGCCATACTCGTAAAGCGATTCCATGCTCATGTTGCGCGCGCCTTGCAGAGGCTGGGCCGCAACCATTTCCGAGAGGAAGGCTTCGGATTCTTTGTCACCGTGCAGGATGTTGCGCTCGCCGCCTTCTTCGTAATTGAGTACGAACGACAGGGCGATCCGGGCATTGCCCGGCCAGTGTGGGTGAGGAGGGTTACTGCCGTAACCGATCAGGTCGCGTGGGTAGTCAGCGCTCACTGCAGTCTTCCTTCTTATTCGTTGACAGATTGTGTGGCGCCCTGAAGTTTGGATGGCAGGCTGGCGTCACAGCGATGGGCTGATTGTATACAACTTTATTCTCAATTTGTAAGCCTGAATTTTCGCATTTTTCACCGGCTGTCATCTTTTGCTGTTAATGGCGTGAACCTGCAAGAAACCTGCCTGACCAGTCAGCTAATGGTTCAGGGGTTCAATGAATGCCTGGTTCTCGGGCAGATCCCCGGGAAATCGCGGGATGGCGGAGGTAAGCGGAAAAATGTCGTTTTTATTGTGTACAATTTTTTTGAAAAGTGTCTTAATCAGTCGCTCGCCGCAGCTTTTCGTGCTCCGAAACGGTGCGGTCTCCTTTTCAACTGACTTCGGGAGGCGCGAAGTCTGACTGCTCCACGCAGGCAGGCGCGCAGAATCAATGGGACGTTTGACAACACACGTTTTGGACGCTGCACACGGTTGCCCGGGCAGCTCGATCAAGGTCGAGCTGTACCGCGTTGAAGGTTCGCACCTGGAATTGGTCGCCAGTGCGTTTACCAACAGCGATGGCCGGGTCGATGCGCCGCTGTTGCAAGGCGATGACTACCGTACCGGTGTCTATCAGGTTCAGTTCCACGCTGGCGATTACTACCGCGCCCGTGGCGTCCAGTTGCCGGAGCCGGCATTTCTGGACGTGGTGGTGCTGCGGTTCGGCATCTCTGCCGAACAGGATCACTACCACGTACCGTTGCTGATCTCGCCTTACAGCTATTCCACGTACCGGGGCAGCTGACCCCCAAGCAGCTGCCTCCACCGGGAAGCGACTGCGCATATAGCTTCTTTGGTCTTTCGCCCGCTCACACTGCGGGCTTTTTTTCGTCTCGCCAAAGGCGTTCCTGATTAAAGGTCGGCAAGCGTTCCGAGCCTCGACTCATCATCCCTGACGATGAAAATACTGTCCGGTTGCGAAGCATGAATTTGAGATCCGCCCTTGAGCCACACCAGCCTTTTTTCGGCGTGCGCCTGGAGGATTTCCTGCAGTGCCGGATACCCGACCTGGGTGTTCAACCGGGCGTCGGCAGCGTCGGGACCGGAATTCAGGGGTTGATGAATTTTCCTGCCCCTGACGCGATGCAGGCTGATGAAGAAGACAAAGGGATGATTCTCCCGACGAAACACCAGGGCCGGGAAGGAAGATGAAGGCGTTGGCGTGAAAACATCATAGCCCTGGCGATTCAGGATGTTGGCCATGAGCCGCTTGAGCTCAACGCCTGACTGCGTCGTTTTGAAATAATCCCACTCTTGCCTTGTCAGGTCGAAGTCCAGTCGCTGCAGGGGGCCTTCCGGGGTCAGGGTTGGCAATTCCAGTGTACGGCTGAGCCCTGGCCCGCCGCTGGATGTAGCCAGCGTCGGCAGCATCAGCAATGGATCGGCCAGTGGCGGATGAGGCGTGCTGTTACCGCGTTTCCAATCGTTGAACGTTTGCCTGAGGCGAGTCAGCCCCACGCCGGTTGCCATATCCCCATCGTTTGCCAGGCCGAATTGATGTCTGGCCACCTTGTTTACCGAGGTACCCGACAACAGCGGAAAATAAGTGGCGATGTACTGCTTCAGCGGGTGTTGAAAGGGCAGGTTCGGATCGATCTCCCACTGATTGGCAGGCGGAACGCGGATCGCCCCCCTGGGTTGCTGCATCAGGTCAGTGCCGAGGATGCGCTCCATATAGTCGAAGTCATACACCCAGTGTTCCGGATTCTTGATGTAGACGATCGGGTGATCCGGGTCGGTACCGCGCGGCACAAGCAGAAACCGGATGCCATCGACTTCAATGCCGCTGATGGATGCCTGCTGGGGAGGCGCGTCCCATTTTTTCCAGGGATCGGACCATTCCTCACCCGTCGCGGTGGAAGAGCGTTTGGGTGCGACCACTTCTTGCGGATCATCATCCGGGTTTCGCAGGCGCTTGAGCGTCAATCTGGAATCGCTGCCGCCGGCACTCTCGTCGCTGGGTTTCACGCGCCAGGTGAGGGTGCCTTCCATCCGTTCGAGTCGTGGACCGGAAGGTCTGAAGTCGCTGTTCAATCTGGCCCGGAAATGGTTCTCCGAATCAATGCCCAGCAGCACGGTTCCCCCTTCCTGAAGATCCACGAAGTGCCTCTGCGTCCCGAGTTCCCGAATGCCGGAAAGCGTATTCGGCGCCGGAAGTCTGGATAGCTGATTGGGCGCAAGGAAATAGTGCTCGATCGGCGCATGGACCACGACAGGGGTGATATGGGTCTCGGCCGGAAGGTCGACGATCTCTAAAGGTATATGCCGGGAGGAAGGTGATTGAACAGGCGCCCTCAGGTGATCGACAGGTATTGGGTCTTCGCCATGGGGCGCGATGTTCAGCGGCAACCTGTGGAGTGCCGGAGGTCCGATGTCGGGAAGGGTGAAAGGCGTTTCGGGGGAGGTGGTCGAGGCACCGGGTTTTATCGGGCGTTTGGGGCTCATGGGTATTTCACTCGCAAGGTCGATTCACGTTGATCTGGCCAGAAGAGGCCGGATGTTCGGTGAATCAACGTTGCGAAGTGCGGTACATATATCTATGCGCCAGGCGAAATGTTGCCAGGTATTGGCCGCTTTCAATGGCCTCAGTGGCTGCTCAACAATGAAGCTGCACCTGCGCCGCCAAACAGTCCGGCACTGATGCGGTTGAACCAGCTCTGGCCCTTGCCGCTGCGCAGGTAACGCGCGGCACCGTGGGCGCCGAGGCCGTAGGTCAATTTGCATAGCAGATCCAGCACGGTCCAGGTCGCAATCATCACCAGCAGTTGAGGCAGAAACGGCTGTTCGGCGCTGAGGAATTGCGGCAGAAACGCGGCGAAGAACAGGATGTCTTTCGGATTGCTGGCGCCCAGCATGAATGCACGTCCGAAGAGTGCGCGAAAGCGTGGAACCGGTGCCGCCTGCGGCACTTCTGCGCCAACCGATGGCTGACGCGATTGCTGCCAGCTCTGCCAGGCGAGGTAGAACAGGTACAACGCACCGACGATCTTCAGCGCGCTGAAGAGCTTTTCCGACGCCAGCAGCAGGGCGCCCAGCCCCAGGGCCGAAGCGCTGAGCAGGCAGATCGACGCACTCACGCCACCGAGAAACGCCGGGTAGGAGCGGCGCAAACCGTAATTCAGACTGTTGCTGATCATCAGCAACGACAGTGGCCCCGGAATCAGGATCACCACCAGCGCAGCGCCGCTGAACAGCAGCCAGGTTTCCAGACTCATCACTTTCTCCTTTTTATCGTTATCAAGAATGTGCAAAAGCCCCACCCGCAAGGGTGAGGCTGTTTTGACGCTCGAACCGCGTGTCGCTTACAGGAAGATGAACTTGGCGATGAAGATCGCGCAGAGCACCCACAGGCTGACCGAAATCTCTTTGTACTTACCGGTGCCGGCCTTCAGCGCGACATAGGTAATGAAGCCCAGCGCGATGCCGTCGGCGACCGAGAAGGTCAGCGGCATCATGATCGCGGTGACGATGGCCGGAATGCTGTCGGTCGCTTCGTCCCATTCGATGTGCGCCATGCCGCCCATCATCAGCATCGCTACATAAATCAGCGCGCCAGCAGTGGCATAGGCGGGAATCATGCCGGCCAGCGGGGCAAAGAACATCGCGGCTATAAATAGCACACCAACGGTCACTGCGGTAAGACCAGTCCGACCACCAGCGGCTACACCGGCGGCACTTTCCACGTAGCTGGTGACCGGCGGTACGCCGACCACTGCACCGAATACGCTGGAGGCGGAGTCGGCTTTCATGGCGCGGGACAGGTTTTCGATGCGGCCGTCAGCTCCCACCAGATTGGCGCGCTGGGCAACACCCATCAGGGTGCCGGCGGTGTCGAACATGTGTACGAAGAGGAAGGCGAGCACCACGCTGATCATGCTGACGTTGAACACGCCGGCGACGTTCATGGCCATGAAGGTCGGCGCCAGGCTTGGCGGAGTCGACATGATGCCTGAGTAGTGCACGATGCCCAGGCCCCAGCCTGCCAGGGTCACGGTGATGATGCTGATGAGGATTGCGCCGAATACTCTGTGGTAGCTGAGGATCGCGATCATCAGGAAGCAGATGGCGGCAAGCAGCGGGCCGGGTTCACGCAGCGAGCCGAGCTTGATCAGCGTGGCCGGGCTGTCGACGACGATACCGGCGGTTTTCAGGCCGATCAGCCCGAGAAACAGACCCACGCCGGCGCCCATTGCAAAGCGCAGGCTGACCGGGATGCTGTTGAGCAGCCATTCGCGAATCCGCGAAAAGGTCAGGATCATGAACAGCACGCCCGAGACGAACACCGCACCGAGGGCGGTTTCCCAGTTGTAGCCCATGGTGCCAACCACGGTGTAGGTGAAGAACGCGTTGAGGCCCATGCCCGGCGCCAGGCCCACCGGCCAGTTGGCGTACAAGCCCATCAGCAGGCAGCCCAGCGCGGCGGCGATGCAGGTGGCGACGAAGGCCGCACCGTGATCGATCCCGGCATCGGCCATGATGTTCGGGTTGACGAAGATGATGTAGGCCATGGTGATGAAGGTTGTCAGACCGGCGATCAGCTCGGTCTTCACCGTGGTGCCATGCAAGCTGAGTTTAAAGAGGCGCTCCAGCAGGCCATTGCGTAACGGCGGCGAGAGTTCCAGCGTCGATGCTTCGGATTTGCGGCTTTCCACAGCGAGTACTCCTCAAGAGTTTTATTGTTATTTCCAGGGCCGGACCCTATGAGGGGGTGGCAGCGGCCCTTTGAGGCATACGCGAATTTGTTGACCATGCGGTCAGGAACTCGCACGCAGTGGATTATGCTTTTGTGTACAAATAAAGCAAATATTGTTTTTGGTTTTGTAGACGAAAGTTTTGAGGATCGCGCTATATCACTCGGCCGAGCGGTTTTTCCCCAACGCCATATTCACCGCCAGCCAGCCATTCACCGCGGTTTCGCCGGCCTCGGCAAACACCCGTTCCAGTAATTTCACCTGCTCGCGGCGCAATGCCTGCTCAAATTTCGCGCCTTCGACGGTCAACGTCAGAAGCCGTTTACGTTTGTCTTCTTCGGACGCCACGCTTTCCACCAGATGCATTTCCTGCAGCTGACGCAACGGCATGTTCAATGCCTGTTTGCTAACGCCGAGCAGCGCGAGCAACTCCTTGACGCTCAAATTCGGATAACGGGCAATAAAAAACACGATGCGTTGATGCACGCGGGACAGGCCGCGACGCTCGAGCATTTCGTCAGCCTTGGCAGTGAACGCTTGATAACCGAAGAAAAAAGCTTCCATGGCTTGCTGTTGGCTGGTGCAGTTTTTAAGGTCAAGCATATTGACGCTTCCAGAGAGGGTGTCGTAATTTCAGTCAATAAGTTTGACTCATTTTTCCCATGCCTCGCTAGCGGTGACTTCCATGGCTTTTTCCGAACGTGTGTCGCGTCTCAAAAGTTCTCTGATCCGTGAAATCCTTGCTGCGGCCCAGCGCCCGGAAGTGATGTCCTTCGCTGGCGGTCTGCCGGCTGAAGCCATGTTGCCGAAGGTCGAGTGGGCCGACATGCCGCTGTCCCTCGGCCAATACGGTATGAGCGAAGGCGAGCCAGCCTTGCGCGAAGCGCTGGCGGCAGAGGCGAGGGCGCTGGGTCTGCCGTGTGAGGCGAGTCAGGTGCTGGTGGTCAGTGGTTCCCAGCAAACACTCGATCTGGCCGCCAAGCTGTACATCGACAAGGGCAGCGAAATCCTGCTGGAAGCGCCAACCTATCTGGCAGCCTTGCAGATTTTCCAGCTGTTCGGCGCTGATAGCCTGACCGTGCCGCTGGAAGCTGACGGACCGAACCTGGCGCAGTTGCGTCAACGCCTGGAGCAACATCGTCCAGCGTTCATCTACCTGATCCCGACCTTCCAGAACCCGTCCGCCGTACGCTACAGCGAAGCCAAGCGCGAAGCAGTTGCGGCGTTGCTCGACGAATTCGGCGTAACCCTGATCGAAGACGAGCCTTACCGCGAACTGACCTTCGACGGCGGCAGCGCCCAGCCGATTGCCGGACGCTTGAAAAAATCCAGCTGGATCTACACCGGCACCGTGTCGAAAACCCTGTTGCCGGGCCTGCGCGTTGGCTACCTGATCGCCAGCCCGGATCTGTTTCCGCATCTGCTCAAACTCAAGCAGTCAGCGGATCTGCACACCAACCGCATCGGTCAATGGCAGGCCTTGCAGTGGATCGGCAGCGAAAAGTATCAGCAGCACTTGAGTGAATTGCGCGGCTTCTACCGTCAGCGTCGCGATGCCTTTCAAGCGGCGCTGGAAACTCATTTCGCTGATCTGGCGGACTGGAACACGCCGCAGGGCGGGCTGTTTTTCTGGCTGACCCTTAAACAGCCGCTGGACACGCGCACCTTGCTCAATACCGCGCTGGCCAACGATGTGGCGTTCATGCCGGGCGAGCCGTTTTTCCCCGAGCCGGATCGCAATCACGGTCATCTGCGCCTGAACTTCAGTCACATTGACCCGGCCCGCCTGGACGAAGGGCTCAAGCGTCTGGCAGCGGTGGTGCGCCAGGCACAGGCCGCGCAGGCCGCATAAAAAAACCGGCCATCAGGCCGGTTTTTTTTGATTCAGACGGCGGCGAACCGCTTGTTCAGGTATTCGATGATCGTGTTGGACTCATACATCCAGGTGGTCTGGCCGTTCTCTTCGATGCGCAGGCACGGCACCTTGATCTTGCCGCCCTGTTCCAGCAGGGTCTGGCGGTCCTGCTCGTTGTTCTTCGCGTCTTTCAGGGCCACCGGAACGTTCAGGCGACGCAGGCTGCGGCGGGTCTTCACGCAGAACGGGCAGGCGTGGAACTGATACAGGGTCAGGTCCTTGGCGGCGGCGTCAACCTGGGCCTGGGCAGCGGCGGGGCGCTGTTTCTTGCCCGGGCGGGTCAGGAAGTCAACGAAGATGATCAGTTGGCCGAGGCCGACACGAAGCGCTTTGACGAACACGTTACAAGCCTCACAGGGACATTGAAGAAGGCGCGCAGCTTACCCGATTTTTCACGGACGAAAAAAAACCGGCGATCAACGCCGGTTTTTTTGTGTCACGAATTACTTGATCAGGCTGAGAAACTCGCTGCGGGTCGCCGCGTTTTCGCGGAACTCACCGAGCATCACCGAGGTGATCATCGACGAATTCTGTTTCTCCACACCGCGCATCATCATGCACATGTGCTTGGCCTCGATCACCACGGCCACGCCCAGCGCGCCGGTAACCTGCTGGACCGCATCGGCGATCTGGCGGCTGAGGTTTTCCTGGATCTGCAGGCGGCGGGCGTACATGTCGACGATCCGCGCGACCTTCGACAGGCCCAGCACTTTGCCGCTCGGGATATACGCGACGTGGGCCTTGCCGATGAACGGCAGCAGGTGGTGTTCGCACAACGAGTAGAGCTCGATGTCTTTCACCAGCACCATTTCGCTGTTGTCGGAGCTGAACAGGGCACCGTTGGTGACCTCTTCGAGCGTCTGTTCATAACCGCGGCAGAGGTACTGCATGGCTTTGGCGGCACGCTTTGGCGTGTCGAGCAGGCCCTCGCGGGACACGTCCTCGCCCAGTTGGCCGAGAATCGCGGTGTAATTCTGTTCCAGGGACATGAAACTACCTGTGGGGATTTTCGCAAAGGGCAAGGGTACGGCGGCGGACACGACCCTGCAAGTTCGGTGTGACGGGATTATTCGTCGCGGCCTTCCATCATGGTGCGTTTGAGCATCACGTAAACCGCGCCGGCGCCGCCGTGTTTGGCCTGGCACGAGCAGAATCCGAGCACTTGCGCATGCTGGCGCAGCCAGGTGTTGACGTGGCTCTTGATCATCGGTCGTTTGCCGTCCAGTCGCACAGCCTTGCCATGGGTGACGCGCACGCAGCGGATTTCGAACTTGGTCGCTTCGGCCAGAAACGCCCAGAGGGTTTCCCGGGCCTTTTCGACGCTCATGCCGTGCAGGTCGAGGCTGCCCTCGAACGGGATCTGCCCGATCTTGAGCTTGCGCATCTGGCTTTCCTGCACGCCGTCGCGGGCCCACATCAACTCGTCTTCGGGACCGACATCGATCACGAACTGATCGGACAGGCCGTCAACGGTGGTGGTTTCGGTGCGGATGGTCGCGGACTGGCGCAGCTTGGCGATTTGCGCGCGGTCAGTCTTGGGTTTGCCGGTGTCGGCGCGGTCGTGCTTGATCGGCTTGACGCCTTGGATCGCACTTTTGAACAGGGAAAAATCGTCGTCTTGCATATCAGCCTCCGCGAAGGGCGGCCAGTTTACCCAAACAGACACAAAACGGCCCGGCAAAAAGCCAGGCCGTCGATTCAGTCGTGTTTTTTCATCAGGTGCGGGGACATGTTCAGCTCCCGCGATTGCCGTGCGCGACGCCGGCAACGACGCCACAGGGCCACGCCGAAATACAGGAACAGCAGGCCGACGGCCAGAATGATCGCCGAGCCCATCGGCGTCGCATTCAAGTCGCCGAGTGCCGGCGGATGCCCGATCAGGCTGGCAGCCCCGGCCATCGCCAACAGCACACCGAACGTCGCCAGAATGGCGGCGATCGCTGCGCCGAATCGAAAACGCCAGTTGCTTTGGCCTTTGGGCCGCAAGCGGCGTGCGTCAAATCCATCGGATAACTTCATTCCGACCTTCCTCAATGGGTATCGGCCCTTCGACCGGGAGTTGACCGGGTTGTTCCTGAGGCTAGGGTAATTGAAGCAAATGCGAGGCTTTTGCGGATGAGCGGCGGGCTGAGCCGCTCATTGGCGGTCGATCAGATCAGGTCATTGGTCAACGCGAGGGTGGCGAAGTTGTCGGCCATGATCGCCATTTCCGCCTCCTGAACCTGTTCGGCACTGAGCACGCGGCCCTTGAACGGCAGATCGCGGGTGGCGCAGGCGTCTTCGACCAGGGTGCAACGGAAACCCAGGTTTTTCGCGGCACGCACGGTGGTGCTGACGCTGGAGTGGCTCATGAAACCGCAGACGATCAGGTCGAGCGAACCGAGGGTTTGCAGACGATCGTAGAGTTCGGTGCCGTGGAAAGCGCTCGGCAGCAATTTGCCGATGATGGTTTCATCACCCTGGGGTTCCAGGCCGGGGATGAATTCGCCGCGTTCGCCCTGCGGGTCGAACAGACCGCCGACGGTGCCGAGGTGGCGCACGTGCACGATCGGACGGCCGGCTGCGCGGGCGGCGGCAACCAGTTGTTTGATGTTCGCGACAGCCGCGTCCATGCCGCTCAGGGCCAGCGGGCCGCTGAGGTACTCTTTCTGGGCATCGATGATGACCACGGTGGCATGGCTCAACGTGGCCGCTGCGTAACCGCGACCGCTGAGTTGAAACATCGTTTTTGGAACGGACATTCTGGGGCTCCTTGGGGTGGGGCTTTTGCGACATTGTCCTCTGGCTGAGCGGTTCTGTGAATCGCTACCATCGTAGGCACCGTCGTTACTGGCCTGCAGCCTCGTCAAGTTACACGTTCTGTTCAATAGCCGATAAGGAATTCGGAACACTCCTACCGTCGCTCCGGGATTTTTCCTGCGTCGTCGTGGCGCGTTTTGGCTGGTAGAATCGCCAGTCGTTTTTTCTGGAGTTCTGCCCCGTGATCACTTCCCGACTTCGTACCCTGCGCGACCACATCCGTTGGGCCGTCAGCCGCTTCCATGGGGAGGATCTGTTTTTCGGCCATGGCACCGACAATGCCTGGGACGAGGCCCGGCAACTCGTGCTCGGCGCTTTGCACCTGCCATGGGAAATCGCCGACAGCTATCTGGACTGCGCGCTGGAAGACGACGAACTGGTCAATCTTCAGCGTTTGCTCAAGCGCCGCATCGAAGAACGCATTCCGACTGCTTACCTGTTGGGCGAAGCCTGGTTCTGCGGCATGTCGTTCATCGTCGATGAGCGTGTGCTGATCCCGCGTTCGCCGATTGGCGAGTTGATCGAAAACCGTTTTGCACCGTGGATCGGCGACGAACCGGCGCGGATTCTCGACCTGTGCACCGGCTCCGGCTGCATCGGCATCGCCTGCGCCTACGAGTTCCAGAACGCTGAAGTGGTGCTGGCGGACCTGTCGTTCGAAGCGCTGGAAGTGGCGAACCAGAACATCGAGCGCCATGGCGTCGATGAGCGTGTGTTTACCGTGCAGGGCGATGGTTTTGACGGTCTGCCGGGTCAACGTTTCGACCTGATCGTGTCGAACCCGCCCTACGTCGATGCGGAAGATTTCGCCGACATGCCGGACGAATACCAGCACGAGCCGGAGTTGGGCCTGGCCTGTGGCGATGATGGTTTGAATCTGGTGCGCCGGATGCTCGCCGAAGCGGCAGATCACCTGACCGAGAAAGGTTTGCTGATCGTTGAGGTGGGCAACAGCCAGGTACACGTCGAAGCGCTGTACCCGGAAGTCGATTTCGCCTGGCTGGAATTCCAGCGTGGCGGGCATGGCGTGTTCATGCTGACTGCCGAACAGTGCCGCGATCACCAGGCGCTGTTCGCTTCCCGCGTCTGACCTGAACCGATCGTTCCCACCTCGGTGGGAACGATCATTGGCTTAGCGGTGCGTGGCAATCCAGATCAGCAAACCGGCCTGGAACACCGCAAACGCCACCAGACACGTAATGGTGAAGCGCAAACCCGCGTCTTCACGCTTGAACTTGCTGACCTTGTCTTCCTGCTTTTTCAGCTTCACTTCCTGCTCGGCCAGATTCTGCTCGGCCTGCTGCAGCATCTGCGCGGCTTCGAGAATCTCGACGATCTGCAGCTTTTCGCTGTTCCAGTCGCCCAGCAAATCCCCGACCTGGACTTCCTTGACGCTGCCCTTCAAATGCTGGGCGTCGGCGTACACCACATCAAAGCCATGCACACGCAGAAAGTGATCGCGGCGCAGGCGAGTGTCTTCGTTCAGCGCGTCCTTGTTGTTCAAGTCCATGCCGTCGACGGTGTAGGTGGGCCAGCGCTTTTTCGCCCAGTTGATGCCCTGGGCGGCCATGAAGCGGCCGATGCCACGGTTCAGCGGTTCGATCTGCAAGCCGCTGTCGGGGCCGAAGTGCACGCGTTTGGTCTTGTGGTCGACCCACACGTCGAGCTGATTCTGCTCTTTGCGCACACGCTGCGCGGGCAGCTTGATCGCCATGCGCATCAGGCTGTGTTCTTTGTTGTTGCGCTCGGCGTAACCGAATTCGACGAAGCGCAACGGCCGCCCGCCGGTGTTGCGGTCGGTCTGCAACGGCGCCAGGCGGAGCATCTTGTGGTGCTCGACGTGGACATCCGCCCATGGCAGCTCGACCGCTGGCGGTGCGTCTTTTTCAGCGGTGGTGTCGGGTGAAGTCTGGGTATCAGTCATAACGGCGAGATCCTGTCCAAGCTGCATGTCGCCAGCCAGTACGCTGGCGACAAAGGCTTATCGGCCGTTTTTTTCAGGACTGGAGGGTGAAAAGACCTTAACGGGCGCGAAGTCCGTCAATAAATTCGAGGATGCGTGTCCCCAATTCCGCCGCCAGCGGCAAATTCGGGTCCTTGTATGACGCCATTTGCCGCTTCACGTCGTTGGGCACGATGCGCATTACGTGGTTCATGCCTTCGATCAACGCCAGTGTCGCGTCGGGTTTTGCCGCTTTGAGCAGGTTGGCGTCATCGACCTGCACCTGAATGTCGTTGCTGCCCTGGACGATCAAGGCCGGCATTTTCAGTTGAGCGAAGGCCTTGGACGGATCCTGATGGAACAGCGAAATCAGATACGGCTGCACGCTCGGACGAAATATTGGCTGTAAGGGCGGCGGGACATTGTCGTCGGTGTGGCCGGCCTTGAGGCTGTCGAGCAGTTCATTGCTACGCTGCATCAACGGTGGCGGCAGGCTGCGGGCCAGTTGTCGGCGCAGCACCTGATCGATTGGCCGGGCTGTGCCGGACAGCGAAATGACTGCCGCAGCGTCGACTTTCGGTGCGGCCAGGCTGGCAATCAGTGCGCCCTCGCTGTGACCCAACAGAATCAACGGGCCGAAACGCGGGTCAGCCTTGAGCTTCTGACCCCAGGCCACGGCGTCCGCGACGTAGGCGCCCACCGACAGATTGCGCTCATCCGGCGTCGCGGCCAGGCTCGCGGCCACCCCGCGCTTGTCGAAACGCACGCTGGCGATATTGTGTTTGGCCAGCACCCAGGCCAGCCGCTTGAGGCTGTCGTTGCGCCCGCCGTCGGGGTTGTTTCCGTCACGATCCGTAGGACCCGAGCCAGAAAGAATGAGGACAACCGGCACCGGATTGTCAGACTTTGGCAGCAGCAGCGAGCCGAAAAGTTCGCCGCTGCCGGTGTCCAGAGTCACCGGACGTTGCAGGAGAGTTGCCTGGACGTAGCCAGTAAACAGGGTAAGGCTCAAGATCAAAACTCGCAGCATCATCACGCCATCATTTGCAAAGGTGCCGGTTGGACTCACCAACACCGCCAAGGTTCGAGGATGAACTACTCGGTTAGCCTGCGTATACTGGCGCGCATCATGAATTTGGGTTTGATTTCACGGAGCGTCCTGCATGTCCGGCAATACCTACGGCAAGTTGTTCACTGTCACCACCGCGGGCGAAAGCCATGGTCCGGCGTTGGTCGCCATTGTCGACGGCTGCCCGCCGGGCCTGGAGATTTCCCTTGAGGACCTGCAACGCGACCTCGATCGCCGCAAGCCGGGCACCAGCCGCCACACCACCCAGCGTCAGGAAGCGGACGAAGTCGAAATCCTCTCCGGCGTGTTCGAGGGCCGCACCACCGGCTGCTCCATCGGCCTGCTGATCCGCAACACCGACCAGAAGTCCAAGGACTACTCGGCGATCAAGGATCTGTTCCGTCCGGCCCATGCCGACTACACCTACCACCATAAATACGGCGAGCGCGATTACCGCGGCGGCGGCCGCAGCTCCGCGCGGGAAACCGCCATGCGCGTGGCGGCCGGTGCGATTGCCAAGAAATACCTGGCGACCCAGGGCATCGTCATTCGCGGCTACATGAGCCAGCTCGGCCCGATCGAAATCCCGTTCAAGACCTGGGAATCGGTGGAGCAGAACGCCTTCTTCAGCCCGGACCCGGACAAGGTTCCGGAGCTGGAAGCCTACATGGACCAGTTGCGCCGTGATCAGGACTCGGTCGGGGCCAAGATCACCGTGGTTGCCGAAGGTGTGATGCCGGGCCTGGGCGAGCCGATCTTCGACCGTCTCGACGCCGAACTGGCCCACGCGCTGATGAGCATCAACGCGGTCAAGGGCGTGGAAATCGGCGCCGGTTTCGCTTCGGTCGCCCAGCGTGGCACCGAGCACCGCGATGAAATGACCCCGGAAGGTTTCCTCAGCAACAACGCCGGCGGCATCCTCGGCGGCATCTCGTCCGGTCAGCCGATCGTCGCCCATCTGGCGCTGAAACCGACCTCGAGCATCACCACCCCGGGCCGTTCGATCGATATCGACGGCAACCCGGTCGAAGTGATCACCAAGGGTCGTCACGATCCGTGCGTCGGCATCCGCGCCACGCCGATTGCCGAGGCGATGATGGCCATCGTGCTGATGGATCACCTGCTGCGTCACCGTGGCCAGAACGCCGACGTGCGCGTGAACACCCCGGTTCTGGGCCAGCTCTGATGGGTCAACTCACAGCCGCTGCGGTCTGACGGTGGCGGCGCTCCCGTACTGGCGGCTGTCCAGTTTCTATCTGTTCTATTTCGCCTTGCTCGGCTCGACGGCGCCGTTTCTGGCGCTGTACTTCGATCACCTCGGATTCAGCGCCGCGCGCATCGGCGAGCTGGTGGCGATTCCGATGCTGATGCGCTGCGTGGCGCCGAACATCTGGGGCTGGCTCGGCGACTACACCGGCAAACGCCTGGCCATCGTGCGCTTCGGCGCGGCATGCACGCTGCTGACCTTCTCGTTGATTTTCGTCAGCAAGACCTACGCCTGGCTGGCGATGGTCATGGCGTTGCATGCGTTCTTCTGGCACGCGGTGTTGCCGCAGTTTGAAGTCATCACGCTTGCGCATCTGCAGGGCCAGACCTCCCGCTACAGCCAGATCCGCCTGTGGGGCTCGATCGGTTTCATCATCACCGTGGTCGCGCTCGGGCGATTGTTCGAATGGCTGAGCCTCGACATCTACCCGGCGGCGTTGGTGTTGATCATGGCCGGCATTGTGCTCAGCAGTCTGTGGGTGCCGAACGCGCAGCCGCCCCAGGGCAACCGGCCGACGGGCGAGGGTTTTCTCAAACAGTTGCGCAGTCCCGGGGTGCTGGCGTTCTACGGTTGCGTAGCACTGATGCAGATGAGCCACGGGCCGTATTACACCTTTCTGACCTTGCACCTTGAGCGACTGGGTTACAGCCGTGGCGTGATCGGCATGCTCTGGGCCGTTGGCGTGGTGGCGGAAGTGCTGATGTTCATGGCCATGAGCCGGATCCTCGCGCGGTTTTCCCTGCGCCGCGTGCTGATGGCAAGTTTTCTGCTGGCGGCGCTGCGCTGGTTGCTGCTAGGTTCGTTCGCCGAATTCCTCTGGGTGCTGCTGTTTGCCCAGGTGCTGCACGCCGCAACATTCGGCAGCTTTCATGCATCTGCCATCGCGTTCGTGCAACGTAGCTTCGGCGCCCGTCAGCAAGGGCAGGGCCAGGCGCTGTACGCGGCGCTGGCCGGCACCGGGGGTGCGCTCGGCGCGTTGTATTCCGGCTACAGCTGGAATGTCCTCGGCGCGACATTGACCTTTAGTATTGCCAGTCTCGCAGCGCTCGCCGCTGCCGTTATCATTGCCATTCGAATGCAAGAGGACAGGCCATGAGCCTTACCCGTGAACAGCTTGCCCAGCAAATCGTCGATGCCGGGCGTTTTCTTTATGGTCGCGGCTGGTCGCCGGCCACCAGCAGCAACTATTCGACGCGCCTGTCGCCGAGCGAAGCGCTGCTGACCGTGTCCGGCAAGCACAAGGGCCAGTTGGGTCTGGACGATGTGTTGGCGACCGACCTGTCCGGCAACAGTCTGGAACCGGGCAAAAAGCCGTCCGCCGAAACCCTGCTGCACACCCAGCTCTACAGCTGGCGCCCGGAAATTGGCGCGGTGCTGCACACCCACTCGGTGAACGCCACGGTGCTGTCGCGTCTGACGCCGGAAGACTTCATCGAGTTCGAAGACTACGAATTGCAAAAAGCCTTCAGCGGCATTTCGACCCACGAATCCCGGGTGCGGGTGCCGATCTTCGACAACGATCAGGACATTGCACGCCTCGCCGCCAAGGTGCAGCCTTGGCTCGACGCCCATCCCGATTGCGTCGGTTATCTGATTCGCGGCCACGGTCTCTACACCTGGGGCGCACAGATGAGTGACGCGTTGCGCCAGATCGAGGCCTTTGAATTCCTGTTTGAATGCGAGTTGAAGACCCGCAGCGTCATGAACCGCCAAGGCTGACTTCACCAGAACCAGCCCATTTGCCTGATGAATGCAGTGCCCGACCGGTCTCGAAGAACCGGACGGCAAGGCCGATACCGAGGAGTTGCCCCATGAGCAGCCTGTCCGTCTATCACGTTTCCAGCCCTGAAATTCCGAACAAGGTGCTGACCCATTTCGAAGACATCGCCTCGACCCTGGCCGAGCAGGGCGTGCGTTTCGACCGCTGGCAAGCCACCGCGAAGATCCAGCCCGGTGCCAGCCAGGAAGAGGTGATCGGCGCTTACAAAGAGCAGATCGACAAGCTGATGACCGAGCGCGGTTACATCACCGTCGATGTGGTCAGCCTCAACAGCGATCACCCACAAAAAGCCGAGCTGCGCGCCAAGTTCCTCGAAGAACATCGCCATGGCGAAGACGAAGTGCGCTTTTTCGTTGCCGGCCGTGGCCTGTTTACCCTGCACATCGACGATTACGTCTACGCCGTGCTGTGCGAGAAGAACGACCTGATTTCGGTGCCCGCCGGCACCAAGCATTGGTTCGACATGGGCGAGAACCCGCATTTCGTGGCGATCCGCCTGTTCAACAACCCTGAAGGCTGGGTGGCCAATTTCACCGGCGAAGACATCGCCGGCCGCTTCCCGCGTCTGGAGGACTGAGCCGATGTCGATCAAGGTCATCCTCACCGACATCGAAGGCACCACCAGCGCGGTGAGTTTTGTGTTCGACGTGCTGTTTCCGTATGCGGCGAAACACCTGCCGGACTTCGTTCGCCAGAACGCCACACGCGCCGACGTTGCCGAACAACTGGACGCCGTGCGCCGCGACAGCAACGAACCGCAGGCCGATGTTGAACGGGTCGTGGAAATTCTGCTGGCCTGGATCGCCGAAGACCGCAAAGCCACGCCGCTGAAAGCGTTGCAGGGCATGGTCTGGGAGCAGGGCTATCAGGCTGGGCAGTTGAAAGGGCATGTTTACCCCGACGCCGTCGAAGCGCTCCAGCGCTGGCATCTGGCCGGGTATCAACTGTTCGTTTACTCGTCCGGTTCGATTCAGGCACAGAAGCTGATCTTCGGCTGCTCGGAAGCCGGGGATCTGACGCCGCTGTTCAGCGGTTACTTCGACACCACTTCCGGGCCCAAGCGCGAAGCGCAGTCCTACAGCAATATCCAGCAGGCCATTGGCGTTGAGCCGCAGGAAATCCTGTTCCTGTCCGACATCGTGCAGGAACTCGATGCCGCCCGGATCGCCGGCCTGCAAACCTGTGGCCTGGCCCGTGAGGGTGGGGAGCTGGAAGGGCATGTGACCGTCGACAGCTTTACCGGGATCGAGCCGGAAGCGTTCTGACTCCGCAAATCGACGCATAAACAAACAGGCCGTGAAGCGAAAGCTCCACGGCCTGTTTGTTTATGCGGTGTTCGAATTACATCGAGTGATAGGTCGGCAGGGCAAAACGCTGCTGGCTTTGCAACATGCCGATCTGCGGCAGCTCGCTGGCCTGTTCTGCCAGGTCACGGCGAATCGCGCTGATCGCCCACGACAATTGGTCGCCGGCATGCAATTGCTGATAGGTGAGCGCACGTTTGAACACTTTGCCGTCGGCACTCTTGAGCGTCAGCAGGATCCCGCCATCGGGACGCGGTTGGGTGGTGACTGCGAAGTTGGAGAACAGGGAGGTAAATTTTTCTTGGATCAGGCTCATGTCTTTCAGCTCCGTATGCACTTGAATGGCAAGCATGCGGAGGAGGTTGCAGCGATTGTGCCAGTATTTTGTTTTTATAAATTTCTTATAAATCAATAAGTTATAAATTATGTAAATTCAACTCGTCGTGCATTCTGCATGAATGGCCATCGTGCATCCTGCATTTTGCGGGATCACTGTCGATCCGATGGAACCATTCCATCCGTCCGCAATCACGTTTCGCCTTGTAGCGCTGGCGGATACAAAACATTGCAAAAACCGCGTGTACAGCCCGAGAAGCCCTGACGTATTTTCGGCCTCGACCCTCGCTCGAGAAGCGCCGGTTGCCTCACCCGATTGCCCGACAATAAAAATCCGGCCTGCACGTCAAGGTCGAACGGGAGCTGCCATGAGTCACGCGCCTAGCGACACGATTACCTGGGGCATGATGCTCCGCAAACTGCCGATGATCGCCAAAGCCATCCCTCGGGTGGTGAAAGGCATGAAGGTGGCCAACGTCAAGGATCCGACCCAAACCTGTGGCCTGGGCTGGACATTCGAGCAAGCGACCCTGCGCAATCCGGAAGGCCCCGCGCTGCTGTCGGGCGAAGTGGTGCTGAGCTATTCACAGGTCAACCAATGGGCCAACCGCATCGCCCACTATCTGATCGGGCAGGGCATCGGCAAAGGCGATGTAGTGGCGGTGTTCATCGAGAACCGTCCGGAACTGCTGGTGACGATTCTGGCGCTGGCCAAGGTCGGCGCCGTCAGCGCGCTGCTCAATACCTCACAGACCCGCGACACGCTGATCCACAGCATCAATCTGGTGGCGCCGGTGGCGATTGTCGTCGGCGAGGAGTTGCTGCCAGCCTTCGCGGCGGTGCGCGAGCAAGTGTCGATTGCGTCGGCCCGTACCTGGTTCGTCGCCGATCAGGACACGTTCAGCCATCCGGGCATTGCGCCGGAGGGTTACACCAATCTGATCAGCGCTAGCGCCGACGCGCCGGGCGACAATCCGGCCAGCAGCCGGCAGATCTTCTTCGATGACCCGTGCTTCTACATCTACACCTCCGGCACCACTGGTTTGCCCAAGGCCGGGGTGTTCAAGCACGGACGCTGGATGCGCAGCTCGGCGAGCTTCGGCATGATCGCCCTCGACATGCGCCCGGACGACATCGTCTATTGCACCTTGCCGCTGTATCACGCCACCGGGCTTTGCGTGTGCTGGGGTTCGGCGGTCAATGGCGCGTCGGGTTTCGCGATTCGCCGCAAGTTCAGCGCCCGGCAGTTCTGGAGCGACGTACGCCGCTACCGCGCCACCACCATCGGCTACGTCGGCGAGTTGTGCCGTTATCTGGTGGATCAGCCGGTCAGCAGCGATGACAGCCGCCATGACGTGCGCAAGATGATCGGCAACGGTTTGCGGCCCGGTGCCTGGGCCGAGTTCAAGACCCGGTTCGCGGTGGATCACATCTGCGAACTGTACGCGGCGAGCGACGGCAATATCGGCTTCACCAACATCCTCAATTTCGACAACACCATCGGCTTCTCGCTGATGGCCTGGGAACTGGTCGCTTATGACCAGGACAGCGGCGAGCCGATTCGTGGTGCTGACGGCTTCATGCGCAAGGTCGACCGGGGCGAGCGCGGCCTGCTGCTGGCGCGGATCGACGACAAGGCGCCGCTGGACGGCTACACCGATCCGCAGAAAACCGCGAAAGTCGTGCTGCAGGATGTATTCGTCAAGGGTGACCGCTTCTTCAATACCGGTGATCTGCTGCGCAACATCGGTTTCGGCCATGCGCAGTTTGTCGATCGGCTCGGCGACACCTATCGCTGGAAGGGCGAGAACGTCTCGACCACCGAGGTCGAGAACCTGCTGCTCCAGCATCCGCACATTTCCGAAGCCGTGGCCTATGGCGTGGAAATCCCCGACACCAACGGTCGCGCCGGCATGGCGGCGATCACCCCGGCCGAGTCTCTGGCGACGTTGGATTTCACCGAGTTGCTGGCCTTCGCCCGTCAACGTATGCCGGCTTATGCGGTGCCGCTGTTCCTGCGGGTCAAGGTGAAGATGGAAACTACCGGCACCTTCAAATACCAGAAGACGCGCCTGAAAAACGAAGGCTTCGATCCCGGCCAGACGGGTGACGATCCGATCTACGCCTGGTTGCCGGGCACCGAAACCTACGTGCAGGTCACGGATGAAATCCTTGCGGACATCCACGCAGGCAAGTTCCGTTATTGATATTGGCTATCGCGAAGCTTGGAAAAAAGGGGGTGACAGCTATCGCCGCGCTCGGGAAACTAGCGGCTTTCCGATTGACCGAAAGTGGAGTTGCCCCATGTCCGACCAAAGCCGCCAGATGACCCCCGAAGAAGCTGCCGAATTCACCGAGCAGGTATTCAACAAGGCGCGCGAAGGCGATGCGGTGATGCTGGACCGCCTGATCACCGCCGGTCTGCCGGTGAACCTGACCAACAGCAAGGGCGACACCCTGCTGATGCTCGCCAGCTACTACGGTCACGTGGACGCGGTGCAAGTGCTGCTCAAGCACAAGGCCGACCCGGAACAACGCAATGGCAATGGCCAGAGCCCGATTGCCGGCGCGGCGTTCAAGGGTGATCTGGCGGTGGTCAAGGCGTTGGTGGCCGGTGGTGCGCAAATTGAAGGCGCCTCTTTCGATGGCCGCACGGCGCTGATGATGGCGGCGATGTTCAACCGGGTTGAAATCGTCGAGTTCCTGATCGACCAGGGCGCCGACCCGAAAGCCAAGGACGCCAACGGCGTCACCGCGCTGGACGCCGCCCGCACCATGGGCGCTGTGGACACCACCGCGCAGCTGGAAAAACTGCTGGGCTGACACCGTCGGTCCGCAGCCGGCTCTGTGGCGAGGGCGAGAATGCGCTATCCTTCGCGCCCTCGAAATTCCCCAAGCCACAGGACCTGCCCCCATGAAAGCCGCACTCGCCGAACTCATCAGCAAAATCAGCTCCGGCTGCATGGGCGAAGACGAGATTCAGAAAGTCGCCGACGAGGCCGCACAGGCCTACGCCGATGCCGACGCTTTTCTGACTGCCAACCCGGACATCAACTACGACGACACCTTCCCGATTCCGCTGGGCGAGTGGGTCGTGGTCGGCAGTCTGCCGGAGACCGTGCTGTTCCAGGCCGACACCTATGTCGACCTGTTCGCGCAGATCGTGGCGTCGTTCGGTCCGGGCGTGGAGTTCAACCTCAAGCCCAAACAACTGGCCAAGACCGAAGCGCTGACTGCGCTCAACCGCATCCAGGTGCAGATGAGCAGCCTGAACAAGGAAAACGGCGGTTACACGCTGATGAACTTCAGCCAGTTGCTCGACGACGAGCTGCAAGTGGTGCTGGTCTACGGCAACGACGTACCGCGCGTGCTGGAGCTGTGCGCCGAGGTCGGCATCGCTGCCGCGCCGTCGCTGGAAGCCTTGAAGATCGCCGTCCACGTCTGAACGCAATAAAAGGGAACCCTGCGCGCGACCGTCTATCCTAAAAGTGCATGCCACTATTCTGGAGCGACACCATGGGTTCCACGTTCAACGGCCTGATCGGCCTGATCATCCTTGCCCTCGACATCTGGGCGATCATCAACGTGCTGAAAAGCGGCGCCGAGACCGGGATGAAAATCCTCTGGGTGCTGTTGATCATCCTCCTGCCGGTGCTGGGCCTGATCATCTGGGCGATCGCCGGGCCGCGGGGCAATGTGCGGATCTGACCGTTCGCACCATGGATTGCGCGGGGCCGATGAACTGAGGTTCGACCTGTCATCTTCGGCAACGTAGAATGCGCGCCTTTCCCGGGCAATCGAACCTGACGATTGGCGCCCGCGCATTCATCGGAGCACTTCACCATGACCGTCACCAAGACCAGCGAATACCTGGAAACCCTCTACGAAGGCTACGGCCAGCGTTTTCGCATGGAAAAACTGCTGCACGAAGTGCGCACCGAGCACCAGCACCTGGTGATCTTCCAGAACCCGCGCATGGGCCGGGTGATGGCGCTGGACGGCGTGATCCAGACCACCGAAGCCGATGAATTCATCTACCACGAAATGCTCACCCACGTGCCGATCCTCGCCCACGGCACCGCCAAGCGCGTGCTGATCATCGGCGGCGGTGACGGCGGCATGCTGCGCGAAGTGACCAAACACGCCAGCGTCGAGCACATCACCATGGTCGAAATCGACGGCACCGTGGTCGACATGTGCAAGGAGTTCCTGCCGAACCACTCCAAGGGCGCCTACGACGATCCACGTCTGAACCTGGTGATCGACGACGGCATGCGTTTCGTCGCCACCACCACCGAAAAATTCGACGTGATCATTTCCGACTCCACCGACCCGATCGGTCCGGGCGAAGTGCTGTTCTCGGAGAACTTCTACCAGGCCTGCCACCGCTGCCTGAACGAGGGCGGCATCCTCGTGACCCAGAACGGCACGCCGTTCATGCAGATCGACGAAGTGAAGACCACCGCCGGTCGCCTGCGCAGCCTGTTCCCGGACTGGCACTTCTACCAGGCGGCCGTGCCGACCTACATCGGCGGCTCGATGACTTTCGCCTGGGGCTCGACCAACCCGGCCTACCGCAAACTGAGCCGTGAAGTCCTGCAACAGCGCTTCATCGGCAGCGGCATCGTCACCCGTTACTACAACCCGGAAATCCACATCGGCGCCTTCGCCTTGCCGCAATACGTGCTGCAAGCGGTGAACAAGCCAAGCAACGACTGATCACTCGGCCGTCATCACTGCGGGAGCGGGGCAATTCGCTCCCGTAGATGAAAGGTTTTTCATGTTTCATCGGTGTAAAGCTTTTGAACGATCAATCCTGACAAAAGTCGAGATAGATGTAAGCCCATTTGCGGGTTTGTTCGAGGAGGCTCCAATGCAAAAGTGGAAAGTCACTTTCGTGGATGATCACGGTGAAATTGTCGATGAAGTCTTCGAGCGTGCGGAATGCCCCAGCGATGATGAGGCCGCACGACTGATCAAGGAACGACTCCTTCCTGTCGCCGCCGCACTGGATCTGAACGATCTGGAAGGGCGCACCTCCGATGCAGGCGCCAAAAGCCTGAAAACCCAGAACAGCATCGAAATCCGCAGCATCACACCCATCTGAAAATCTTCTTGCCCGTAACGCACCAGGCCTTGGCAGCGGCTCTATCTTGGGGCTACTCTGCAAGCGAGATCAGCGAACGGATCGCTAAGGTCTGGTCTTGTCAGCTACATGCTTGTTTCCCGTCGGCAACACGGTTGCCGTAACGCCTGAGCCGTTCGGCCGGGTGCAGGGAATACGGAAAGTCTATCCATCTATGCGAGGGGGACGTTCATGAGCACAGCCTATCAAGAAGACATCAGCAGCAACGTGCTGCGCCGCATGAAAGAAGGCGGTTTTGATTTTTCCCGATTCCATCCCATCGAGTTCTACGCCATTTTCCCGGACGAGGAGCGGGCGCGCAGGGCGGCAGGCAAGTTTCGCGGTGAATCCATCAATGCCCAGGTCAGTGCGCGCGACGACGGCGCGTGGTCCCTGGAATTGAGCAAAGTGATGTACGCAACCTACGACGACATCGGCGATTTCGAACAGGGCTTTTCGGCGGTGGTCGAGCCTCTGGGCGGCATCATCGAAGGCTGGGGCGTGAAGCAGGAGGTGCGCAACCGCCATCGTTTGAACTGATCACCCTCGCAATACATCGAGCAACGGCTGACCTTCGGGTCGGCCGTTGTCGTTTCTGCACCTTGAACATTGCATGGCAAAACCCTGAAACAAGAATCCGGCGCAAAAAAAAGCCACCAGGAGAGGTGGCTGAAAGGGAAGACCGGAAGGAGAGGAAACCGGTCAGGGTTACGGCCGGGAGGGCTGCCGGGGCAAGCCATGTCAGTTGAGCTGCATGCTTCGTCAGGGACGTTTTGCAGCGGATGTGCGGATTATCCGCAGGCGGCGCCGGGCAGTGAAATCAACTCTGACTATGCTGGTGATAGGCGACAGGACTGCGTCGCAATGAAGCGGGGGCGATCAGGTTGGGGCATTTGCCGCACAGGAATGGTGCGGTGCGTGTGGCGTGAATATCCAACCGATTGAAATCAAAGCGTTTATGCCGATGGCACGGGCCTTGCGAAGGCCTGTAGGTCCGGGGTGACAAGGAGTACGGCATGATCCGCACCTATTTTGATGAAATGTACGATGCCGGCGGCCAGGTCCGCCCGCATTACCGGGAGTTTGCCCGCTGGCTGGCGGACACGCCTGACGAACTGCTGGCCCAGCGGCGACGCGAGGCCGATCTGCTGTTCCATCGTGCCGGGATCACTTTCACGCTCTACGGGGACGAGCAAGGGACAGAACGCCTGATTCCCTTCGACACCATTCCGCGCAGCATTCCCGCCAGTGAGTGGCGGATCGTCGAGCGCGGCTGCATCCAGCGGGTCAAGGCGCTGAACATGTTTCTCGCCGACCTTTACCACGAGCAACGCATCATCAAGGCCGGGATCATTCCCGCCGAGCAGGTGCTGGCCAACGAGCAATACCAGTTGGCGATGCAGGGGCTGGATCTGCACCGCGAAATCTATTCGCACATCTCCGGCGTCGATCTGGTGCGCGACGGCGACGGCACTTACTACGTGCTCGAGGACAACCTGCGCACGCCCAGCGGCGTGAGCTACATGCTCGAAGACCGCAAGATGATGATGCGCCTGTTCCCCGAACTGTTCGCGGCCCAGCGCATCGCCCCGATCGACCATTACCCGAACCTGCTGCTCGACACTCTGAAAAGCTCAAGTCCGATCGACGACCCGAGTGTCGTGGTGCTGACACCGGGGCGGTTCAACAGTGCGTTTTTCGAACATGCGTTTCTGGCCCGGGAAATGGGCGTGGAACTGGTCGAGGGCGCCGATCTGTTCGTGCGCGACGACAAGGTCTTCATGCGCACCACCGACGGCCCGAAAGCGGTGGACGTGATCTACCGCCGACTCGACGACGCGTTTCTTGATCCATTGGCGTTCCGCCCGGATTCGATGCTCGGCGTGCCGGGACTGTTGTCGTCCTATCGCTCCGGCAACGTGGTGCTGGCCAATGCCATCGGCACCGGGGTGGCGGACGACAAGTCGGTGTATCCGTTCGTCACCGAGATGATCCGTTTCTATCTCGATGAAGAGCCGATCCTGAAGAACGTGCCGACCTGGCAGTGCCGCAATCCGTCTGAACTTTCCCATGTACTGGCCAATCTTCCGGATCTGGTGGTCAAGGAAACCCAGGGCTCCGGCGGTTACGGCATGCTCGTGGGGCCGGCGGCGACGACCGCGGAAATCGATGCGTTCCGCGAGCGGATCAAGGCCAAGCCCCACGCGTACATCGCGCAACCGACGCTGTCGCTGTCGACCTGTCCGACCTTTGTCGAAAACGGCATTGCGCCGCGCCATATCGACCTGCGCCCGTTCGTATTGTCCGGTCGCGAAACCCGGGTCGTGCCCGGCGGTTTGACCCGTGTGGCCCTGCGTGAAGGCTCTCTGGTGGTGAATTCATCCCAGGGCGGCGGAACCAAGGACACCTGGGTGGTCGAGGATTGAAGGAAGCCTGCCATGTTAAGTAGAACTGCCTCGGATCTGTACTGGATGTCGCGTTACCTGGAGCGGGCGGAAAACCTTGCCCGCATGCTCGATGTCAGCTATTCGCTGTCGCTGATGCCGCAGGACGGCCGTGGCGATGGTCTGCACGAACTGGCGATGCCGCTGATGATCACCGGCACCCTGGATGATTACCTTGAACGCCACGGCGAACTGCATGCCGAACGATTGCTGCATTTCTTCGCCCTCGATGCGGCCAACCCGGCGAGCATCTACAGTTGCCTCGGCGCAGCCCGGGCCAGCGCCCATGCGGTACGCGGACGGATTACCGCCGACATGTGGGAGAACATCAACGCCACCTGGCTGGAGATCCGCGGCATCGCCAATCAGGGCCTCAGCCGTTATGGCATGAGCCGTTTCTGCGAGTGGATCAAGGAGCGTTCGCACCTGTTCCGTGGCGCGTCCTACGGCACCATCATGCGCAACGACGCATTCCGCTTCATTCGCCTGGGTACGTTCATCGAACGCGCTGACAACACTTTGCGCCTGCTTGACGCCCGTTACGAAATGGCCGGCGATCAGGCGGAAGCGGTCAGCGACGGCACCGCCCACGCCTATTACCAGTGGAGCGCCTTGTTGCGGGCCTTGTCCTCGTTCGAGGCCTACACCGAAATCTACCGCGACGCGCCCGGAGCCCGGCATGTCGCCGAACTGCTGCTGTTGCGCGCCGACGTGCCGCGTTCGCTGCGGGCCTGCACCGAAGAGATCGATCAGATCCTGGCGCAACTGCCGGGGGCCAACGGTCGTCCGGCACAGAGGCTGGCGGCGGAAATGGACGCACGCCTGCGCTACACCGGCATCCACGAAATCCTCGAGGAAGGGCTGCACGCCTGGCTCACCGAGTTCATCCCGCTGGTGCGCCAGTTGGGCAACGCCATTCACAGTTCCTACCTGGAGGCCGCATGAGACTTTCCATCAGCCACGAGACCACCTATCACTACGAAGATCAGGTGCGGGCGAGCATCCAGTACCTGCGCCTGACACCCCACGACAGCGAGCGTCAGCACGTGTTGAGCTGGCAGCTCGACCTGCCGCGCCCGGTGCGGGCCCAGCTCGATCCGTTCGGCAACATCCTGCACGTGCTGACCATGGACGAGCCCCACGAAGCGATCATCATCGGCGCCCGTGGACAGGTCGATATCGACGAATTGCGCGAAGCGGAGCATGAGAGCCAGTCGGCGCTGCCGTTCCTACGTTTCACCCGGCTGACCGAGGCTGACGAGGCGCTGCGAGCGTTTGCCGAGAAATCCTGCAAGCAACGACGGGACCGCAACGCAT
The DNA here is from genome assembly GCF_023242405.1 of Pseudomonas sp. MWU12-3088. Lineage (NCBI taxonomy): Bacteria > Pseudomonadati > Pseudomonadota > Gammaproteobacteria > Pseudomonadales > Pseudomonadaceae > Pseudomonas > Pseudomonas sp. MWU12-3088. Next base: position 43,269 of record NZ_JALJEA010000019.1, read on the forward strand.
TGATTGACCTGATGCATGGGCTGAACCAGCACATGACCTACACGCCGGGTTCCACCGAAGTCGACACCAGCGCCGCCGAGGCATTCGCCGGGCGGGCGGGTGTTTGCCAGGACCACGCCCATGCGTTTCTGGCCTGCGCGCGCAGTCTCGGGGTGCCGTCGCGCTATGTGTCGGGTTATCTCTACAGCGAGGATTGCGAACACCTGGCCAGTCACGCCTGGGCCGAGGCCTGGATCGATGACGCCTGGTACAGCTTCGACGTGACCAATGAGCTGGCGCGGCCGGAGCGGCACCTGAAACTGGCGGTGGGACTGGATTACCTCGACGCCTGCCCGGTGCGGGGCATGCGCCGGGGCGGCGGGTCAGAGCAGATGCATGCGAAAGTGCTGGTGTCGCCGACACCGGTGATCTCCGTCCAGCAGCAATAAACGCACTACTCCTGTGGGAGCGAGCCTGCTCGCGATGACAATCTTTCAGCCAGCACATGCATGACTGACACACCGCATCGCGAGCAGGCTCGCTCCCACAAGGAATGGCATCAGGGCGCAACCTTGCGTCCGGCCATGTGCTGCAAATATCCGATCAGCTTCTGCAGATCCGCGTCCGGCAACACCTCGGCGGAAAACCCCGGCATCTTCGCCTGCGGCCACTGACGCAGACTCTGCGGATCGCGGATGTAGTGCTTGAGGAAGTCCGCACCGAAATACTCGGTCGGGTTGTACGGAATATTCAGGTCCGGCCCGAACTGCGCATCCCCCCCACCATTCAGGCGATGGCAGGCCAGACAGTTCTTCTGGAACAGCGCAAAACCCTGATTCACCGGGTCGTCGGCCTTCAACGCAGGATCCGGCAGCAGGACAGGGAAACGCTCGGCCACCGGGGCCATGCGTTTGATGCTGGCGACTTCGAACGGCCATTGTTCCGGGCTGATATTGCCGGCCTGCGGATCGGTCCACACCAGATAGAACGGCCCGGCGCTGTGCTTGCCTTCCGACAGCGGCGGCCATGGGTGGGCCGGGTCTTCGATGGCCAGCTAGGCGCGTGAGCCTTTGTTGTTCAGTAGCGGCGCGGCGGACAGCTCTGCGGCAAAACCGTCCAGCGCTACGGCTTGCAGGTGATCTTCGGGTTTGATGCCGCTCAGCAGCGCGGCAATCGGTACGGCGCGATAAGTCATGTCCTTCTTGTAGGACACATCATTCTTGACCGTGAGGGTTTGCACCTGAGGATGCTTGAGCAACTCCTCGGTCTGCCAGGTGCGGCTGTTCTCGCCCAGCTCCAGGTTCAGCTGCGCGGCAGACAGGGGCAGGCTCAGCAGCATGGCCCCGAACAGAATGAGCGTTTTCAAGTGATCGCCGTCCATGTCGTGGAAGTGCGCAAAGGTTGGCACAGCCACGCTGGCCCGGGAAGCGGGCCAGTCACATTGTTAGTGGCGATGAGCAATACCTGCCGCTTGAGTCAGCCGATGACCTTGGTCAGGTTCGGCAAAATCAACAACAGCGTCGTGGCGAAAAGAATGAGCCCTGCTTGACGAACTTTCGGTTGTTTGAACATGGCTTGACCGCCTTTTTTGTTATTTCCTGATGCCTGCCTGCATATCCATGACGGCAAGCGCTGCACTTCCTGTTGAAGAACGCCTGCCTCGGCAAAACCCGACGACAACGACGTACATGTTCACCTTAGGGCCCGCGTCACGCTTGGCTTAGATCCATTTCATATGTATTTGCTACCAGTCGCGATTAAAAAGGCATGAGGCCCATTGCCAGCTTCTTTGCCGCCCTTTTGCTAGACAGCTCGGTGACCTGAACCGGTTAACCTGGCCGGGAATGACCGTCCGTCTGAGCGTGCACGTCAACGTCATTGAGCGCTGTGGTCATTGAATCCGTGACCGTCCCGGCCAAGAGTGGAGGCACGAATTTCCCTCACCGCACAGGTTCGAGAACGCCATGACCCAAGCTTTGATTTTCGACGCATTACGCACGCCCCGTGGCAGAGGCAAGGCCGACGGTTCGCTGCACAGCGTCAAACCGGTGAACCTGGTGGCCGGGTTGCTGACCGCGCTGCAGGCGCGCACGGCGCTGGATACCAGCCAGGTCGATGACGTGGTGCTCGGTTGTGTCACGCCGATTGGCGATCAAGGCTCGGACATCGCCAAGACCGCTGTGCAGGTTGCAGATTGGGATGTCAGCGTCGCTGGCGTGCAGATCAACCGCTTCTGCGCCTCGGGGCTGGAAGCGGTGAACCTGGGAGCGATGAAAGTCCGCTCCGGGTTCGAAGAGCTGGTGGTGGTCGGCGGCGTCGAATCCATGTCCCGCGTGCCGATGGGCAGTGACGGCGGCGCCTGGGCGCTGGACCCGCAGACCAACCTGCACAGCCATTTCACCCCTCAAGGCGTCGGCGCCGACCTGATCGCCACCCTTGAAGGCTTCAGCCGTCAGGACGTCGATGCCTACGCGCTGCATTCGCAACAGAAAGCTGCCCGGGCCCGGGCCGGCGGTTCGTTCAACAAATCGTTGGTACCGGTGCAGGATCAGAACGGCCTCATCCTGCTCGATCACGATGAGTTCATTCGCGCCGAGTCGACCCTCGAAGGACTGGGCAAGCTCAAGCCGAGTTTCGAAATGATCGGCCAGATGGGCTTCGACGCCACGGCGCTGCGGGTCTACAGCCATGTCGAGCGCATCAACCATGTGCACACACCGGGCAACAGTTCGGGAATCGTTGATGGTGCGGCGCTGATGCTGATCGGCTCCGAAGCCAAGGGGCGCGAGCTGGGCCTGCAACCCCGGGCGCGAATTGTCGCCACGGCAGTCACCAGTACCGACCCGACCATCATGCTCACCGGCCCGGCGCCGGCCACCCGCAAGGCACTGGCCAAGGCCGGGCTGCGGGTCGAAGACATTGACCTGTTCGAAGTCAACGAAGCGTTCGCCTCGGTGGTGCTGAAATTCATCAAGGACATGGCCGTGGACCCGGACAAGGTCAACGTCAATGGCGGATCGATTGCGATGGGCCATCCGTTGGGCGCCACGGGTTGCGCGATTCTCGGCACCTTGCTCGATGAACTGGAAGCCCGGCGCCTGCGCTACGGCCTGGCGACGCTGTGCGTCGGCGGCGGCATGGGTATCGCCACCATCATCGAACGCCTCTGACCCCAAGGAAACCTGTCATGACCCAAGCCATTCGTTACGAAAAAGGCCAGGACGGCATCGTCCTCCTGACCATCGACATGCCGGGCCAGAGCGCCAACACCATGAACGCGGTGTACCGCGAGGCCATGGGCGAAAGCGTCGCCCGACTGCTCGCGGAAAAAGATGACATCGCCGGGGTGATCATCACGTCGGCCAAAAAGACCTTCTTCGCCGGCGGCGACCTGAATGAACTGATCAAGGTCGGCAAGCCCGAAGCCAAGGCCTTCTACGACATGGTGCTGACCCTCAAGGGCCAGTTGCGCACCCTGGAAACCCTCGGCAAACCGGTGGTTGCGGCGATCAACGGCGCGGCGCTCGGCGGCGGCTGGGAAATCTGCCTGGCCTGCCACCACCGCGTGGCACTGGACGATGCGTCGGTGCAACTCGGTTTGCCGGAAGTGACCCTCGGCCTGTTGCCGGGCGGCGGCGGAGTGGTGCGTATGGTGCGCATGCTTGGCATCGAAAAAGCCCTGCCGTATCTGCTCGAAGGCAAGAAAGTCCGCCCGCAACAGGCGTTGCAGGCCGGTTTGATCGATGAACTGGCAGCCGATCGCGAAGAGCTGCTGGCCAAGGCCCGGGCCTGGATTCTGGCCAATCCTGCGGCCGTGCAGCGTTGGGATGTGAAGGGCTATCAGATTCCCGGCGGCACGCCGTCGAACCCGAAAGTCGCGCAAATGCTGGCGATTGCGCCGTCGATCCTGCGCAGCAAAACCCAGGGCACGATGCCGGCGCCGGAGAAAATTCTCTGCGCGGCGGTGGAGGGTGCGCAGGTGGATTTTGATACCGCGCACCTGATCGAAACCCGTTATTTCACTGAATTGACCACCGGCCAGATCTCGAAAAACCTGATCGGCACCTTCTGGTTTCAGCTCAATGAAATCAACGCCGGCGGTTCGCGTCCGCAGGGCTTTGCGCCTTATGTGACGAAGCGCGTGGGCGTCCTCGGCGCCGGGATGATGGGCGCGGGAATCGCCTATGTCAGTGCCTCGGCCGGAATCAATGTGGTGCTCAAGGACATCAGCCTCGCGGCTGCCGAAAAGGGCAAGGCGCATTCGGCGGCATTGCTGGACAAGAAAGTCGCCCGGGGGCAAATGACCGCCCAGCAGCGTGAAGCGGTGCTGGCGCGCATCCAGACCACTGAAAATGACACCGATCTGGCAGGTTGCGATCTGATCATCGAGGCAGTTTTCGAGGATCGTGAGCTCAAGGCCAAGGTCTCGGCAGCGGCGCAGCAGGTGGTCGGCGCTGAAGCGGTGATCGCTTCAAACACCTCGACTTTGCCAATCACCGGCCTGGCGGCTGCGGTGCCGGATCAGAGCAAGTTCATCGGCCTGCATTTCTTCAGCCCGGTGGAGAAAATGCCACTGGTGGAAATCATCAAAGGCGCGCAAACCAGCGACGAAACCCTCGCACGCGGGTTTGATTTCGTTCTGCAAATCAAGAAAACGCCGATTGTGGTCAACGACAGTCGCGGCTTCTTTACCTCGCGGGTGTTCGGCACTTTCACTAACGAAGGCATTGCCATGCTGGGTGAGGGTGTCAGCGCGCCGATGATCGAGACCGAAGCGCGCAAGGCCGGCATGCCCATCGGGCCTCTGGCGATCTCCGACGAAGTTTCCCTCAGCCTGATGAGCCATATCCGTCAACAAACGGCCAAAGACCTGCAAGCAGAAGGGAAACCGCTGATTGAGCACCCGGCGTTCGCCGTGATTGACTTGTTGCTCAACGAATACAGGCGGCCGGGCAAGGCGGCAGGAGGCGGTTTTTACGAGTACCCGGCGGGTGGCCAGAAACACTTGTGGCCGGAGCTGAAACCCCGTTTCGAGAAAGCGGACGGGCAGATCTCGCCGAAGGATGTGCGTGACCGGTTGCTGTTCGTGCAAGCCATCGAAACCGTGCGCTGTGTGGAAGAGGGCGTGTTGACGTCGACGGCGGACGCCAACGTCGGCTCGATCTTCGGCATCGGCTTCGCGGCCTGGACGGGCGGCGCGTTGCAGTTCATCAATCAATATGGCGTGAAGGACTTTGTCGCGCGGGCGCAGTACCTGGCTGGACAGTACGGCGAGCGTTTCGCACCGCCAGCGCTGCTGCTGCAAAAGGCTGCCAGCGGCGAGCTGTTTTAGCGGGTTGGGGAAGCATTCCGGGGCTTGCCTTGCCGGGTGGTTTCAGGGCAGGCTCTGGGGTGTGCATTATTCCCATCAAGTGTCAGGAATTTTTTATGTCGCTACGCATCTGCATTCTGGAAACCGACATCCTGCGTCCGGAACTGGTCGATGAATATCAGGGATACGGGCAGATGTTCCAGCGCCTGTTCTCGCAACAGCCGATTGCCGCCGAGTTCACGGTGTACAACGTGATGCAGGGCGACTATCCAAGTGATGACCTGACCTTCGATGCGTACCTGATCACGGGCAGCAAGGCTGACTCGTTCGGCACCGATCCGTGGATTCAGACCCTCAAGCAATACCTGCTGACCCGCTATGAACGCGGCGACAAACTGCTCGGCGTGTGCTTCGGCCATCAGCTGCTGGCGCTGTTGCTGGGAGGCAAGAGCGAACGTGCGACCCAGGGCTGGGGCGTCGGTACTCACAACTACAAGCTGGCGGCCAAGGCTCCGTGGATGAGCCCGGTGCGTGAAGAGCTGACCCTGTTGATCAGTCATCAGGACCAGGTCACGGCGCTGCCGGAGAACGCCACGGTGATTGCTTCCAGCGATTTCTGTCCGTTCGCTGCGTATCACATCAACGATCAGGTGCTGTGCTTCCAGGGGCATCCGGAATTCATTCACGATTACTCGCGGGCGCTGCTGGATCTGCGTCAGGAAGCGCTGGGCGAGCAGATCTACAGCAAGGGTGTGGCCAGCCTTGAGAGCGATCACCACGGCACCACGGTGGCGGAATGGATGATGCGTTTTGTGGCGCACAAGCCAGACGCTGCTTGAACCCGAAAGCCCCCGTGTCCTGCACGGGGGCTTTTTTCCTTACAGCCAGCCCGATTTCTTGAAGCTCGCCCACAACCCCACGCAACCCACGGTGATAAAGCCCAGCACGGCGAAATAGCCGTAATGCCAGCTCAGCTCCGGCATGTTCTGGAAGTTCATCCCGTAGATCCCGGCGACCGCCGTCGGGAACGCCAGAATCGCCGCCCAAGCCGCAAACTTGCGCTGCACCACGCTTTGCCGTGACGCCTCCAGCAGTACACCGATCTCGATGGTCTGGCTCGCAATGTCGGCCAGGGTGGTCAGGTCTTCCATCTGCCGCGTGACATGGATCTGCACATCGCGGAAGTAAGGGCGCATGTTCTTGTCGATGAAGGGGAAGCTCAGCTTCTGCAACTCTTCGCCGATCTCCACCATCGGCGCCGCGTATCGACGCAAGCGCAATACATCGCGGCGCAGGCCATGAAGCTTCTGGATGTCGTGCTCATTCAGCGCGCTGCACAACACGTTGCGCTCCAGTTCGTCGATCTCGGCGTGGATCGCTTCACCCACCGGCTGATAGTTTTCGATCACGAAATCCAGCAGCGCATACAGTACGAAATCTTCCCCGTGTTCCAGCAACAGCGGCCGCGCCTCACAGCGTTGACGGACATGAGCGTAGGACGCCGAATGACCATTGCGGGCGGTGATGATGTAGCCCTTGCCGGCGAAGATGTGGGTTTCGATGAACTGCAGGATGCCGTGTTCGCGAACGGGGGAGTAGGTGACGATGAACAGCGCGTCGCCGAAGGTTTCCAGTTTCGGACGGCTGTGTTTTTCCAGGGCATCCTCAATGGCCAGTTCATGCAGGTTGAACTGGCGCTGCAGATTGGCCAGCTCCTGGGCGTTCGGCTCTTCGAGGCCGATCCAGACGAAGTGTCCGGTCTTGGCGGCCCAGGCAGCGCCTTCATCGAGGGAAATATTGGTGACTTTCTTACCGGCGCTGTATACCGCAGCAGCAACAACTCGACCCATGGTGGTGGTTCACTTCTTCTTGGCAGATGGCAGGGGAGGCATGGCTTCAGCTTAGCCGTGTCGCTGCTTGAGAGTCAGTGAAATCTGCACAGTTCACCGGGCAAAAGAAAACCCGCACAGGGCGGGTTTCTTTTTCACGCAGCCTGAAGCTGCCGATCCATCGCATCGATGCACTCGCGCATCTGTTCGCGGCACTGGCTGATGAGCATGGGCATGTCGTCCATGGTCAGGCCGGCGGTAGGAATTGCCGGCAGCGAGCGTATGAGGATTTTCCCGCTGCGCCAGCGGTTCAGGCGCATGTGCTTGATGTAGCTGCTGACACACACCGGGACGATCGGTACACCGGCGGCGATGGCCATCTGGAACGCACCTTTCTTGAACGGCAGCAGTTCTTCGCCCAGGTTGCGCGTGCCTTCCGGGAACACCCAGATCGAGGTGTCTTTGTGCTGCAAGGTGTCGGTGGTCGTCAGCATCGACTGGCGCGCCTTGTGCGCGTTCCCACGATCGATCAACACGTTGCCGGCGAGCCAGAACAGCTGCCCGAACAGCGGCACCCATTTCAGGCTTTTTTTGCCGATGCACACGGTCCGTCGCGGCACGACGTTGCCGAACACGAACAGGTCATAGTTGGACTGGTGGTTGGCGATGATCACGCAGCTGTCGGGCTTGTTCATCAGCTGACCGACGTCGGCCTTCACTCGCAGGCGCAGAATGCACATTGCCGGCAGGGCATAGAGACGGGCGCACAGACGACTGTTGTCCGGATTGAATGGCCGGCACAGCCCGAGAATCACCCCGAGCACACCCGCCAGCATAAAGTGCAGGCCCATCAATAACATACGAAACACAAACAGCATTTTCAGGCCCACCGGGACAAAAGGTGGCGCAGTGTACGGATGTGCACTGTTTTCGGCAATTGCCGCTATAGAGTCCGGAGATGGGCGATGTTTAAGCGCATGTTTCCGACTTGGCGGTCAGAGGCGTCCTAGAGCTGCCGAAGAGTTTTAAACCGCGCATGTAAGAAAAAGCCCGACACGACGGTCGGGCTTTTCTTTAGCGGAACGAAGGGGGTCAGCCCAGGTGTTCCTGGTCCTGAATGATCGCGTTATCCAGGGTTTCCAGCAGCGCCTTGCGCACTTTGAGCTTGGTGTTCTTGTGCGCGGTCATGTTGATCTTCTTCAACTGACGTGCGGCGGCGAGGGCGGCACCTTGCAGTTCCTCGGCAGAAACCACCTTGTCAAGGAAACCGGCGTCCACAGCGCTTTGCGGATCGAACATTTCGCCGTTGATCACCGAACGGTGGAAGGCCGAGCGACGCAGGCGATCGCGGGCCAGTTCAATGCCGGCGTGGTGCATGGTCATACCGATCTGCACTTCGTTCAGACCAATGCTGAACGGGCCGTCGACGCCGATACGATAGTCGGCAGACAACAGAATGAATGCACCTTTGGCCACGGCATGGCCCGGGCAGGCAACGATCACCGGGAACGGGTGCGACAGCAGGCGGCGGGCGAGAGTCGAACCGGCGGTTACCAGCGACACGGCCTCTTTAGGGCCAGCGGTCATCACTTTCAAATCGTAGCCGCCGGAGAGAATGCCCGGCTGGCCGGTAATGATCACGATTGCACGATCCGCCACCGCCTGATCCAGCGCCGCGTTGAAGGCCGCGATCACGTCCGGGGAAATGGCGTTGACCTTGCCGTTGCTCAGGGTCAGGGTCGCGATACCGTCTTCGAGGTGGTAGGCAATCAGGTCGCTCATGGCGCAATTCCTTATAAGAAAGATGGGCAGACGTTACCCACCGTCGCCGGTCAGGTAAAGCACTGTGACTGACCCGCCGGTCACCCTTGAGCGGCTGATCCGCCGCAACGTGCCCCACGACAAACGCCTGCGCGCCTATATAGAAGGGCCGCGCCCACCCGAGATTGGCCGGATCGCCATGGCCCATCGACAGCGGAAACGACTTTTTCTCTTAACCGCATGAAAATTCTGAAAAAAAGTTTGCCATCAGAAAAGCTTTCGACTACATTAGCGCGCCTCGACAGACAGAACATGTTTGAAGAGATACGGTGAAGTGTCCGAGTGGCTTAAGGAGCACGCCTGGAAAGTGTGTATACAGGAAACTGTATCGAGAGTTCGAATCTCTCCTTCACCGCCAAATTCGATGTAAACAAAACCCCTGGTTTCGAGAGAAACCAGGGGTTTTGTGCATTCTGGCGTCCGGATTTTTTTGCTCACAGAGTTGGGTTCGGCTTCACTTTGCCGGGGCAGTACAATCGCGGCTTTATTTGTATGTAAAAGGACGACTTCCATGATCATTTCCACCACTCACTCCATCGAAGGCCGGCAGATCACGGCGTATCTGGATGTTGTCAGTGCCGAGTCGGTGCAGGGCGTGAATGTGATTCGCGATATGTTCGCCGGGATGCGGGACTTTTTCGGTGGGCGTTCGCAGACGTTGGAGCGGGCGTTGAAAGAGGCGCGTGTTCAGGCGACTGACGAGATCAAGGAGCGTGCGCGGGCCTTGCAGGCTGATGCGGTGGTCGGGGTGGATTTCGAGATCAGCATGCCGGCGGGGAAGGGCGGAATGGTTGTGGTGTTTGCGACCGGTACGGCGGTCAAGTTGCGTTGATCGTTGGAGCCCATTCAATGGAATGGGCTCCTTGCCATGAATCAGCCCTGCGGTTTGAGTACGACAGTGCCTTTCGAGTCGTAGGTCAGGGGCGTATCGATTGCAACCATTGGCGTACCGCCAGGCTGGACCGGATCTGGATGGTAGATGACGCCAGGTTTGCCAGGCTGCACTGGACTAGGTCCGTCCAGTGGCTTGATGACGATTTCACCCGAGGCAACCTTCTCCTTGAATTTTTCCGCCGCGGCTTTAGCGGCGGCGATCTGCTCGTCCGTGAGCTTTACAACAGGCATTGGCGGGAATCCTTTGATTTCCATGTTCTCTCCTTGAGATTCATTGCGTAGGAAAAAGGGCAACGGCCTGTGGGTGGGAATCTTTAGCTCCGTAGGACCAGCGGTCTGAACATTGTGTTTAATTTCTGTAGGCCATTCGTCGGGCTTCGGGCGATCTGAATCACAAGTCCAGGAATGACCGGCTAGTCTCAAAAGCCTTGGAGGTCGATATTTTTTCAGGCAAAAGGGTCTTGCCGGTATCGGCCCGCTTTTGAAAGGGGTGAAGAGATGACTGATCCGTACATCGAAGACGACGGGGCTGAATTTCCATTCAACAATTGCGTGCGCTGTGGCCAGACCGAGTATCAGGCGGGCTTTGGCGAAGATCCGGTGCAGACCGGCAAGATCAAGTCGACAGCACCCAAGGGGCCGAAAGCGAAATTTCTGCCCAAGGTGACGACACGTTCCAGGAAGTAATCCGGATGCCACAGAACCCCGCCATTGAGCGGGGTTTTTGATTGCTGATTTTCTAGAGAAGCGTCCTACAGAAATTGCGGAATCGTCCGGTTTCTTTCACAAACTTTTCACACCGGTCTACGTAGGGTGAAGCCATCCGTTAGAAAGCAAGTCTCCAGCCCGTCTCCCCAGCGGGCTTTTTTTTGCCTGTGATAAAACCTTTTCTAAAATCGCTGTCCAATCGGCGCCAAGTGCGCTGTGGCACTGGACATTGCCGCGGCAACAGCATTCAATCTGCGCCCTTTTTCTTCCTTCTTTTGAGGTTTTCGTCATGCGTTTAACTCTGCCTGCTCTGGTTCTGGGGCTTCTGGTCGCTCAAGGTGCAATGGCCGGTGATGGTACCGCCGCACTGGGTGGTGGCCTGGGTGGCGCGCTGGGTAATGTGGTCGGCCAGAAAATGGGCGGCAGCAGCGGCGCGGCCATCGGCGCTGGCCTGGCTGGCGCGGCTGGCGGTGCGTTGGCAGCGAAGAAAGGTGCCCGTACCAAAGCGGCCATTGGCGGCGGTGTAGGCGCGGCAGGTGGTTCGATCATCGGCAACAGCCTGGGTGGCAAGAACGGCGCGACCATCGGCGCCGGCCTGGGCGGCGCAGCGGGCGGCGCGGTGGGCAGCAACCTGTCCAAGGGCCACAAGCGTCACTGATTGCGAATGCATGTCTGAAAAGGCCCGGCTTTATGCCGGGCCTTTTCGTTGCTGAACGTTTTTCCGGAATTCGCCTCCAATTCCGTATAGCCCCTTCCGGGCGTACCGTCCCGATCCGGGACCTGCGAGGTCTGTATGCGATCGACTTTAACTGCGTTGGTTTTAGGATTGCTCGTGGCGCAAGGCGCCATGGCTGCCGGCGATGGTTCCGCGGCGGTCGGTGGTGGTCTGGGTGGTGTGCTGGGTAACGTGGTCGGCGGACAACTCGGCGGTAGCACCGGTGCCGCAGTGGGAGCGGGCGTTGGCGGTGCAGCCGGCAGTGCCGTCGGAGCGAACAAGCGTAATCGTACGGAAGCCGCCATTGGTGGTGGTCTTGGCGCGGCGGGTGGTTCAGTGCTGGGCAACAGCGTCGGTGGATCTACCGGCTCGGCTGTCGGTGCCGGACTCGGCGGCGCGGCAGGTGGTGCAGTGGGCAACAGCCTGGGAGGCGATGGTGGAAAATCGCATTCCGGTGGCGGCCACAAGCACAAACACAAATATCGTCACCGCTGAGCAAGCGGAGTGACTGAAACCCGGCCTTGTGCCGGGTTTTTTGTTTTCCCGCGTAATGCGCCGGAACGTTTAGCGACCATACTTTTCGAACGTCTACACGCTGAGCTTCCGAGGTGCACCATGACTCCCGAAACCGAAGGCAAGGAAGAAAAAGGCCCGAGCGGGTTGCCGTTTATCAATGATCCGGGGAATGAAGACCCGGGGTCGTTGATGGATGATGCGACGGTTCCGCTTTGGGAGGGTGAGGGGGAAGAGCTTGAGTATGAGGATTTTGATGATGATGAGTGATTGCTGGGCAAGCCCGAGGTGTGAGTATCGGCACTTCACACCTGGACCTAATCATTCTGGTTTTTTGAGGATGTACAGGTTATCCGAAGCAGACATTTTTTCTATCTTATTTAACGCCAAATACTCGTTGAATTCTTTTTTTAGTTCGTTTTTGTCGCAGTATTTTTTGTATTTCAAAGGTCTGTCACTGGCGTAAATGTAGAGACGCCAAATATCAAAACCATCGATTCTATTGTTTGATCCGTAGTCGAAATCCACAGACTCTGTAGGGAAGTGGATAGCGCACCCCACACCGTGCAGTTCGTATTCCACTGTATCTGTTATTTTTCCGCATCGTTGTATCTGATTGGAGCGCCATAACCTCAAAATATTTCGCGTGCCAAATTGTTCCTCCAGCAGCTTCGTGCCGATATCTACTTTGTATAAAAAATCAGTTATTAGATCTTCAAGGGTACTGTCTTGTTCTCTCATCTTCTTCTGTGATGCTCCAATCTGTCGTGGCCAGTGTTAGCTGCCGATTCTAAGACTTCTTCGATAGTGTTTAGAATTCCTTTATGTTCTTTTATGTTGGTTACTAAGTTTATTGTTACGTTAGTTGAGGTTTGCCGCGCAGCCGCTGCGCGATGGTGGCCATCTAAAATATAGAGGTTGCCGTTGTGTTCTGCCACGTCGATGGGGAATTCATTGTCATACCCGACAGTTCGCATGTCTTGTCTTAACTTTTCTACTCGTTTAGTTGAGCCTTTTCCTACTATTGCATGCGTTCGTATCAAGGTTTTCGGGTCTACCTCGAAAAAAATGGTAGGGGGTAGTGGTTCACCTTTATTTACCTTTGAACCACTGACATCATCGGGCACCGAACATCCCGGTTTATTCGGCGGCGGACAATTGGAGTTCAACCCCAACGGATCCACCCACCCCGTCGGATTCGGCACGTACCGGTACTGGTTCAACCCACCCGCCAGCT